>DAOTUH010000112.1:0-6243 GCA_034437255.1 Anaerolineae bacterium
CCCGCGCAAATGTCTCCACCGTCGCCGCCGCCTCCGCCACTCCGCCGATGCACGTATCGGCGACGACGCACTCCACGGGCAGACCGTTAGCGTGCCGCAGATGCTCGCTCAAAAACGCCGCCGTCCGCCGTGCCATACCCATCGTCTGATCTTCTAACGACTCACGCACCCCACCCCGCCGCCCGTCAATCGTGGGCCGAATACCGATCTTGGGCATCTCACCGACAAGCTGGTTGTGCGGCGCCACTCGGTTCATCTTCTCCATGATCGCTCCTTTCGAAATTGTTCAAACAGAAAGGGACTTCGAAGCAAGTCCGCTGGTGAAAACGCTCTCCGTACCATAGAAACTGCGTAGACGAAAGCAAGGCAAACGAAGCTGGAGTTGATGCGGGAGGAAAATATGATTGGAAGTCGCCTATGGCGTTTGAGCCACCCTGGAACTGCTTCGTTTGCCCAGAAACTTCATCTCTTGCTCCACGCTCCTACCGTGTTACAATGAAAATGACGCTAAGGAAAAAGAGGTTCCTATGGACAACAAGATGCTCGAAGATCGAATCACGATTGATCCAGACATCCTGGTGGGCAAACCCGTCATCCGGGGCATGCGCATCAGTGTCGCTCAGATCGTAGCCGCTGTCGCGGCCGGCGTGCCTCAGGAAGAACTGCTGGAAGAGTATCCCGACCTGGAGCCGGAAGACATTCAGGCCGCGCTCCAGTACGCTGCTGATCTAGTTGCCTCCGAGCGCGTCTATCCTCAGCCGAATCCGGCATGAAATTCCTCGTTGATCACAATGTAGGACGCAGCGTCGCTCAATTCCTTACAAACGCCGGTCATGATACGATCTTCGTTGGTGACGTAGACCCCCACATGCTAGACTCTGAAATCCTCCACTGGGCCGTGCGCGACCAGCGCATTCTGATCACCCAAGATCATGATTTTGGCATGCTGGTTTATCGTTCCAATCAACCACATGCCGGTGTTTTGCTCCTGCGCATGGGACAGGCACGACGCGCCGAGCGTATTGCCGCCCTCAAATGGATTCTCCAACACCACGCGGATGAGCTACCCGGATGCTTCAGCGTCTTTGAAAACGAGCGACTGCGCATCCGTTGTTAATCGCGTAACAACATCAAGAATCCTGTGCATCCTGTTAATCCTGTCAAACTTCACGCACCGGGGTAGCCGCTGCTGTCGTGGCTTGCCTCGCTGCGTTCTTGGGCAATTTTCTGGGGATAATCACTCGCTTTGTACGCCGCCATTGGATCAGGATACAACCCCATCTCACGGCGGACGTGGGCTAACAACGGGCGGACGTCGGTAGCGAAGGCGTCTTTGAGCAGCCGGTGGGCACCCAGCACGTCCTGCGCTGCCTGGCGCTCCGCCAGCGCCGCGCGGTCGACCAACAACGCCTTGGCGTAGGCCTCCTGGCAGTTCAGCACAGAGAGCAGCATCGCCTCCAGCTTCGGCTCGACGTTGTGCGACTGGTCAATCATGTACGCCACGTTCTCCGCGCAGGCAGCAACCGCCAGCTCATCAGACTGCGCCGCCCCCACCAGCTCGTTGTAGATCAGGAACAGCCGGAAGGGGTGGCTCGTCCCGACGATGAGATCGTCGTCGGCGTAGTTGCGGTCGTTGAAGTGGAAGCCGCCCAGCAGCGCCTCGTCCAGCAAAAAGGCCACGATCTGCTCCACGTTGGTCCCGGGCGCGTGGTGGCCTGTGTCGACCAGCACCTGGGCTTGCGGGCCGAGTTTGCGCGCCAGAGTCGCCGCCATGCCCCAATCCGCCAGGTCCGTGTGATAGAAGGCCGGCTCGAAGACCTTGTACTCGATCAACAACCGGGCGCCCTCGGGCAACGTCGCATAGACCTCGGCGAGCGCCGCTTCCAGCCGCCGCTTGCGGGCGCGAATGCTGTCCTGGCCCGCGTAGTTGGTCCCGTCCGCCAACCAGAGACTGAGGAGCTCCGAGCCGGTCGCCTCCATGATCTCGATGCACGCCAGCATGTCATCCACGGCCTGCCGGCGCACCGCCGGATCGGGATGACAGACCGAGCCGAATTTGTAGGCGTTCTCCTGGAACAGGTTGGGGTTGATAGCGCCGATCTCCACGCCCAAATCGACGGCGTACGCCTTGAGCGCCTGCCAATCGTCGACCCTGTCCCAGGGGATGTGCAGCGCCACCGACGGCGCGATCCCCGTCAGCCGGTGGACAAAAGCCGCGTCCGCCAGCTTCTCCGGCACCGTGCGCGCCGCGCCGGGCCAGGGAAAGACCTTGAAGCGCGTGCCGCTGTCGCCGTAGCCCCAGCTGGGCGTCTCGATACGCTGCTGCTTGAGCGCCGCCTTGACCGCGGCAACGTCGATGCCGCGCGCAGTGAGGCGGTCGGCTAAGCGGAGATAGGCGTCGTCAGACATTTGGTCTCCTTTCGTTTTCGTATTGCGTGCCTGTCCTGAGCAAGGTCGAAGGATTGCGTGTTGCGTATTGCGTGATGTCTTTTCTTGCTGTGGCCGGTGTCCTCACCGTGCCACTCACGTAGAATCGCGTCCAACGGCACTCCGCTGGAGCTCCGTGCCTGACTACGAGCCTCCGTAGAATTTCAACACGACGCCGTCGAAGCCGAAGGGGACGAGGACGTAGTCGTCGGTCCAACGGGTCTTGTCGCGGAACTCGTCGGGGCCGGTCCAGGCGCGGTCGCCGCCGCGCAGGTGGTGCGGACCCAGCAGGTTGCGCAGCGTGCCCACCAGCTCCAGCGCGATGACGTTCTCGCCCTCGCGCACCGCCCCAGTGATATCGATGGTGTTCGGGGGCCAGGCCGTGCTGCCGACGTGCGTGCCGTTCACGTGGACGTGGACGACAGCCGCGCACTGTTCGTCGATCTCCAGGTGCATCGGGCCGGCGTGCGCAGGCACGCGGAAGTGTTGCTGCAGCGTGACGCGGTCCGCGAAAAAGGGAAAGCCCTGCTGCGTGAGGTCGAAGCGAAGCGCCCCACCCTTGCGGCGCGCTCGAATTTGCTCCGGCGCGGTGACGACACGAAAATCGGGCGCGTACCGGTCGAACCGCTGACCGTTGTAACGGCCCTCTTCGCCCCGGCGCCGCGCCTTAACGCCGAACTGGCCCACGAGATAGAGGCTCTCCAGCGCCATATCGCGCGCAAAGACGCCGGAGAGCAGGATCTCGTTGCGCCCTGCCTGCAAAGCCGCGGTCACGTTGAGCTTGCGAAAGGCGATGTCGCGCCACCAGCCCTCGTCGCCGGTGATACGCCGCCGGTTGACCATGACCGTGTAGCGCTCGGGCTGCTCCACCGCCAGATAGACCGGGCCGGGCGGACGGACCGCCGCATCGAAGGCGTAGCGCAGCGCGAAGGGTGTCCCGCGCCCGCTCTCGGCGACGTCGTCGTGGGCATCCAGGACGTACTGCGACTCGCGCCACGGCTCCTCACCGATGCGCAGCTGGACCGTGTCCAGTGTCAGCGCATTGGGCTCGTCCAGCGTCAGGTCCCACATATCCGAAAGCGCCATTTTAGAGATAACCCGCTCCCCCGATGCTTGCCGGAACAGAACCGGTGGCTGATCTGCGTATCGCACCAGCAGATGCGATCCCGCCGGCGGGAAATCGAGGGTGACGCGGGTGATGCCGTCATGCTGTTGGCTGGGGAGTTGGCGCACCGCGCCTGTCGCCGGATCCCAGGCTTCCAGGCGCCCGGCGCCCTGCATCTCCACGCTGGCGACACCGCCGGACTCGCGTTCGGTATTAGCAAGAAAGTAGATGTCAGCGTCGTCGATGCGGCGGTGATGCGCCCAGATCGCGGGCTGGCCTGCTATGCGGACGTCAAAAGGAAGTACGTCATCCAGGGTATCGGTCAGCGTCTTCAGGGTGACCACGCGCGTCGCTTCCGGCAGCACGGCCCCCTCCACCCAGCGCCCCTCGATCTCGGTGGGCAGCGGGTTGACCGCCAACACGGCCCCGCCCGCATCCACAAACTCGTGCAGCAGCCGGACGGTGCTTTCCGCCAACGTGACGCCCGGCGGCACGACGACGACGCGGTACGTCATCTCGCCGACGCGGAACGCGGGACCGCCGTCGCCGCGATCCACCTGCGCTTTACACGGCGCATCCGGCGCCATGAGCATTTCGTCGCCCAGATGGAAATCGCGCTGCGCCTCCAGTAGAGCGAGCAGCACGTCGTCGAGCATCTCGTCGAGCCGGGCCACGGGATACGTCGCGTCGGGACGATAGAGCGTCCACGCGCTGCCGATGGGATGGATCACCAGCACGTCAACCACGCGCTGCCCCTGGGTGAGCACGTAGCTGAGGCGCGCCACGTAGTCGGCGATCAAGCGGTTCTCGGGCCACCACGGCTGCTGGTAGAAGAGGGTCTGTGGATAGTCGCGCTTGCGCTCGCCGCGCATGCTGTAGAGCGAGAGGTGCGGGTTGTTGAGGTTGACGCCCAGCACGTAAGCCCAGTCGGCCAGCCACTTGCGCCCGGCGTGCGCGAAGTCCTGGCCCGAACAGCCGTAGTTCTCGCAGAGCGCGCGAGGCTTGCCGGTCTGGCAGGCGACGCTGTCGAGCTGTTTCATGGTGAGCACGGTGCCGGCACCGGTGTTGATCTCGCGGCCCAGCTTATCGACGCCGGGGATCTGCATCTGCGCATAATGGGGCATGGTCGCGCCGAGGAAGGGAATCTGCGAGGCTAACGTATCCTCGGCGTTGTAATGCCCGGTGGCGTCGATCCCGTGGTTGGCACACCAGGCGGTGAGCTGGCGCGTGAAACTGGCTAAGAAACGCTCGGTCACCATCCGCCAAAAATGATACCGCACCCGGTGGAAGTCGCACACGTCGAAGAAGAGCGCGGGGAGATGCGGCAGCAGATTATAGCCGTAGGTTGACTCGAAGAGGTCAGGGAAGGCGTCGGTCCAGGGGATGGCGGGCTGCTGCGTGGCGTCGTGGCTGCGGTAGAAGACGCCCGGCTCGTCGGTGAAGATGCCGGGAATGACGTGACCGAACTCGTCGCCGAAGCGGGCGGCGTAGGCCTCGTGCGTGCTCTCCAGGAAGGCGCGGACGGCGTCTGGGTTGAGCAGGTCGATGAAAGCGTAGTCGTTAAACCACGGCGCGCCCAGGGGCATGGTCTGCGGATAGAACTGGATGACGCGCGCGCTGGGATCGTCGAGGGCGGGCGCGTCCTCGGGGCGAACGTCGGTGATGCACCCGTTCACTTCGCGGGCGACGAAGGTGGCGATGCGTTCGGCGATGAGCGCGGGCCGGTCGTCGACCTTGCAGATGAGGCACTGCGCGCGGTAGTCGGGGTGCGGGGCGACGCTGAGGCCGCCGGCGAAGCCGCTGGGCCATGCGTCCTCGTCATAGAGCCAGGCGCCCAGGTTGTGCTCGCGAGCCGCCTCGACGCAGGCGCGGACGCACGCCATCCACCGCTCGCCGAGGTAGGGCGTGCGCAGCCCGACGCGGGCGTGCATGAAAAAGCCACCCCACCCGGCTTCGGTCATCAGGGCGACCTGACGCACCAGCTCTTCGGGGTCGAGATCATCGTTCCACGACCAGAAGGGGATCTCGCGATACGCATTAGGCGGATTTTGGAAGTGTTTCAGCTTCATAGGACGCTCTCCTGACGCTGGGTCAACTTCAGGTTCTAGCTTAGCACAAAGTGCGAGAAGAGAAAACGGGGGGCGCGGCGAGACACCGGCCCCAGCTTGTTGTTGATGGTGGCGCGGTGAGACACCGGCCCCAGCTTGTTGCTGATGGTGGCACGGTGAGACACCGGCCCCAGCTTGTTGCCGATGGCGGCGCGGCGAGACACCGGCCCCAGCTATGCTGGATGCTTGAATCTCGATGCCGGTCTCCCGTCCCCGGTCTCCGGTCAACTAATCATCACGCATCACGCATCACGTATCACGCACCACGCACCACGCTCACATTGACCTTTGCGCCCGAGATCGTATACTGGATTTCTGCAGCACACAGACGAAGTGGAGAATATGATGCCCATCATCGAAACGGAGAAGCTGAGCAAGACGTTCGTCACCACAAAGAAGCGATCAGGGCTGTGGGGCAGTCTGCGCACGCTTTTCAGCCCGGAGCGCGACGAGGTACACGCCGTGCGTGATCTCACGTTCGCCATTGACGAGGGGGCGCGGCTGGCCTTCATCGGCCCCAACGGCGCGGGCAAATCCACCACGATCAAGATGCTGGTGGGAATTCTGAATCCGACGTCGGGCGACGCAGAGGTGCTGGGCAAG
>DAOTUH010000113.1:0-5393 GCA_034437255.1 Anaerolineae bacterium
TCGAATCTATGTGAGCGTCCAGGTGCAACGCACTTACGGATCGAAACACACCGCGCTACAAAGTTCTCCGAGCATGGTTTAGGAGTCCCCGGCTCGTGAACTTCGGCGAAAGTGCGTCGCACCTCAGAAGACTAAACAGATACCCATGTTATTCTATCTGACAACTCCATGGGTGTCCAATCTTCACGTTTACCGGCAGGGCTCTATCATTCTGGTTACACTTCTGTTCTTGCTTGAAGTGGATTGTCAAATCTATGTGAGCGTCCAGGTGCAACGCACTTACGGATCGAAACACACCGCGCTACAAAGTTCTCCGAGCATGGTTTAGGAGTCCCCAGCTCGCACTTTCGCCGAAGTCCACGAGCTGGGGACTCCTAAACCGCGCTACAAAGTTCTCCGAGCATGGTTTAGGAGTCCCCAGCTCGTGGACTTCGGCGAAAGTGCGTCGCACCTCAGAAGACTAAACAGATACCCGAGTTATTCTATCTGACAACTCCATGGGTGTCCAATCTTCACGTTTACCGGCAAGGCTCTATCATTCTGGTTACACTTCTGTTCTTGCTTGAAGTGGATTGTCAAATCTACGTATGCGAAGTTTTTTGGCCTCTACGGGGATCTGGCGATCCCGCGGATCAGTGATCCGTTCGAAGCGAGAATGATAAGACCCTGGTTATCGGAGAGACGTTTTGCTTCGGAAGTCCTTGCATCCACACGAGTTTGATCGATAATGATAGCGTGCTACCCAATCACATAGGAGACTCACACCATGCGCGTTCTGTACATCGATATCGATACCCTGCGCCCCGATCATCTTGGTTGCTACGGCTATCCCCGCGAGACCAGTCCGAATATCGACGTCCTGGCCGACGAGGGCGTGCGCTTCGATAACTGCTACAACACCGACGCACCCTGTCTGCCCTCACGCACGGCGCTCTGGAGCGGGCGCTTCGGATTTCACACCGGCGTTGTCAACCACGGCGGCACGGCAGCCGCGCCCTTCATCGAAGGCCCGGACCGTGGCTTCCGCGATACCTTCGACGCCACCGGCTGGATGCGCACCTTGCGCGACGTCGGCCTGCACACCGTCACCGTCAGCCCCTTCGGCGAGCGGCACGCGGCCTGGCACTGGTACGCGGGCTACTCCGAGATCTACAACCCCGGCAAGGGCGGCTTGGAGCTGGCCGACGACGTGACGCCGCTGGCCCTGGATTGGATTAGGCGCAACGCCGCGACCGACGACTGGTTCCTCCACGTCAATTACTGGGACCCGCACACGCCCTACCGGACGCCCGCGTCCTTCGGCGATCCCTTCGCCGACGCGCTGCTGCCCCCATGGCTAACCGAGGAGGTGCACCGACGCGGCTGGGAGGGCTACGGTCCTCACAGCCCTCAGGAGCCTCACGGCTGGGGCCGAGAGGAATTTCACCGCGACTATCCCCGCATCCCGGCCCAGCTCGATTCCATGGCAGCAGTGAAGCAGTGGATCGACGGGTACGACACGGGCATTCGCTACGCCGATGCCCACGTGGGCCGTTTGCTCAACGCGCTGGCCGACGCCGGCGTGCTCGACGAGACCGTCATCATAGTCAGCGCCGACCACGGCGAAAACCAGGGCGAGCTCAACGTCTGGGGCGACCACCAGACCGCCGATGTACCCACCTGCCGCGTGCCGCTCATCGTGCGCTGGCCCGGGCTGACGGACGCACCGCGCGTGGATCGCGCCCTGCACTACCACTTCGACTGGGCTGCGACGCTCGTCGAACTGCTCGGCGGCGAGATGCCCGCCAATTGGGACGCCGTCCCGTTCAGCGAAACGTTTCGGCGCAGCGAAGCGGCGTCGGATCGGCCCTACCTCGTCATCAGCCAGAACGCCTGGTCGTGCCAGCGCGGCGTCCGCTTCGACGACTACCTCTGCATCCGCACCTACCACGACGGCTACAAGCAGCTGGCACCCGTGATGCTCTTCGACCTGGCGGTGGACCCCCACGAGCAGCACAACCTCGCCGCCGAACGCCCGGACGTGGTCGACCGTGCCATGGGCATGCTGGCGGACTGGCACCACCAGATGGTGACGACGGCGGAGCACGGCGTCGATCCCATGCAGACGGTACTGGCAGAAGGCGGCCCGTATCACGTGCGCGGCGAACTACCCACCTACCTGGCGCGCCTCCGTGCCACAGGCCGCGCCCACCACGCCGACACTCTATCCCGCCTCCACCCCGACGAGCTCTGACTCGTAACTCTTGACTTCTGAGGTGCCATCAATGAAAACCCCCGCCGCCTTTCACATTATGTCCAAACCCATTGGGCCGACGTGCAACCTGGACTGCGCGTACTGCTACTATCTATCCAAGGCGCGGCTCTATCCCGAAACCATGGATTTTCGCATGTCCGACGCGGTGCTGGACGCCTTCACGCGCCAGTACATCGCGGCGCAGCGTGTCCCGGCAGTGACCTTTGGGTGGCAGGGCGGCGAGCCGACGCTGCTGGGCGTCGATTTCTTCGAGCGCGCCGTGGCATACCAGGCGCGGTATCGACGTCCCGGCATACGTGTCATCAACACGCTCCAGACCAACGGGACGCTTCTCGACGATGAATGGGGCCGATTCTTCAAGCAACACAACTTTTTGGTCGGGCTAAGCCTCGACGGGCCGCAGGCGTTGCACGAGGCTTACCGTCGTGGCAAGGATGGCGCGCCTACCTTCGACCGGGTCATGGCAGGGTTGGAGGTGCTCAAACGGCACGATGTGGCTTTTAACGTGTTGGCGACGGTCCACGCAGCCAACGCCCCGCATCCACTGGAGACCTACCGCTTTCTCCGGGACGAGGTGGGAGCAAGATTCATCCAGTTCATCCCCATCGTGCAGTGGACGGCGGACGGAACGCTGACGGAGCGCTCCGTCAGGGGAAAACCTTACGGCGCCTTTCTATCGGCCATCTTCGACGCGTGGGCGCAGCGGGATCTGGGCACCGTCTCCGTGCAGATCTTCGACGTGGCGGTCTCCGTCGCGCTGGGGCGCCCGCCGGGGCTCTGCGTCTTCTCGGAGACCTGCGGCACCGCGATGGCGCTGGAGCACAACGGAGATCTCTACGCCTGCGATCACTTCGTCGCGCCGCGCTACCGGCTGGGCAACCTCACCGAGACGCCGCTGACAAAGTTGGTCGGCTCGACGAAGCAGCGGGCCTTCGGTCAGGCCAAGGCGGATCTGCCCGAGATCTGCCGGGCCTGCGACGTGCGCGTTTTCTGCAACGGCGGCTGTCCCAAGAACCGGCGTGCTACGTCACCTGGGGAACCGCCGCTCAACGTCCTATGTGAGGGCTATCGGGCCTTCTTCCAGCACGTCGAGCGCCCGGTGCACATCATCGCCCGCCAGATGCGACAGCGCCGGACACGGTCCGCGATTCGCGGTCGGATGCAGCGCTATTTCGCCTCGAGGTAAAAGAAGAAGAAGACGCACAGTCATGCTCCAATTCACCGTACCCCGACTCTAGGGATACCATATTTTCTATGGGCTGACCCTTTTTCAGGGCAGCCAAGCTTCAATCATCGTCGAATTTTCAGCGCGCCTCCTGAAAAACTTTTGCCAATTTGTTGGCGAGCCAACCTGACGCAAACAACTTGCCAACCGATAAAATCTATGGTAATCTTTAACTAAATCTTACCCAATCCAAAGGCAAGGGGGTTTGCTATGCTCACCATACTCAACATTTTAGAGAAGCGCAAGGGTCTTGTATTCCTCAGCGGCGGCATCATCATCGGTCTTATTCTCGGGCTGATCTTTGCCTGGGGAATCTGGCCGGTTCGCTGGAAAAACGCTTCACCCGGTCATCTACGTACGGACTTCCAGACGTATTATCTCCAATCCGTGGCCGAAGATTACGATAGGGATCGCAATTGGGATGCAGTCCAGAACAGGTTGGGCTTGGATTTAAAAGGGCGCTATGCCAATCCTTGGGTCAACCAACCTGAAAAGCTGAAGGAGACGCTGGAGCGAATCCTGGCTTTCGAGAACGTTACAGAAGGCACGCCTATGCATAGGTTGGCTTTCAAAATCGCGGAGGAAAAAGGACTGCAACTTGAGCCGGCCGAGGAGGCACCAGAGGAAGCGACCAATGGTGGCATCTCTCTGTGGACCATCCTTGGCCTGATCTTGATTATCATTGCGGCTGTCGCTGCGGCTTTCTTCCTTATCACCTGGTTCAGGGGGCAGAGAAAACAAGCCCAGCAACCGGCATCGGGACGCGCCGCGGCTTTCGGACAGGTAGGTGTGGAAGAAGAGGACATCTTCGAAGGAGAAGCAGGCCCACCCCTCTCCTCGTACCAGGCAACGTATGAATTAGGTGATGATTTCTTCGATCCCTCCTTCAGCATTGAGCGGGAAGGAGAGTTTTTAGGCGAGTGTGGCATTGGGATCTCGGAGTCCATCGGCGTTGAGGACCCCAAAAAGGTCACAGCCGTGGAGGCCTGGCTCTTTGACAAGAGCGATATTAAGACCGTGACCACAATTTTGGCCAGTAACTACGCATTTAACGATCCCTCCCTCAACGCAAAATTAGCGTCTAAGGGAAAAGACGTAGAGGTCGTTCTCGTGCAGCCCGGCATGGAGATTGTCCTTGAAACCACCGCCCTCCGTGTGCGGGTCAAGGTCAAGGACATTGTCTACGCTGAAGGCGATCTTCCAAGCAACAGTTTCTTCCAAAGAGTAAGCGTCGAACTGCGCGCGTGGGTCAAGGAAGAAACAGCCGTCACTGCCTGACCCTGACGCAGCCCCATAGAAATCCTACAAGCGCCCTCATCTCACTTGAGGAGGGGGCGCTTGTTCTCTTTGCCCATCTTTCACATTCGGTGTCCATGTCAGGGGGAAAGGCGAAAATTCAATTCGCTGACGGGCGTATGGAGGTTTTGGAGGAACGGGAGATGACTTCACTGAAATAACCATCAACCTCACGCAAAGGCGCCAAGAACGCTAAGGAAATTTAAATGATGGTAAATTTTGTTGATCCAGGTTGGCTTTGATGTTTAGAAATAATAAGTAACTTAAAGATTTTGGGCAACCGTTTAGGTTTGTGAGCGTCCAGGTGCAACGCACCTTACGGATCGAAACAAGCCGCGCTACAAAGTTCTCCGAGCATGGTTTAGGAGTCCCCGGCTCGTGAACTTCGGCGAAAGTGCGTCGCACCTCAGAAGACTAAACAGATATAATTTTGGCAACTGTCCGGCGTGAGGCATAACCTTTTTTCAGTAGAGGGGGAGATCTATCCGCAGATTTTCACAGATTGCACAGATAAAAGGGGGGAAGAGATCGGTGAGATCCGGGGGATCCTTGGTAAAAATGGGCTTGGGAAGTTGCTCACCCCCTGCACCCATTCGCTGACTGTTAGCTCCTTTTAAC
>DAOTUH010000114.1:0-10769 GCA_034437255.1 Anaerolineae bacterium
CCCTTTTCCTCAAACCGAAATCCATGCCCGCGCACGGTGACCACGTAATTGTGATCGGGATCCAACTCCGCCAGCCGCTCACGCAGCCGGTAGACCAAAGCATCGACCGCCTGATCAGTAACGCCGCCCACAGCGTCCGGCCAAATCTCGTCAACGACCTCCTCACGGCGGACCACGTCCCCGTCCTGGTGGGCCAGTAACATCAACAACTTGAACTGCGAGGGCGAAAGTGGCGGATCGAGCTCACGACGTCCCAGCGAGACTCGGCGCGCATCCTCATCCAGTTCCAAGGCCTTGTCCGATTGCATGATACCGTCCAACGGCAACGTCGCGTCCCCGGCCACAAACCCCATCCGTACCGTCGCCGCCAGGGTGATCTCGTCTCCATCCCGCAGCCGATAAGGCTGACCCCGGATAGTGTCATCGTTCACTTGCGTACCGTTCTTGCTGCCGAGATCGCGCAACAAGTATCCCTCCTCGTCTCGCTCCACCCGCGCGTGATATCGGGAGATCTGGCGCTCCAGGAAAACGATATCGCAATCGGGCGAGCGTCCTAGCGTGATGTGTTTCTTCTCAAGCAGCCAACGGGTGCCCGAGAGAGAGCCATCGTAGATAATGAGCAGAGGTACGTTCGGTTCCTTGGTCTCTTTCATCAGCTACTCCAATTTGACTTTTTAATCAACCAATGTATGATTTATTAGCCATGGTAAAATTACTGGAACCTGGTGTTGTTCTCAAAGAACGCTATCGCGTGGTTGGCCCCATCGGCCGAGGCGGCATGGGAGCCGTCTACCGCGCAGAAGATCTGCTGTTGACGGGGCGAGTCTGCGCCGTCAAGGAGATCGCGCCCAGTGACGTGGACGTCTCCGACAAAACGCTGCGGCAGCTCCAAGAGCAGTTCCGCCGTGAAGCAGAGGTTCTCGCGCGGCTGGATCACCCCAATCTACCCAAAGTCTCGGATTATTTCACCCACGCCGACCGCGAATACCTGGTCATGGACTTTGTCCCCGGTCACGATCTCCGGGAGATCATCGAGCAGGCGCGCCAGGACGATGAGTTTCTCCCGGTCGCACAAGTTCTCACCTGGGCGGACCAGTTGTGCGACGCACTGACCTATCTTCATCAGCAGGATCCTCCGATCCTACATCGAGATATCAAACCTTCCAACATCAAATTGACACCGGCGGGTTATCTAAAACTGGTTGATTTCGGGCTCGTTAAACTGCTCAGCAGCGACGAGGCGCGCACCATCACGGTTGTCCAGGGACGCGGTACGGCCGCCTACACACCCCTGGAACAGTATGGTAGCGATGGAGAACACACAGATATGCAGAGCGACGTCTACGCGCTCAGCGCCACACTCTACCATCTACTGACCAGCAAACCGCCCGTCACAGCCCAAGAGCGTTTCCTCCATCCAGAAGCGCTTATACCACCGCGGGACCTCAACCTCGCTATCCCTCCGGGCGTAGAACACGCCGTGCTCACCGCATTGGCTCTGCATCCCAAAGATCGTCCAGAGAGCATTCAGGCGTTCCATGCGTTGTTGAAAGAAACCGCAGAACCAGGCGCGCAAACCTCCCGCGCACAGAATCTCGGCAAACCGGTGACAAAGACAGAGTTACGCGACTGGGAACCCATCTTGCGGGAAAACTTGCCGCTTCTTTTCGCCATCCTCATCCTGACGACGTTGGCCCTCCTGGTCACGCCCTAGAGGCCTCCAGACGCGGCCTTGGTCGTAGCAGGATCAACGCAAGCACGAGTCCACCACCAAACAATGACACGCCACCCACAAGGAACTCTCGTCCTGCCAGCCAGGAGACCCAGCCTGGAAACAGCCACCGGACAGCGGTCATCACCACGACGTAGCCTATCAAGCCGCCAATCACGCCCCACAACATGACCCGCAACGTATCAGAGGCGCCTGCTTCTCGCTCACGGGCCCAGAAGAATCCCAGGGCGCTGGCCAGCAACGCGCCTACCCCAGCCCACCCCAGCAATTTATAGCGCCCCGGCAGAGGCAATCGTAAGGGCTCAGGCAGTTCCGGCGACGCCTCGATTTCGGGCTCGGCGGTGGGCGACGCAGATTCGGGCGTGGGTGTGGGCGTCACGGAAATCATCACCACGGACTGTCCCTCGCGTATGGTCAGCTGCAGGTGATAGAACGGCGCGACCGGATCGGACTTAACCGTGATGTCCAACTGCCCCACCCGGTCCAGCGTGATGGGCACAAACGCCACCCCGTCCTCCGTCTCCGCCAGGATCGTCTCGATGCGACGATCCTCCTGCGGATAGGTGAGAATAAACTCCGCGGGCGTCCCGTCCGGCACAGGATTTCCGTTTCGATCCACAATCACGCTGGTTCGCAGATAGATCACGTCGTCCTTGCGGATGCTGTTTTTCTCCTCCTCAGTCATGGGTTGCCCCGTCTCCTTGACCACAGAAAGCGAGATGAGCTGCTCAGGATCTGGCGTCGTCTGAACACTCAAATCGTAATTCAGCGCAGAAATCGTCACGGGCGGCGCACCCGCCGCCGGCAGATCACGGAAAAGACCGCGGACGGCAGCCTGGACGAAGGCGTCGCCAGGATCGTACAACGCGTAATACGCATCCAACTTGCTGTAATCGGTGCTCGTCAAGCCATACGGGGCGCCGAAATCAAAGATCACGATCCTGGCCTTGAGCACGTCGGCCTCTTGCTGGAGAAACTCCCTGAGCGCGGTCGCCGTGGGTTCCGACGTGCTCAGATCTGTGGCGGCAAAAATGATCCATTGCGCCTGATCCAGGGCACTACGGACGATGACGGGCAGCGACTGAACGTCCTCCTCGCCCTCCCCGGCCGGCAACGGTGTCTGCAATGCCTCCGATAGATTCTCGAAGGTGAAAGAGCGTACCGTCCCCGATTGCACCTGACCGGTACCCCCGACGCCGTAGAGAATCTCGAAGGCCTGCTGCACGGCGTTCTGCGCCAGGACGAGCCGTTGCCCGCCCGCTTCCAAGGGAATGATCTCTTGCTGCGTGAAGATCAAAAACTGATCCCCTTCCCTGGGGGCGGGTGGCAGCAAATCCTCCGACGTGGGCACCAGCCGGGAGAGCGTGCTCATAGCCACCTGCGTATCCACACTGACGCTCTCCTCGGGGCGGATAATATCCCCCAACGCATCATGGCTGCGTTTCACGTCGTCCACCGTGAGCGTAGAGTAGAGGCGTAATTTGAGACTTAGAATGCGATAAAGGGCCTCATCCACCCGGGCTTGAAAAGTCGAGTCGGTCTCGTAACTCTGCGCGAGGAAGTCCAGGGTATCCCGAACGTTGAAAAAATGCTCCTCCCACGCGCCGTTCACGGCAAACCGGTCCATGATCAGCAGATCGTTGCCGGCGAGCAGTGCATCGCGGGCCACACGGCGAGCGTTGAAACTTAGCCCCTGTGGATCGTCGAAGCGGCGGAGCGACCGCATGCCCAGATTATCGGCCACGAGAAGCCCTTCGTCGGCACGCCAGGCTTCCGCGTTCCCTGCCTCCAACGCCATCATGAGGGCCTGCGCGTCCAGGCTGATGGGGCGGGTGGAGGATCGGATACTTCCCTGGAATCCACTGTAGCGTACGTGTGGGATCAACAACCCATCCGCAGCACTTACCGCCCCCGGCATCCCTTCCAAAATGGGCGAAAACGCCGCCAGATCTGTCTGCTGCAACTGCTCCAGGGCGCGTTGCACCGTGGGCACTTCCTCACTCAGCGGACGGTCAATGCTCCCAATGCCGGGGAAGTACTTGGGGATGACGCCCATTCCCCCGCTGCTGCCCTGATGGAGGCCGCGCACATAAGCCTGCCCCAGTTCACCGGCCCAGTAAGGATGACCGCCAAACACCGTGGTACCCAGACCAGCCGGGTCACCGAGTCGCTGGGGATCGAGTACATCGAGATCAGGGCCGAGATACAGGTTGATGCCGAGGCCCATCAGCTCACGGCCCACAATCTGACCAGCCGCCTCAGCCAGCGCGCGGTTCCACGTCCCGCCCAGGGCCATGGCCGAGGGCAAGGCTGCGGTTCCTGAGATAAAGGAGGATATGGGCAGACTGTCAACCTCCGAATCCACCGCCATAAGAAGCGGAATGTAGTTCGTTCGATAAAGATCAAGACCCATGGGTGGGAGCATGGCCTCTTGTGCACTGCGCCACGTCGTCTCCTGAAGTTGATTGGTCATAGAGAGCAAGGTGGTCGCGTCAATCTCGCCATTCGGGCTGAAGTTACCGTTCTCTGGGCGTAACAAGATACCGCCGACCGCATATTCCTTCAAGAGCACCTCAATGGCGGAGCCCTCCCCCACGTCCGTGCCAGGGAACGAGACCACGACCAGCTGGCCTACCTTCCGGCGTGTTGACAGTGATTCCATGATTTGCAACACAGGATCTGTCACCTGTTGTTGTGCCTCCGCCGGTGGGACCACGGACAAGATGAGGCTTACGGTCAACAACAGGAGCAGAGCGCTGCGCCACTTGATTGGGTACAGCCGCATAGCATTCTCCTCCACCGTCAATTGTAGCGCAGACGACGATTTTCTCAAGTGTTTTGTGCCAGGGGCAGCAGAGAGCGTTTTTTACCAGCTGACTCACTTCGAAATCCCGCCAGAACGTCAGGACACAGACATACACGGGCTACGCTCACGGCTTTGCTTCAACTTTTTATCTTTACCGTGTTTTTCTGTGTGAGTCCGTGCCCAATTTCTGGCTGACTCGGGGCCAATGCGGGATTTCGAAGCGCGTCGTCTACTGTCTGAAATTTGACAACGCCCCCCGTTCTGGTAAGCTTCCCGTCGTCATTATGGAAACGAAGATACCCACAGAACATCCCCTGGACTCTATAACCTGGCTCGTGGTTGGGACTGATGAAAAGGAGGTGTGGATGATGAAACTGGCTCGTTTGCTCTTCGTTGCGCTCGTGGGCGGCGGTCTGATGGCACTGACGGCTTGCCAGGAAGCGCCACTTTTAGAAGACGTCTCGGTCGCGCCGGAAACTATCACGCCCAATGCTGATGGCCGAGAGGATCTTGCCCGCATCTCGTTCAAGCTCAACCGCAACGCTGATGTCGCCATCAGCTTTTACGATGAAGCGGGTACACGCTACATCTTTCGCCCCCCCACGCCTCTGAGTCTCAATGAGGAGCCCTACTCCGTTCTCTTCTCAGGTGTGGTGGAGGGCTTCACACTACCTGGCGAGAATCCGCCTTATACCATCCTGCGTCGCGTGTTGCCAGATGGGACCTATACGTGGGAAATCGTCGCGGAGAACAGCACAGACGGCCAGGTCAGGGCCTCGGGGACGCTCAACATTAAAAACGCCGACACGCAACTGCCTGGCATCATGGGATTTTCCGTCTACCCAAAGGAATTCTCCCCCAACCAGGACGGACTCGATGACCGGGTACGCATCAATGCCTTCCTGCAGAAGGACATCGAAGAACTCCGGGTCTACATGATCGATGAAGAAGGCATCCGGCATCACATCGGCGAGGACGAGCAGAGCGAGACGCCGCTCAACAAAGCCGGCCTGCACACCTTTGACTACGACGGCGGCATCGACGCGGGCGCCGAGCCTCCACCGGACGGCACCTACGTCGTCCTCGCCGAAGCGCGGGATCACGTCGGACAACGGGTGATCGTGAGCGACACCCTGAAGCTGGTCAACGCCGGTCGTCCCCTGGCCTACATTCTCAACGCGGAAGTGGATTGGTCCACAGAAAGCACCATGCTGCTCAACGAGACGCTCTATTTCACGCTGACGGTCGAAAACGATGGCAACACGCCCATCCGTACCAGCGGCCCGCCGGTAGGCACGGTCTATGACTCCGACCAGAACTACGCCACGCTCGGCGAGACGATTCAGGCCGGCGTCTTCCGCGTGGGCATCCACTGCGAGAACGCGACCATCAATTATCCTTGGCGGTGGGCCATCGGCAATGAAGCGCAGTTAGTTGAGGACGAAGAAGGTCACCTCTACCTGCTCCCCCACGAGCGGGCTACTGTGACCGGCGGGGTGCGGTTTGTGCACGTTGTCGACGCGCGCAATCCGCAGTACTGCTGGGCCGGGCTGATCCATGAGGACGTCGAAATCGCCGCCGTCAACAACAACGTGGACCCGCTCTTCTTGAGAATCGTCAAGCCCTAGCACGCCATGCAGACGCTGGCCGTCATCATCGTCTCCTGGAACGTCCGCCCGCTCCTGGACACCTGCCTGACGTCGTTGCAGGTCGCACTGGAGCAAGCTGACGTCGACTCGGAGGTCTGGGTAGTCGAGAACGCCTCGGCCGACGGCTCCGCGCGTCTGGTCCGCGAGAAGTATCCCTGGGTGCGCCTGAAGACACCGGGGCGAAACCTGGGATTCGTTCGAGGCAACAACCTCATCTTGGAGCGATTTCTTCAACGTAAGGGCATGCCCGACTTCGTATGGCTGCTCAACCCCGACACCGAGGTTCGGCCCTCGGCCCTCTCACGTCTGCTGGATGCTTTTGCAGATCATTCCACCGCCGGGCTGATGGGGCCCAAGCTACTCAACCCGGACGGCTCCCTGCAACAGAGCGCCTTTCGTTTTCCCGCCCTACTCCAACCGTTGTTTGATCTGGGCATGGTGCCCGCGCGTTTCTACAACAGCAAATGGAACGGTCGCTACAACCTGAATGACTACGCGAAATCACAGCCCGTCCGGATCGATCATCCCTTGGGCGCCGCCATGATGGCCCGAGGTGCGGCGGTCAAAGACGTCGGTCCGCTGGACGAAGGATTTGCTATGTACTGCGAGGAGATCGACTGGGCGTGGCGCATGCACGAGGCCGGCTGGACCGTCTGGCTGGTCCCAGGCGCCGAGGTCGTCCACCACGGCGGCGCCAGCAGCAAACAGGCGCGTCCGGCCACCACGGCGCACCTCTGGGAGAGCCGGGCCCGCCTCTATCACAAATATCGAGGTCCCGTGGTGCGTGCCATCGTCGGTGCACTGGTACAGCGGCATTTCTCACACCAGACACCAACGTCAGACGCCTGGGCCGAGGCCTACCGGCGTATCGTGGACGCCTGGTCGAAACCATGATCACGACGCCGACATCCTCCGAAGTCACCGGCGTGATTTTAACGCTCAATGAAGCGGATCAGATCACAGCCTGCATCGAAAGCCTGCGCTGGGCCGACGACATCGTCGTGTTGGACAGCTACAGCGAGGATGCCACGGTTGAACTGGCGCGCAAGGCCGGCGTCACGATCTACCAGCACGCCTTCGAGAACTACTCCAAACAACGCAACGTGGCATTGGAACTGGTGTCAGCGGCAAGGTGGATCTTTTTCCTCGACGCTGACGAGCGGGCCACGCCCGAACTGGCCGAAGAGATTCGCTACGTCGTCCTAGAAAGCGCCGATGTCGTCGGCTGGTGGGTGCCGCGCCACAACTACATCTTCGGTCACCGGATGCGCGGGGCTGGCTGGTGGCCCGATTATCAACTCCGCCTGCTGCGCCCCGACTGCGCGCACTACGACGCCCATCGCGCCGTCCACGAAGAAGCGCAGCTAGCGGGCGAAAGCGCGCGTTTGACAGAGCCCCTTATCCATTATAACTATAAGACCCTGGCCGAGTTCCGCAAAAGACAGCAAAAATATACGAGCTACGATGCCAAGATTCTGCTGGAAAAAGGTGTTCGCCCGCGCGCCTACACCCCCTATACGCAGATCCCTCGCCATTTCTGGTGGCGGTTCGTCACGCTCCAGGGATGGCGTGATGGCCTCCACGGGATGCTGCTCTCGGCGCTGATGGCGTACTATGAGATGATCAAGTATCGCAAGGCCCGTCGCCTGTGGCAGGAACGCCGAGATGAAGACTGAACCGCGCCAGTGGCGAGGGCTCGTGCTGCTCTTGGGCCTCCTTTTAGCCGGCATAGGAACTATCATCGTGGGGTGTAGCACGCCTGGTTCGCCAGCAGCGCCACCCTTCGAGGGATCACCGCTGCCAACACGGGCACCGACGACGACGCCGGTCCCTGTCAACGCTATTCTGGAGCGGATGCGCCCGGCGCTGCTGGGCGCCCAACCGGAGAAAGCCATCCCCATCTGGGAGGAAGCCAAGGCCTACGCCCCGGACCATCCTGCCGTGGAGCGAGAAGGTGCACGCCTGGCGTTAGCCTTGGGCAATCTTGAGATGGCTGAGCAGCGGGCGTGGGATGCGGTGATTGCCAATCCCGACGACGTTCTGGCCTGGGCGTTACTGGGCGCAATCCAGCAGCGGTTAGGCAACCGTGCGATAGCGCAACAGGCGTTTTCTTACGTCGAGACCCTGTCCCCCACCCTGGCTGCCGAGGTGTTCCCGGCGCAGTGGCGCGCGGCTGTGGAGTCCGACGATGGCGACCGGCTGACACGACTGGCACAAACGTACATCGCCCGGCATCCCAAGGATCCGCTGACGATCTATTACCGCGCAGAAGCGCTGTTGGTATCAGGTCACCACCACGCAGCACTCGACCTGCTGCTCCTTAGCGTCGGGAAAGATGCACCTGCGGTGTTGTGGTACACGCTGGGGCGCGCCTATCTGCAGATGGGCGCGGAAGAGGAAGCCGCCATTACACTGGAGGCTGCGCTGCGCGCGCACAGCCGGGGGGATACGACGTTACAGGTCGCTACCAATGATCCGCTCCACGACCTCTACCGAGCATTGGGGCGGGCCTACGTGGGGAGCGGCCAATGTGAGGAAGCCCTCCGGCACCTCAGCCTGCTGGTCACGCCCTACCCTGATCTACAGCCTTTGTTGGAAAGAGCGCAGAATTGCCCGGTGCCTACGCCCACGGTCACGCCGTGGTTGCCCGAGGATTGGGCAGATTCTCCCTGATTCATTTCTTTGCGTCCTTGAAGCATTACTGTCTGACTCGGTTACTTCTTCTAACTGATCTTCAAAATCTGTTAGATCGTGTGCATCCCAGAAACTTGCCAAGTCTTCAGATGAATTCTCACGCTTCCATTATACAACCAGGCGTGCCTGTCGCCAACAAACACGCCTGCTTTTGATACAGGAATTAGAAAATACGCCCTAACGCCATCTTCTCAAACGATCCGATAAGCGGGCACCGACGGTGACGCCGGTCCCAGTCTAGCATCCTAAGCCCCTCACCACAAGCCCCAAACTTCACCCGTATCTGTAATTTCCGGATCGTCGTAGCGAGCCAACGTGGCTAACCACTCTGGCATCTCATCCTTAATGGTTTCTTTGAGCATCTCCAAATCTTCTTTGCTCACCAAGTCCTTTTCGTGCAAGAAAGTATAGAACTTCTTCAAACTCGCCGCGTTGCTCTTTATCGAAGTTGCGCTCGCCCACATCGCCTTTTTGATGAACCAATATCCAAGAAACATGCTCACACCGTCTACACCCTCTTGCGGTTCCTCGGCATCTTCGTACAACAAGAACTCATTGATGTAGAAGTCGATATTCTCTGTATGTTTCTTGATTGTCTTGCTCGAAAGGCCCGATTGTCGCAACCAGTCCGCAAAATCTTCCAAGAGCTTCGCGTTGGCTTCCCGGATTCTTTCACACTCAATCTCGTATTGCTCATAATCATCGAACATCATCACACCTCACAATTTAGCTACTGCTGTGGGTTAACCAGCCTTACCAATAGCGAAATATAAGACAACCACATTATCCTGAAGAAATTCTATCGTCAAATCACGAAAGCACCGTCTTGATAGAGCAGGTCACCATCGACCCGAATCTCGCCGCCGTCGCGCATGTCGCAGATCATGTCCCAGTGAACGGCGGAGCGGTTCTTGCTGCCCGTCTCTGGATAGCCGGCACCGATGGCCATGTGGAAGCTGCCACCGATCTTCTCATCGAAGAGAATGTTTTTGGTAAACTGCTGAATCTGGTAATTCGTGCCGATGGCAAACTCGCCCAGGTACCGCGAGCGCTCGTCGGTGTCCAGCATCTTCATGAGATAAGGTTCGTTCTTCTTGGCCCGCGCCTTGACGACTTTGCCGTCCTCGAACCAGAGTTCGATGCCTTCAACCTCACGTCCACCGGCGATAGAAGGATAGGTGAAGCGCACCCAGCCGTTGACGCTGTCCTCGACGGGCCCGGTGAAGATCTCACCACTGGGCATGTTGTGGTGACCATCGGAGTTTATAAACGTGCGGTCAGCAATAGATAGCGTCACGTCGGCATTTGGCCCGCCGATTTCCACGTACTCCCGGCCCTCAAGCCAGTCGATGATGCACTGTTGCTCCTCGTGGATGCGCGCCCACTCGACAACGGGATCCTCGCGGTTACAGTAACATGCGCCGAAGACAAATTCCTCGTAGCGACGCAGACTCATATCGGCCTCTTGTGCGCTGGCATAGGTGGGATAGAGCGCGCCGACCCATTTGAGCTCGCCCGTGGCGCTACGTTCCATGTACCGCTGCAAGAGACGATGGCGCGCCCGCCCCCGGATGCGCTGTTTCTCAGGGTCTACGGCGCTCAGCGCCCGCGTGTTGCTCGGTGCACGCAAACTAATGATAACGTCGAACTCCTCGATGATCTGCTCTTCCACCGGATCAATGAAAGCCAATTGTGTCTCATTCGCCGTCTCGTAGAAGATCTCTTCCAGTCCTGGCAGCGACAATTGCAACATGGGATGCCCACCCCGCTCCAGCACCTGCTCATAGACCGCCCGGATCAACGGTGCCGCCGCGCTGGAACCGCGCACCAGCACACGCTCGCCGGACTGAACGTCTACAGAATACTCGACCAACAAGCATGCCAACCG
>DAOTUH010000115.1:0-20770 GCA_034437255.1 Anaerolineae bacterium
TAACTAGCAGAAATCGGATTTTTCTACGACTTGATACTATATGTGGGTTTCTCATGACCAAAATTACTAGATGTGGGGTATGGCCACCTAAAAATCCGATTTCTTGGACCTTTTTTCAGGTGAGTCAACCATCAACCTCGTTTTTGACTTTTTTTAGGTGAGTCAATATCAATTTATGGACGTGCATGGCGTCTTACCAGCCGGTGGTAACCCGACTGCCCTGGCCCAACGGCCCTGGTAGCGTACTGAAGTACTCGTTTGGGTTGTTTATCAAATCAGGTCTGACAGAACAGTAATGGCTCGCTGCGGTGATATGGATCTTGATACCTGCTCAGGCTTCGTGGGCCTGCGCTGGGGTAGCAGAAAAAAACGGAGACCAAGTAGCCTTTTCAAGGACTTGGCCTCCGTGAAACCGTTTGCTCGTTGGAAGTTCGCTGTTCTTACTTACTCCATCAACTCAAATTTAATGGTGCACGTCTCCGTAGCCGGGTCCCAGTCACGGCCTAACAGCCGGTGGCGGGTGCCCAGGCGCTTGCGCATGGTCGCCGCTGCGATAGTCATGGGTAGGCAGGCGAAGGGTTGCACGTCGGCGTCCTCCAGATCGCGGGTGGCATCCTGCAGGACGCATTCGGTGCAGGCCATGCTGATAACGTTGCCGTCGATGGTGACTCTGCCGGCGCTCATGGTGCCGATTTCGTCGACGAGCAGCCGCTCAATCTCGATGAGAATCGTCTCTGGGTCCTCACCGGTAATCTCAAAGCCCATCTCGCGCTCCATAATCTCCAAGACCTCGTCACCGATGGAGTTGGTCGTGGCGAAGGAGGCCTCTCCGAACAGATCCCACAGTCCTCGGGCCAGGCCATACACCATGATATTGAATACCTGACGTAGGTGTTCCCTTTTTTCTGCTTCTGTCGCCATATTATCTCTACTCCTTTTCTCTGCGTATACGTGAATGCATGTCGTCTTCGCTATTTGCGGCGCGGGATGGCGTCCCAAAGTTCCGGCGCGAAGTTGCGCGTCATCAGGCGCACGTTGCCCAGGCTGGCCATCTCGCGTTCCACGGCGATAACCAGGTAGTAAGATGAACCGTCGCCCAACAGCCGGCTGAGGATGTAGGTGTCGTCTGTGGTGACCAGGTTGTCCTCGACGTTCCCGCTCTTGAGGCGGTCGATGGTGCGATCCACCAATTTCATAACCAGCGCGAACTGCGCGGTGGCCATTTCTAGATTAAAGTCGGGCGCGGCCCGGTACTCGGCGATAGCCAGCCCATCCATGCCGGCCACGGCTGCAGCCTCAAATCCCGGAATCTCTGCTGACATCTCTTTCAAAAGATCTTTCAGTTCTGCCATTGGATTTACCTCCTGAGTAAATTTTTTAGTTTCCTGTACTGATTTTTCTTCTATTGGCGTTGCGTCTTCTGATATTTCTTCTGTTATGGCGGCTTCTAAGGTTGCCAATTGATCTGAAATCTCCGGCGCCATCTCCTCATCAAGGGTGTGCATGCTGTTGAGGACCAGGCTGTGCCACGGAACGTGAACGGTTCGGCGAGGAGGCGGTACGTGCATTTCCAACTCGAATATACCCGTTTCCCACTCTAAAATATCCCGCATCACCTCCTCGCCCTCGCGATCTTCCAGTACCAGATGCACGATTTCGCCCTGGTCAAAATAGATATAGGCATCCTGCTCATTGTTTTGTAAATGTAAGCGCGCCTGATTGCCTTCGTTGCAATTTACTGAGATCAATCCGGTCAAGGACATATCCTGAATGTTACCTTTCACGGCCATGAATTGCTTTCACCTCCTTCTCCATTACATTGCGTATTCAGGATACCTTGTGCCAACCCTTGCCGAAGGGGGGCAAGTTCCTGTTGCTTATGATTAGTAGGATTAATCCACCCACATCTCGTTCAGCTGCTGCTCCAACGAGTCGAGGGCATTGTCCTCCAACAGGCCTTGCCCCATGATCTCTTCCAGAGAGAAAACGTTCGCTGCTGCTGCCTCGCCCTGAGGGCGTGGTGAAGCGCCTTCTCCCGAGTTGGCCTCAGATGTCTGGCGCGCTGGGGGAGAGGACGCCGGTGGTTGTAGGTTACGGTTGCTTTTCTCTCGGGCCTCTGCCTGGCGGGTTTCCATCCGCTGCGCGTCTTCGAGAATCTCCTTGAGATGGGGCAGTGATTCACGGGCGTAGTAAAGGACCGCGCCCAGTTTGACCTGTTCGCCGAAGACGATCAGCAAGAAGACCTCGGGTACCACTTGCGCTGAATAGACGCTGTGCTGCTCTCCCTCGTGGTAATTCATCTGGAAGGTGTCCTCTTCACCGATGAGCGCCGCGATGCTGGACGCGGCCGCCATATCTCCGGCGACGAGAGCCGTCAGCGCAGAGATGTCTAGATTGTCGAGTCCACCCTTGACGGCGATGGCGTGGCCCGTGCCCTCGACCAGCATGACGCAATGGGCACCCAGTTCCGCCCGTAACGTGGCCAGCGTCGTCTCGATGCTGGCCAGGTCTGCGTCGGAGAGGTAAAGCCCCAGGGCCATGGGGGCTTTCTGCTGACGCGTCCAGCGCCGTGAACGTTGGATCTCGCGCCCCACGATGTTCAGCAGCTCGTCGGGCTCAAAGGGCTTGTTCATGAAATCGGCCACGCCCTGGCGCAGGGCTTGAATCACGATCTCCATGGAGCCTTGACCGGTGAGCATGACCACGGGCGTTCTGGGGGAGCGCCGCTTGATCTTCTTGAGCAGCGTGAGGCCATCGATACCGGGCATTTTTAGATCGGTGATCACCAGGTCGACGCGCTGGTCTTCCATAATGTGCAAGGCCTCGGGGGCCTCGGCTGCTTCCAGCACCGCATACGCTTCGGCGCGCAGCAGGTTCTCAAGGCTTGTGCGAACGACAGCCTCATCGTCAACCACCAGAACGGTTCCTCGATTCGTCATATTTCCTCAATGCTCGTTGGTTCAGGTCTGTGGCAGGCGGTAAAGGTCCTTCATCAGATCAATGCCGCACTCCAGGCCCTCGATCCACGCGATGAACTGCGTCACGTTTTCCTCTCCCACCAACATGGCCCCGTGTTGCGGCGCGATGATGTCGATATCCAGAGGTCGGACCATGGCTACCCAGCGTTTCAACACGTCTCCTGAGGCCATGTACCGCCGGTGAAACCCTTCCATATACTGGAGGTGATCCTCGAAGTTCTCAACCACGGTGTACGTTTGTCCCAGGGACGCCCCCAAGTCTCCTGAGTAGAGAATCTTGGCGACCGGATCATAGAGCTGGAAGTTTCCTGCCGAATGCATGAAGTGAGCGGGAAGCAACAACATCGACGTTCCGCCCACATCAAGCACCCGTCCTTGGTCCGGGAGGGCCTCGATACGATCGGAGACCATCTCATCCACCCCAAAGTGCATGATAAAGCGCACCCACAACTGGGGAAGATAAGCGCGTGCTTCGGTGACCATCAGCCACGCATTCGCGGCGGCAACGATGTCCGGATCCTGGTGCGAGAACAGAATGTGCTTCAGTTTGCGCTGCGGCACCACCTTGGACAGTTCATCGATGGCTTGGCTGTAGAGCTTGTGCCCACCGGGGTCGAGCAAGATAGCTTCGTCCCCGTGAACGATGATGTGTTGGTTCGACTGCACCATCTGCCCGGAGGTGAAATCCTCAAGCAGCACGTTCTTGTGCTCTGTGTTTTCAAACAAAACTTGGGTTGGCATCGTTCCTCCCTTGACTCGTGAACGTCACTTCTCCGACATGTCTTCGACATGATACGGTGCGAAATGACGTTGCTTTATTGTTCTCCGGCCATCAGGTTTTCAAAAAGCCCCCGGTTGAAGCCGGTGACGTTGAGAAATTGCTGCACCCGGTGATCCTCGTAGGACTCCAGCATGATGTTCAGGTCCAGGTCCATGATCTTGTTCAGAGCCTTGAGGCGTGCTTCTTTGTCAGGAGCATCACCGTAGGCGCGTTCGATGATCATGTCGGCGGCTATAGCGCGACAGAAGGCCATCGCCGCGACGACGTAACGCGGTTCCAGTCCGACTTCCACGTGACGCTTGCCGATCCGGTAGCGTTCTTCAAAATAAGATTCTTTATACGTGCCCTCGGCCAATCCTACCAACCAACGTGTGAGATGTCCCTTCAGCGCCTCGATGCGCCCGGGTTCGGCCTGAAGGATCTCCCGGAGATGGTCGAATCGCTCCAACTGCTCGTAGAAAGCATCGACCACCGCCGGGCCGTGCTGTTTCAGGGCCGGACGCATATCTGCCAGCAACCGGTATTCCTCAGAGGTCAGTGCTTCTAAGGCCTGCATCTCGCTGATGAATGATTTTGACATTTTGGCCTCCTTATCCGCCCAAGATTTGAGCAACGGTCTCGGCACCCTCGCGCACTTCCAGGAAGACCATGCCCATGTTGGCGCCTGAACCGGTCAGGGCCACGAAGAGGGCGTTTGGTCCGGCGGGTGTGATCACGATGTTTCCTTCCGTGCCCTGGACCAGGGTCTGTTGAAATTCTCCCTGGGCCAGTTGGGAAACCGACCGGCCGGAGAGGCTCAAGATCGCCGCCGCGATGGCGCCCACGCGCATCTGCTCAACCCTTGGGGGCACCACGGCCGAGATAATAAGTCCATCCATACTGATCGCGGCCACGCCTCGAATATCGGAGGAGTGTTCAACAACATGGTTTAAAGTTCTTGCCAGCCGTTCACTTCTTGTCTCTGTCGCCATCTCTTCTAGCTCCTTTTCTGGCTCTGATATAGGTTCGGAAGGCTGCGATGCGGCGTACCGTGCCTCATCGGCCTGCCGAAGCCCTTCCATGACTAAGGCAGAACACGGAAGCTCTATCGTTACCTGGGGCGGCGCAATGCCCTGCTGCACCTCAAAGGCGCCCGTTTCCCAGGACATGAGTTCGTAGATAACCTCCGCTCCTACCGTATCTCCGTGATTAGCGTGGACCACGCCTCCTGCGTCGAAGAAGACGTGCATTTCTGCATTATCCCGGCGTACCGTTAATTTGGCCCGTTGGCCGGATTGACAGTTGATTTGGATGAGGTCGGCGATGTCCAGGTCACCCAGATTGCCTTTCAATGCCATGATGGTTCACCCTCCCACTCTATTTCCCGTTGATAGCTCAGAGGCCGGTCTTCCCCAGATTTCTTGGATGTGCCGGATGGCCTCCTCAATGTGCCGGGAGTAGTTCCCCCCATATTGCACGATGACCGCCAGTACCAGGGGCTGGTCGCCCGCCGTGAATTGCCGGCATAACACGCCCCGGTGCGTTTGGTGAGATAGGAGGGCGAAGCTTTCGGCGCGTCCCAGCTCCAGCCGGGTATCGATCTGCTTTGAAACGCGGAGGATCTCCGTCACCACGGCGGCCAGGGCCTGGGCTTCCTTCCGATCACCAGCCGTCGCCACCGGCAACCCCGTCGGGTCGGTCAGGACGAGGGTATCGAAGTTATCCGCTTGACTCAGTTGCTCAATCACGGTTTGGATTGCTCTCATTATCTCTTACGCTCCGAATAGATCCGTAGCCTGCGCCGCACGTCCGCCAGCACCAGGCGAAGAGCCACGCCCAACGTCTCCCGCACGCCCCGCCCATAGAGCGCTGCTGCCTCGAAGGTGGGCAGGCCTTCCGCGCCCAGCGTCTCATTGAGGATGTTCACAGGCAGAGTATCAGATAAATCTCGCTTATTGAATTGCACGACCACGGGCAGTTTTTGCTCGCCACGCGCACGCAACTGTTCGCGCATGTCCCGCCAGGCGTCCAGGTTCTCTTCCAGGCGGTGAGGCTGCGAGTCGGCGACGAAGACCACGCCGTCGGCGCGTCGCAACACGGCCTCTCGCGTTGCTGCATAGTAAACCTGACCGGGCACGGTGTACAGTCCGAAGTTGGGCTGCAAGCCCCCAATATCGCCAAACCCCAGCTGCATGAAGTCAAAGAAGATGGTCCGATCCTCCCGGGTGTTGAGCGTGAAGAGCTGGCTGCGCCTCTCTGGGTCGAGATGCGCATGGATCTGCTGCAAGTTGGTGGTCTTGCCGCTCAAGGCCGGCCCGTAGTATACGAGGTTCAAGTTGATCTCACGCTTTTTGCGGTCTATAAACATGACGTCATTCCCAACTACGCTGTCGAGGCCTGCAGCGCCGGCAGACAGACTTCGAACTCTGTGCCCCGTTCCGGTTCGCTATCCACGTTGATTTCACCGCCGTGCTCCTTGACGATGCTGTAGCAAATAGAAAGTCCCAGGCCCGTCCCCTCCTCGCCCTTGGTTGTGAAGAAAGGCTCAAAAATCCGATTGCGAATCTCCGGTTCGATGCCCTCGCCCGTGTCGCGCACGATCAGACGTACAACGCCGTCCCACGGCCCGACGTGAACTTCCAGATTCCCGCCGGAGGTCATGGCGTCGCGGGCATTTAGGATCAGATTCATGAGTACCTCCTGCATCTGGCCAGGAGACGCCAGCACCGGCGGTGTGTTGGGATCACACGTGCACTCTACCGCAATGTCGCGCTGTGCCAATTCTTTGTTGATTAAGGTCATCACACTCTCAACCACGTCAGGAATATGCACCGGTTCCCGTTCTGTCCGGGGAGGACGCGCAAAATTCTGCAAGTTTTTCACCAACTCTGCGATGACCAGCACCTGTTTTTCAATAAGATCCAGGTCCTGCAGCAACTTCTCTTCATTGGGTGGCGTTCGTTTCATCATATAAAGGTAGGTCAGAATCCCCGTGAGCGGGTTGTTGATATCGTGCGTGATGGATGCTGCAAACCGGCCCAAGGCTGTCAGTTTCTCACTATGGCGTAGTTTTGCATGGGCCTGCGCCAGTTTCGCCGTGCGCTCCTCCACTTTGGCTTCCAACGTCGCGTTGAGTTCGGCCAGCGCCTCGTGCGTGCGTTTCAAGCGGAGCAGGGCTCGCACTCGAATCAACAGCTCCGCATTGTCTACGGGTTGCACGATAAACTCGTCTGCCCCGGCATTCATCGCCTTCGCCTTCAGGTCACGCTTATCTTCGGGGATGAGCATCAGCAAAGGAACGAAGGGTAACGCCTTCTCGCGCTTAAGCGTCCGCGCCAGCGTACAGCCGTCACCCTGGGAGAGTCCTTTGGCAAGCAGGAGTAGATCTGGCGGCCGACGGCGCATCATCCCGGGGACGTCCTGATCCGAGGTGAGCCGCCGCACGGTATAGCCGGCCGATTGCAGCACCGTGCGGAGCCGACGGCTGCTTTTCGGTACGTCATCCACGATTAAGATGTCTGCAAAGAGTAAGCTTTGCATACTGGAACTCCAGGACTTCATATCCTACGTTGTGCTGTGCGATTCCCAGGCCAGCCGGATGTACTCAATCGCCTGGCTTGTCGCGTGGCGATACGGTTTTCGCTTAGAAAGCACCAGCGCCAGAATCAAGGTCTCTTCTTGCACCGAGAAGACCTGCCCGATCAGGTTCATCTTGCCGCGCGTGACCAGGCGGATTTCATCCAGCTCCGGCCACGCCAGATGTTCGCGCAGCTGCAAGGCAGAGCGGCGAAAGATATCGGTGACCGCCGCCAGCTGCTCAGGGTCACCCTCGGTGTCCGATTGGGCCAGGGGCAAGCCTTCCGGCCCGATAAGCACGGCGAGATCAAAGCCATCTTCGAGGCACAGGTCGTCGAGAATCCAGGCGATGGTTTGGAAAACAGTGCCATACGTTCGCTCAGGGGACGGCGACACGTTGAACCTCCCGTCTGGTTGTTAGTTGGCGTTGGACTTGCCGGATGACCGCGCTGATGCTCGTCTTCAGTGTGTCGAAGACGCCTTCTCCATAGAGCGCCGAAGCCGGAAGGCAGGGGAAGTCGGTACGGTTCAGGCCTAGTCGCTGTTGGAGGTCCGGCACCGGCAGGATCTGGGTGAGATCCCGCTTGTTAAATTGCACGATGATGGGGACTCGCTTGGGGGAAAGTCCCAATTCACGCATGTACTTGGCCATGTCCTGCAGCCCGGCAAGGTTGGCGCGCAGGCGCTCGGTCTGAGAGTCGGCGACGAAGACGATGCCATCGGCGCCCTGGAGCACCAGCTTGCGGCTCGACGCGTAGTAGACCTGGCCCGGCACGGTGTAGAGATTGAACCGGGGCCGCAAGCCGGCGATTTTACCGACTTCCAACATCAGATAATCGAAGAAGACCGTGCGATCCTCGCGCGTCTTCAAGGAGACCAGTTCCCCACGCCTCTCTGGGGTGGTGTGCTGATGAATGTATTCCAGATTAGTGGTCTTACCGCTCAACGCGGGACCGTAATAGACGATCTTGAGATTGAGTTCTCCCTTGCGCCGGTTGATGAACATGACCTACTCCCCAGGCTGCCACAACATATCTAACTCACTTGCCAACAAGCGCTCAAACTCCATCTCGGACGCTCGGGTTGACCAGATCACATCCGCTTCGTCAACAGGCTCTGCCAGAATCTGGTGCAGCTGATCGACCGTCATTTGCGTCATCAAGCGAACCATGCCGATGGGTATCTTTTTATTGAAGAGCACGGCCAGGACCAGTTCTTCATCGACCTCAGAGAGATAGATGTTCTGTTGCCGGCCCTCGTGAAGGATCATCTTGAACCCCGGTACTTCGTTCATCAGCCGGGCGATTTCGCGCGTCGCAGATACCTCCCCGGCGGCCAGCGCGGCCAGCACCGGAGGGTCGATAGTGCCGCTATCACCCTCAATCTCGATCAGTTGTCCGGTGATATCGGCCAGCAGGACGAAGTGCGCCTGTCCTTCCCGGCGGATTCGATGCAAACAGTCGGCGATGCTGTGCAGTTGTCTCGTTGAGAGCGTCAGGTGATCTCGCGTCAAGCGTGCCTCCTCTCTAGCCTTAAGATTCCTCGGTCAGTAAATCTACAGATACCAATCCCGCTTCGGCCGCTTCTTCCAGACTGAACACCCCCCGATGGCCGCTGGGGTGCTCCTCTCCATGCCCAAAAAGATGGTCTAGGTCCTGATCCAGTTCGGCTAATCCGGCACGAAGCACCTCATCATCAAAGCCAGATATCGCCGTTTCTGCGTCAAGTTCGGGTTCCAACGCTGTGGCGGCTTGTTTGGTGTAAAACCAGACCGTGCCGGGTCGGCTCTCGGTACCGAAGATCACGGCCAGCAAAACCTCACCGTTGATGTCATAGGCGTAGATGTTGTAGTCGGGACCCTCGTGATAGCTGGATTTGAAGATCGAGTCGTTGCCCAGGAGTTTGGAGAGCTCCACCGCCGCCGCGAAATTGGCCGCGACCAGCACGCCGACGGATGAGATATCGAGAGACTCGACCGCGCCGACCGCCTCAATGGGATATCCATTGCTACTGATCAACATGACGCAGCGTGCACCCGTGTTCGCTCGGAGTGCCTCCAGTTGATCCTGCACCGAGTCGCTCATCACCCGCTCCCCGGTTTGAAAAGGATCAGGTTCGGTTTTCGGCCTATCCAAAGCTTTCTGTACGATCTGCCGGATCTGTTCCAACGTGAACGGCTTGTCCAGATAGCCATCCAGTTTCATAGTATTGATCGTGTTACGCAGTTCTCCGGTGCCGTGCGCTGTCATCAATACCACCTGTGTCTGGGGAGATTGATGCCGTAGTCTGGTGATGAGATCCAGCCCGTTCATCTCTGGCATTCGGTAATCGACGATTACCAAATCGTAGGCTGTGTCACCGGCCTTCTTCAAGGCCTCTCTACCGCTATTGGCTGTCTCAATCAGGTATTTTTCCCCAAGTTTGGACAAGCTTTTGGCTAGAATCCCAGTCACGTTCGGTTCATCATCGACGATCAGCACGTGGTGTTGCGTCTGTTGCTCGCCCATTGCGTTTCACCTCTTTCTCAAAAGTTTTCCCGTAGTCGTATGCAGAAGCTAGGATGAACCCAGGAGTCGAGACGTGACCTCGCGCACCTCTCTGATTTTGACCGGCTTTTTGATGATCTGTTGGACGTCAAGAAGCTCGGCTTGGCGGTGTAAATCCTCGCTATCGTACGCGGTGATAAACATAATCACCGTCTTGGGTGTCACTTGCCGGAGTCGCCGTGAGAGCTCGAGGCCGTCCATATCCGGCATACGGTAGTCGGTGATTACCAGATCAAAATGCTGTTGCTCGCAGAGTTGGAGGGCCATCTCTCCGTCGGTGGCGACGGTTACCTTAAAGTGGGGGATCTTTTCCAGGCCGGCTTGCATGGTGATTCCCACGACTTCTTCGTCATCGACGACGAGAATCCGGTGTTCTCTCCTCGTCTGTGGCGTAGGTTCGGCCCGTTCATCCTGCGATGAGCGCACCGGCAAACGTAGGGTGCACGTGGTCCCCGCTCCTTCTTGACTCCTGATGTGCACTTGTGCCTCGTGTTCGTCCGCGACTTTGTTCACCAGCGTTAGCCCCAGTCCCAGCCCTCCGTAATGTCTCGTCGAGGAGCCATCGACCTGGTAGAAGCCGCTCAGAAGACGGTCTAATTTCTTCTCGGGGATCCCGATCCCGGTGTCTTGCACGCACAGCACCACGTGATCCTCCTCGCCGTAGGCATGTACGACGACGCGACCTCCTTCCGGCGTAAACTTGATCGCGTTTTCCACCAGACTGTCCAAAGCCTGCGTGAGATGATAGACGTTGCCGGTGAAGGAAGGCAGCGGTGCCTCAATGTCCACAATAAGGTTCAGACCGGCTTTCTTCGCTGCCGGCTGTCGTTTTTCCATTACAGGGCGGATAATCTCCTCCACGGTTGCAGGAGACCCGGTGTTGCTCTCACCCGATTCGATCTCCATCAAAATACCCAACTGTTCCACCATCTCTGTGAGTCTCTGCGCCTTACGGGCAATAATAAAGATCGCTTGATTCTGTTCCTCGGTAAGCGATCCCAACGTGCCCGCGTGGAGCAATTGTGCGTAGCCCAACACAATGGATAGCGGCGTACGCAATTCATGAGAGACATTTTGGATAAAAAGTCTGTGTAGATTTTCCAGTTGTTCCAGTGAAGCGTCCTGATTTTGGTAGGCAACGAAAGACGGAAGTTTTGGTTGTTTGTCCTCCATGAGAACATCTGGCTCCTGATCTTGGATGTCAATATGTACCTTCTACGGTATTGTAATTGATTTTCGGCTCGTTTCTTAGTTTTTATTATAGTTGAAAGCCGGCGGCTATAACATAAGCGTTCTGTGGCAGCGATGTGGAGCTTCTGTTGGTATCCTTGATAGCGACGAGGACGTTCCAATCCGCTCGTCGTGAGGCGCGTAGCGTCAGCGGCGTGCTGTGAGCGCAACGTGACGCCGTTGGCGTTTGTCGCTACCTATGTGCCCCTACAGAAAAGAGCGCCCCTATTTGGGGCGCTCTAAAATCGCGACGACTCTGACAGCGCTCAGGGGGCCTTCTGGAGGCCGTAACCCACACCTCGCACGGTGCGAATGATGCCCTCTTGATCGGTGGCTTCTTTAATCTTGCTGCGAATGCGATAGATGTGATAGCGGACCGTATCGCGCGCTTCCCAGGGCTCGCAGGCATAGCCCTGGACTTCTTGCACCATCTCTTCTGGTGAGATAACGCGCGGCGCTTCGCTGATCAGGTAAGCCAGCACGTCAAACTCCGTAGGGCTGAGGTTGAGCCGCTGACCATCAAGCGTGACGGTGTGTCGTGTGAGGTCGACGATCAGCCTGCCGTGCCGCAGAAGGCGCTCTTCCTCTGCGTTGCTGCTTCCTTGCTCATTTGAATCGGCAAGCGGAGCAGAAGGCTCAGGTTTGACCACGGTGCTGCGGATGTGCCCCAGGCTGGAGGCCAGATCTTGTTCCAGGCGCTTCAGCAGATTCTGCCGGCGGACTTCGCGATTGCGCTTAAGTAAGCCGGTACGAACGCTCTCCCGCAACTCCGATGCCTTCGCCGGCTTGAAAAGGTAATCGTGCGCTCCATGGCGCAACGCTTTCACGGCTGTATCCAACGAGGCATAGCCCGTCAGTACGATGACCGACGTATAGGGGGCGCGCTCGCGCAGCGTCGAGAGCACCTTCATGCCGTTGATACCGTCTAACTTCAGATCAATAAGTGCTACATCAAATTCCTGCTCTTCAAGCAGGGCCAGGGCTGCCTCACCGCTTTCCACCGTGGTGACATGGTGACCGTCACGGGTCAGTACCTTCTCCAGAAAGAACCGAATATTTGGCTCGTCATCAACAACTAGGATCTTGGCCTCTTCTTGCATACCTTACCAGCCCCCTCCTAAACTGTAATCTCCCTTTTCGACCCCAAAGGGGAGGTGGATTATCATGGTGGTGCCTACATCAACTTCACTAATGATCTCAATGTCTCCTTGATGTGCCTTGATGATACTATAACTGATGGAAAGTCCCAGCCCCGAACCGTCAGGCTTGGTGGTGAAAAACGGCTCGAAGATTTGCGATTTGGTTTCTTCATCCATGCCTTCCCCGGTATCCGTGAACGCGACGCTGAGAGTTGGCCCCGGGGCTTTCTCGTCCTCGAGGTATTGGGTTGTCTCTGATGTCGTGATAGTCAGCGTTCCTCCCTCCGGCATGGCATCCATAGCGTTAAGGACGAAATTGAGGAACACCTGCTTCAGATAATCGGGATTCACGTAGATCTCCGGCAGGGTCTCATCCCATTGACGTTCTACGGTCACCTCGTTGTGCTGGAGCTGTTTGTTCGCCAGCGCCAACACGCTCTCCAGTATGGTGTGGATGTCGGTATAACGATACTGCTGCTGCGCGGGCCGGTAGAAATCGCGCATACGTCGCAGGATCACGGCGATGCGGTCGATCTCGTCCTCGGCAACGTTGACGTAATAGGCGAGCGAGTCGGGATCGAAGTATGGCTCCATGATTTCCTCATTCGCAAGCGTGATGCAGCCCTGCACGGCCTGGAGTGGATTGTTGATCTCGTGAGCCAGGGAGGCCACCAGACGTCCCAACGCGGCCATTTTTTCGGTGTGAATCAGCCGCACCTGCGCCTCTTCGCGCTCACGCAAAAGCTGCTTGAGATCCTCGTATAGCCGGGCGTTCTCCAACGCGACGGAGAGCGTGGGCGCGAGGGCTTGCAATATATGCAAATCCTCTTCGGTGTAGGCATTGGTCTCGTCATTCATGACGACGATGACCCCGATGACCTGAGTTTGCGAAAGCAGGGGAGCCGCTAACATGGCGCGGGGTTCCAGCATGGTCTCTTCGATACCTTTCCAGAGTCGCGGATCGACCCGCGCATCCTTGACCAGGACAGGCTTGCGATGTGTGAACACCCAGCCGCTGATGCTTTCGTCAGTGGGCAGCGTGAGGGCCATATCTTTGTGCTTGCCTTTGGAGAGCGCTTGGACCACGTGCAGACTATCACCTCTCCGGTCGGCCTGAAGCAGGGCGATGCCATCGGTGTCGAAGAGCCGGCTGATTTGATCCAGCGCCATCTCGGTGATCCTCGAGGAGTCCAGCGATGAGGTCAGTATCAGGCCAACCTCGTTGATCTTGGCCAGCTCCTCGGCCCGTCGTTGGGCGTTGTTGAAGAGACGCGCGTTTTCCAGCGCCGAGGCGGCGATGGATGCCACCGATTCCAGCAGATATAGATCCTGCGCCGTGAACGCGCCCTTTCGTTTGTTGACAATCTCCATCACGCCGATGACCTCGTCGTGGTGCAGTAACGGTGCGCAGAGCAGTGACTTGGTTGAGAAATCCACCGTCTGGTCGATGCCGGCGTAGAAACGCGGGTCGGCCTTGACGTCGTTGACGACGACTGACTCTCGTTCCTGCGCTACCCAACCGGCGATACCCCGTCCGGGCTCCAGAACCATATCCTGGAGGGGATGGGCGTTTTCGTCCAGCGTAATGGCAAAGCGTAGCTGCCCGGTCTCCTTATTGAGAAGCAGAATGGATCCTTCAAGGGCGTCCAGGGCCTCGCACGTCCGCTCGATGATCTCACGCATCACAAGATCGGGGTCGAGCGAGGAAACGGCGACGGCGCTAATCCGGTTGAGCGTTGTCAGGCGTGCCGATTGCGCACAGCTCGCTTGGTAGAGATGGGCGTTTTGCAACGCTTGTCCCGCGCGACTGGCGCCAGCCTGGATCAGCGCGCGATCCTCGGTGGAGAACTCACGCCTGTCTTGTCGCGGGCCGAGGAGGAGGAGGCCCATCGGGGTCTCTTCATCCCAGACCGGCGCGAGCAGCGTTCCCGCTTTCCAATCTTCGGTGAACGTCTCGTTGACGACGCCGAGCCACCGCGTCTGGAGCTCTCCAATCAGCGCTGGCGGGGACTGTGGAGGCAACGTCTGCATTAACGCTTTCAGGCTCTTGATGTTAGGCGGTCGATGCTGCGTTGAGACATCGCCCGTCAAAGAAGAGAGCGCGTAGTACATGCAATTTTCCGTAACGTGGTCTTCGCACAAGAGCAGTGTCCCTGTGGAGGCATTGACCGCTTGCATCAGGTGCCGGAGGGTCGTTTCGGCCACCCTTTCCGGTTCCAACGTGGCTGCCAGCGCGGCATCGAGCGCGTTCAAGACCTGCAGCCGGTCCACCTGCAGGGCGGCCTCGTAGAGCTGAGCGTTCTGAAGTGCCACGCCAATCTGCTGCCCGACCGCCGTGAAGAATTCGTCACTGAAATCGGGCGTATCCACCGCGGATTCCCAGAGGATGCTCAGAATACCCAACACGTTGCCCCCCGCATACAAGGGGATGCAGAGCTGTTGTTTGAAAACCTCTTTCAGATCCGGTTGCAGTTCCTGGCAGTCGAAGACAAGGTGTGCTGGCCCGCAAGCCTCGGGCAGATAATCAGGCAGGGGGCACATTTCTGCGACAGTGCACTGGATATCCGGGATCAGCGCAGGATCAATCCCTCGATGGGTGATCAACTGGGTTTGATTCGGGGCCGCGGCATTGACATCCAGAGCCGTCACCCAACCGGCATCCCCTTTGAGCACTGCGAGCATCACGTCCAGGATCTCACTGAGTAGCGCCTCTGATTCCTGGAGCGATGCAAGTGCAGAGGAGATGTTGTAGAGCGTCGCTTGTTCCTCACCATATCGTTGCCGCTCTTTGTCGGCCCGGTGACGTTGGACCGCCAGCGCGTACAGGGACGCCAGGCGCCCTATAGCGTCTAGATCTTTCTGCTCGTACGGGCGGTCCGGATTGGCCAGGGCAATCTGTCCCAGGAGCTCCTCGTTGATCAGGGCCGGCGCGGAGAGGAACCGTTTGATGGGCACGTGCCCGGCCGGAATACCCGTGGACCGGGGGTCTGCGGAGAGATCGTTCACGAGCATGGACTGGCGGTGCTCAAGCACCCATCCCCAAAGCCCGCCAAATTCCTCAAAGACAAAATCTTTATCTTCAACCTGGCAGGTATCCCAGATATCATGGGTTAGCGTGGAAGAGACAAGATACCCCGTCTGGGGATTGATATGTCCCACGTAGCCGAAACGGCTACCGGTCAGTTCCCGCGCTTCCTCCAGGACCAGCATGGCGATATCCTCCAGGCTGGCGGATGAGATGAGGGCGCGTGCCAATTGGGCGACGGCCGCGTTGGTGGCCGACTCCCAGCGCAACGCGGTCTCTGCTGCGCGGCGTTCGGTGATGTCGTGAATCAAGGAATAGAGCAGGGAGCGCTCGTCGATCTCGATGGGTCCGCTGTAGACTTCCACGTCGCGTATCTCACCCGAGGCCAGACGGTGCCGGAAGTAGAAGTGGCGGCACTTTTCTGTATGCACTCGTTTCATCTTCGCTTGAATCTCGTCACGGGAGAGGATATTGATCTCAAAAACCGTCATCTGTTGCAACGTCTCTCTTGGATACCCGTAGAACCGGCTCGCGGCCGGGTTCGCATCGACAATCTCGCCGTTGCTGGGATCAATAAGCAGCATGACGGAGTGATTGTTGAAAAAGAGGCTGTCGTAGCGGTCTCGGCTCTCCTGGAGCGCCCGCCGGGACGAAGCCTGCGCAGCGGCGTAACGGAGCACACGCGATAACAAAGATCCATCGAGCTCGTCCAGCGTCAGGTATTCGTCGGCGCCCGCCGCGAGAGCGCGCTCCCCCAAGGATTGTTTCTCAGGGGGCACCAGCACCACGACGCTGGCGGCTAACTGCTCGGCCCGGAGGGTTTCAAGCGCGTGCAGGCCCTCCTCCCCGTTGGCAAGGGGGAGCTCCAGCACCATGATGTCCACGTGCTTCTCGCGCAACCGGCTCAGTCCGGCGCCAAGATCTTCTTCTCGTGCAACAACAGACGCGCCATCGGGAAGACAGGCTTGGAGGCGCCGGATATTATGCGGATTATCTCCAATTAGCAAAACTCGCATATACTCTACCATCCTTGTTTGCTACAGTCAGACGATATTAGACGTATTTTACACTCTCAAGCGCATTTTGGCGAGAGAAGCGTTAGGGGCGAACCTGCGGCGGCCCGTTGCTCGTCGTCAGGCACGCAAGGGGGAGTGGCGTTATGAGCACAAGAAACGCTACTCCGCTCGCGCGTGTCCTTGAGGGAGAACCCTTGGGCCTTGGACCTCAGGACAAGTGCCCAACGGCTCCGAGGCTTAGGGTTCGTAAAAGAATAACTTCCCGCGCAACTGCAACACGATACACCCTGTTGGTATTTGGCTCTTGTCGGGAATTAGGTGAAGCCCTAATCTGCTTCTATACGAGCTACGGAAAAATCCACAGATTAACGCAGATTTTCACAGACCCGGCGTCGTTGCAGCAACGCTGGGAATGGGAACGGCACCTGCTGGGCTATCCGCTGGCGGCGCTGCGTGCCTGGTTGCCTGAGCTGAGAGCGCGCTGCTTGGACAGTCTTCCCCTCGACGCGGTTTCGGAGCGAGGTGGTCGCGTCCACACGCTGGGCGTGCGTCTGCCCGGCTGGCACCGGGGCGGCTTCGCATTCTGGGGCGGTGATAGGGCTTGGGTCTGGGCGGAGCCGGTGGACGATCAGGCGCGCCCGCCGACGTGGGAGCCGGTGGTGGTCACGGGACAGTGGCGGCGCGACCGCTGGGGCATGGGCGTGCTGGTGGTCGATGGATTCACCGGATTAGGTGAATCGTGAGCACACAAAACTTCCGGGATGCTTTACGCATCCCGGAAGGAGTCTAGCAGGAAATGTGGAGCTACTTCTCGACCGGCTTGTGGCAGAGCCACCAGTCGTAGCACTCGTAGGTCTCCATGCGCTCTTTGGCGTCCTCCACGGTGCTGGCTGGCGGGACGATGACGCGATCACCGATCAGCTCGTTGTTGGGCCAGTTGGCGGGCATGGCGACGCCCTGCTCGTCGGAGATCTGGAACGCTTTGATCATGCGCAGGAACTCGTCGAAGTTGCGTCCCAGCTCCGCCGGGTAGTAGAGGATGGCGCGGATGGTGCTTTTCGGGTCGACGAAGAAGACGGCGCGCACCGTGCTGGATCCGGCGCCCGGATGGATGAGACCCAGCGTGTTCGCCACCTTGCCGTGATCGGCGATGATGGGAAACTCGATCTCGGTGTCCAGGTTCTCATTGATCCATTCGCCCCACTTGATGTGGGAGAAGACCTGGTCGATGCTCAGCCCGATCAACTCGGTGTCGAGCTCGCGGAACTCAGGATAACGCTGCTGGAACGCGTAGAACTCCGTCGTGCAGACCGGGGTGAAGTCGGCGGGATGGCTGAAAAGAATAAACCACTGCCCCTTGAACGCGTCGGGCAGCGTCATCATCCCGTGGGTGGTCTGAACGGTCATTTCTGGGAACTTATCGCCAATAAGCGGCATTCCTTTTTCTTCCATGGTAAAATCTCCTTAGTGATGGATGGTGAATTTATAGATTTGAACGTCAGCTGGGAAAGGGGAGGCTTGCGATGAGCTTCTCCTTTCTGATAGCCGTCTTATCTCAAGAATTTGGAGACAAAGGGTGAGGTCTCACCCCGTCGCATAAAGTGACCGGAGGGGCCTTCGCCCAGGAACTCCGAGAACCAGGATTCGTGCTCGATCTCTTCGTTGAGAATCGCCAGCGCGAGGTCGTAGGTGCGGTGATCTTTGCCGGCGGTTATGTGGCAGATTTCCGTGTAGCCCCGCACGGCGCATCTTTCCGCTTCGACCAGGACCTTCAGGATCGCACGCACGTCCGTCGGATCCTCGGGCAGACGGGCGGGCGGACAGGCTGAGATATCGTGAAAGTCCTTCATGTTGCCCGGCAACTCTCCCCCCAGCTCGTAGATGCGCGGGACCAGCGCCTCAAAGTGGTTGCGATCCTCAATGCGGGCGACTTCTGCGATCTCCTTGACGCCTTCGCCGTCGAGATCGATCAGGTTGACCCGCAGAATAGTGTAGTAGTAGAAGGTGGTGAGCTCGGCGGACGCGTTTTTGACCAGCAGCTCGAGAAGCTTATCAACGTCGACGCCTGCTTTTTCTACCATCTGTCGTGCTACTTTCGCCATAGTTACGCTCCTTAAGTTTAATATGTGTTGCGAGTTGGGTACTGACTATATCGTTTTGGTTCGAATCTCATCTCCTGTTTCGCGCTTTTGACAGTCGGGACAGATCCCAAAGAAGTCGAGTCGGTGGCTGACGATCTTGAAACCGGAAATCGAGGCAAGATTTTGGGTCAGTTCCCCAAATTCCGGCATATCAGAATCGATGATTTTGCGGCAGTGAATGCAAATCAGATGTGGGTGCGGAGAGGGTTCGCTGCCGTCGTAACGGTCCTCGCCGCTGTGGAAGCTGAGTTCGAGCACTTCCCCCATCTCTTTCAGGATGTTCAGCGTCTTGTAGACGGTCGCCAGACTTAGGGTGGGGAACTGCTCGCGCAACTTCTCGTGGATTTGCGCCGCACTGGGATGACTTTCGCTCTCAGCCAGCAACCGTAACAGCGCCAGGCGCTGCGGAGTGATGCGGTAGTCCTGCGCGCGGAATTTAGCGAGCAGAGTTTCAAAACGAGCGTTAGTATCTTTCAAGAAAACCATTCCTTATCGATAATCATTTTCCATTATTATATCCTTGACGGTTTGGAATGTCAAGTCAGCAAATGGGCAAACGAAGCAGTTCCAGGGTGGCTCAAACCCAATAGGCGACCTCCTGTCGGATTTGTCACGTGCATCAACCCCGGCCTCGTTTGCCTGGCTTTCGTCTGCATAGGTTCTACGGCACGGAGAGCGTCTTCGCCAGCAGACTCGCTTCGAAAATCCAAATTCTGAGATTATCCCTATCGCACCACGGAGCCCGCAAAAAGGCGCAGCGAGAAGTATACCTGCTGTGTGCCTCTACCCTGGCTCACGCTGCGTTTGTTTCACGCCTCGGTCGTGCTACACTTTGGGGTACATGCCTCGAAGGCTTACACGTACGACGGCAACTATTACCGTATCCGTTTAGTTCTTTAGGGATGCAAATCCTACTGCATCCTCCTGAGCGTCGCAAGAAGCCTGTGGATATCATGGATTTGAGTTCGAACGTGCTTTGCACCTGTCGTCTGCTCACAGACTAAACGATTGCCTATTACAGATTAGGAGAGATGGTGGGCAGGGAGTATGAGCTGGGCAACGTGTTACAGACTCAGGAGGATGAATGATGGATATCTTCTTATGGATTGAGCAGGCGTTGAGTCCAGAGCTCTGCGATTCCGAGGCATTTATCTACGAGGACATGGCTTCTCAGTCGGGACGTTCCCTGCCCGTGATCTACACGCCTTTTGACCCCGGACAGCGGGCGCATTGGCGCGACCGTGGGTCGCTCTACGACTTCTTGCATGCCGTCCACGGTGAGGGACAGCGGCTGTTGGACTTCGGTCCCGGGGACGGGTGGCCGTCGCTCATCGTCGCGCCCTTTGCGGAGGAGGTCGTCGGCGTCGAGGGCGCCCGGCGGCGGGTCGACGTCTGCACGGAGAACGCGGCGCGCCTGGGCGTGACCAACGCGAGCTTTGTCTTTGTGCCCCCCGGCAGCGCGCTGCCCTTCGACGACGCGAGTTTTGACGGCGTGATGGCGGCTTCCTCCGTGGAGCAGGCGCCCGACCCGCGCGCGACACTCGCTGAGCTCTTTCGCGTCCTGCGGCCCGGCGGGCGGCTGCGCATCAGCTACGAAGCGCTGGGCGCCTATCGGGGTGGGCGTGAGCGGGATCTGTGGCTCTGGGGCGATGAGGACGGCGAGGGGTGCCGGTTGATTATCTTCGATCGGGATCTGGCCCAGGAGCGGGTGCGCCAGGTCGGTCTCACCTACGCCATGTCCAAGCGGGCGCTCGTCGAGACGTTGACGGGAGCAGGGGAAGCACTCACCTTCGACGCGCTGACGGTAGAGCGGCTGGAGGCGCTTAGCGCCGCGCTCATCGACGCCCGCCTCTGTATCACGCAGCACCCCTCCGGAGCGACGCTTGCCGGGTGGCTGCGCGAGATCGGCTTCCGGCAGATACGGCCCACGCACAGCGGGGCGGACGTTGCCGGCATGCTCTTCGACCGGCTGCCTCCGGCGGGGTGCCCGTCGGATCTACCCGGCGTCGATGCGCGGGTGCAGCCCGTCACGCAGATCGCTTGCGAGCTGGCGGCGCCTCTCGATATCGATCCCATGATCACGGCGGTCAAGTGAGAAAACGTCGCTCCACTGTCAAGCGCGCACCAGCCGCTTCAGCAGTGGGATGGTGTCTTTTAGCGAGGGGAGCACGGCGTAGGCCACCGCTTCGATCTCCGGCGACGGCGGCTTGACGTCGGGCACCATCACGGGCAGCATGCCCGCTGCGTGGGCGGCCTGGATCCCCGCTTCGGAGTCCTCCAGCACCATGCAGCCGTCCGGCAAAACGCCCAGGCGGGCGGCCGCCGTCAGGAAGATGTCGGGCGCGGGCTTGCCGTTGGC
>DAOTUH010000116.1:0-1503 GCA_034437255.1 Anaerolineae bacterium
ATGAGCGCCCAGGCCGACATCTTCGTGCCGGCGGCGCTGGAGAACCAGATCACGGCGGAGACGGCGCCCTGGCTCAACGTCGAACTGATCGCCGAGGGCGCCAACGGTCCCACCGACCGCGAGGGCGACCGTATCTTGCAGGAGAAGGGCATCCACGTATTGCCCGACGTGCTCTGCAACGCCGGCGGCGTCATCGTCAGCTACTTCGAGTGGCTGCAGAACAAGCGCAGTGAGTTCTGGGACCTGGAGGAAGTCGACACCAAGCTCTACAAGAAGATCATCGGCGGCTACGAGCACGTGCGCGATACGGCAGAAGAGCACGACACCGACTGGCGCACCGCGGCGTACATCGTCGCGCTCCGCCGTCTGGAGACCGTCTACAAGAAGCGGGGGATTTTCCCGTAAGGATTTAGTTGAAAGTTGCAAGTTGAAAGTTACAGGTTAGGAGTCTTCCATGGCACTGACGGATCTTTGGAAAGATTCGCGAGATCAGGTCAAAGGCAAGCACGTCCAGCAGATTATCGCCTTTGCAGGTCGAGGGCGGTTGCGGGATCATAACCCGACGTCTGCTGAGTTCCGTGAGTTTCTATCAGTGATTCCATCGGATATGCTGAAAACCTATGCTGAAGAGTGCTTGGAAGACTCCTTCAAGGATTCTGGACTGGCCCTACAGGACATTGTCAACCAAGTCGGAGTACGCTTAGGCTTTGAGGTAGACTATGGTCGATATCGAGGCACCGTCAAGCACGTTGGATTCGATGGGGTGTGGCGGTTTCCTTCAGGGCATGCTGTGGTAGTCGAAGTCAAAACCACCGATGCCTATAGAATCGATTTGAACAAAATCGCGGGATATCGCCGAGCCCTGATTAGTCAAGATGAAATGTCAGAGGATCAGTCCTCTGTTCTCATTATCGTTGGACGAAAGGACACTGGTGATTTAGAGGCCCAGATTCGCGGTTCTCGCCATGCTTGGGATATTCGCCTTGTCAGTGTGGACGCTTTACTGCGTCTAATGCACCTTAAAGAGAATTTGGAAGATCCGCAGACCATCCACCGCATTCACGAAATCCTTATCCCCCGAGAATTCACGAAACTGGATGAAATTGTCGAGATTCTGTTTTCCACGGCGGAAGAGGCCAAGCAAGAGGAGCTGCCTGAGGCTGAAGAACCGGAAGCAGAGGAAGTATCCAAGACGCGAGGCTCTCCAAAGGCTTTTCATGAGGCCTGTATCACACGGATTGAGGAGCATCTAAGCAAGAATCTAGTCCGTCGGGTTCGTACAGGCTATGTCTCACCGGATGAAGAAACGGCTTTGACGTGTGTGGTTTCCAAGGAATACCATCGTGGTGGTCATCCATCATACTGGTTCGCGTTCCACCCACATCAAAAAGAGTTCTTGGAGCAGGCTCAACGAGGCTTTCTTGCTTTAGGGTGTGGTTCCGAAGAAAACGTGCTGCTTGTACCGTTGGCGGATCTCGAGGGTTGGTTAGATGACCTTTGGAC
>DAOTUH010000117.1:0-14483 GCA_034437255.1 Anaerolineae bacterium
AACGCATACCCTGGTCTCGCAATCGACACAGACAGCGTGATCATACGTCACCGTCCCTTTCGTCACCGTCTCAAACGTATACAAGTCCTCAGACGAAGGACGTTTGCCCCCTGCCCCCTGCCCCTTGCCCCTTGCTCCCTGCCCCCTGCCGCTTGCCCCTTGCCCCTTGATCAGTGCATCCAACCGCTCCGCACAAAAATCCGGCGAATCGTCTTTCTTATAACCCTCGACCGGCGCCGGGACGTAGTCATTGACGGCTTCCAGGATCTCCACAGCCTTGTCCTCGGCGTTGCCGCCCAACCGGATGACCACGGGCACGTCGACCTGTGCTTCCAGGAACGCCTTGACCAGGCCCCGCGCCGAGTGGAACTGCTCCTGGCTGGCGACGCCGGAGCCGGAACCGAAGTAGCCGTCGATGGGGCCCACCGCCATAACGATCTTCGCCGCGCGGTAGACCTTGCTGGCGGGCGGGTTGCCGCTGGTATCGACGAACGTCGCGACCTTGTAGCCCTGGCGCAGCACGGCATCCATGCTCATCATCGAGCCGCCGCCGCCCGCGCCGTGGAAGCCGATGTAGCCCTCGCCCTTCTCGAAGTCCTCGGCCATCTGGATGAAGTAGAAGGTGCCGCGGTAGTCGTCGGCCTCGATCTGGTAGGCGATCTTTTCCAATTCCGTCGGCGGGCGGTCGTACTCGCGCGCGATGGGGATATCCATCTCCGGATGGCGGAAGACGGCGTAGTCGTCGACGGTGACGCGACAGTCTGCGGCGTAAACTTGCCCGTCGGTGGTCAGCACCAGGGGGTTGATCTCCACCGAGCGCGCTTCGTGCATAGCAGCTAGTCTGTAAAGGTGCATCAGGACGGCGCCCAATTGGCGTTGTAATCTGCCACCGATGCCCGTCTGCCGCACGAGATTGCGCGCCTGGTAATCCTGGAAACCGAACTGCACGTCGACGTGGGCGCGGGCGACCTTGTCCGGGTGTTCAGCAGCGATCTCCTCGATGCCGGTGCCGCCGACGCCGGAGAACATAATCAGCGGCGCTTGTTCGCGGTCGTCGACGATGAGGCTGGCGAAGAACTCCTGTTTGATGTCGAGTTGCTCTTCCACCAGCACTTTCTCGACAGTGAAGTGCTTGATTTTCATACCCAGTATTTGGGCAGCGGCTTGTTCGGCTTCGTCTGGCGTTGCAGCGCGCTTGATGCCACCAACGCTGGCGCGGCCTGTGATCCAAGCCTGTGCTTTGACCATGACCGGGACGCCTAATTGCTCTGCGATAGCCCGCGCTTTTTCTGGTGTAGAGGCCACGGTGCCTTGGGGTATCTGAATCTTGTGGGCTTGTAACAGGTTTTTTCCTTGATATTCGTGCAATCGTGCCATGCATGCTCCTTTGGCCGATATGATCGTTTTTGACTATCAAAACGGGCTTTTCTTGGCCTATGAATCCGTGCTTTGTAGGTGATAGGGCTCGTAGTGAGCCACGAAGGGCAACGGAGTGGCGTCGGACAGCATAGAACGGCACGCCACTGGGTTCCGTGCCTGACTACGAACCTTTTATTACCCGAAATAGGCTTGGGGATTCTGCCTAAACTTGATGATCAAAAATCATGAGCTCTTTTGGATTTCGCCGGGCAAATACGACCAAATCCCCATCGGCCTGTCACCCTGAGCGTAGCCGTTCCCCAACAACGAGGCCCTTCAACTTGTTGAAGGCGCTCACTTCGTTCGGAAACTTGTCCCAAACCATCGCAAATCTGCCCATCCTGGGTCTACTTTCTGCCTCTGACTTTAGCGGATGACGGATGCTTGAACAAGTGACAAATGGCCCACGCTGCTTCCAATCCCTCTGTCATTCATTATGGGGTGGGTCAAGGCTTTGCTCTTTCGCCCCGGCCGCCACTTCCACGCGCGAGGCGACGTGCGGCAGATGTCGTGCTGGAATGCCGGGCCCGCTGCCACAGATCGCGCAGAGAATCCCCGGCTCCGCCGTCTTCAGAGAGACGGTGATGTTGTCGCCGGCCCCGGCGTATTTGAGCGCGTTATCCAGGATATTGGGGAGAACTTGCCACAGCCGGTCCGCGTAGCCGAAGACGGTGGGGAGGGGCATATCGTCGACGAGGCGGGCTATGCGCTGCGTCTCTTGCTTGGCCAACGTTAGCGACGGGCGGCGCTGCCGGATCCACGTCATCTAGGCCCAGGATCTCCAGAGGGGTGAGGACAGTGGCAATGGGCGTGCGCAATTCGTGTGAGAGATCGCTGACCAGCGTGCGCCCGGCCCGCTCGGTGCGCTGTTAGGCCGTGACGTCGAGCAGGAAGATCGCGTCGTGCTACTCGTAGGGCGTGATCCACCAGCGCGCCGTCTTGCCCGAGGCGAAGGTCAGTGTGCGGTAGTGACCGGTCACAGGTGACTCCTGGCAGGCCGTTCGGCGGTCTTCGTTCAGCACCGCTGCCCATTCGGTATCGGGCAGGTGTGTCGCATCCGCGCCCAAGCGCAACAGGCGGCGCGTAGGGATTGACGTAGGCGATCTCGATGCCGTCCAAGATCAATGCACCAAAAGGGGCGGCTGCGACCGGCGTGCCGGTCAGCGCAGGGCGCGCGCGGGCTGTGTGCCGGGATATCCACTGTGCGACACCAACGCCGGCAGCCAGCAGCACCAGTATAATGGTCAGAATCCACTTGAGATCTAAGATCAACATGCTATCGCTCCTGATTGTAGTCGGATTCCGCGTTTCGACAATCGTTGGCAAGGTGGGGAATTCGAAGCAAATCTGCTAGCGAAATCGCTCTCGCTACCCCAAAAACGTGCTTAGACGTGATCAAGGCAAACGAAGCTGGGGTTGATGCGCGTGGCAGGTGTGACTAGAGACGACCTGGTGCGTCTGAGCCACTCTGGAACTGCTTCGTTTGCCCAGGTGCGTGGTTCCAGTTCGGTTGATGTGATGGAGGTGCGTTCCATTCTGCTCGTAGAACGTGTGAAGTGAGACGTAAAACGTGAAACGTGAGGGTGTCTACTTAAATATCATGCCCAAATGATTGACACGCGGTTTCTTCGTGGTATAGTAAGGGTTGGCTTTTTAGCAATCCCATGATTAGAGTGCTAAAGTTTGGCGTAGCAAGGGATGGGCGCGGTCGGGAGACCGGCCCGAGCAGTGGAGTTTGGAGACAGGGCTGAGGGCGGAACGACGGATGGCACCAGAGGATCTGACCGAACGACAGGCGTTAATCTTGAAGCTGATCGTGCGTGAACACGTGCGTACGGCAGCCCCTGTCGCGTCGGGTGCGCTGGTCGAAAACTACGACGTGGGCATTAGTTCGGCAACCGTACGCAGCGAGATGGCGCGCCTGGAAGACCTCGGTTATTTGCTGCAGCCCCATACGTCGGCCGGACGTACGCCGACAGAGAGCGGGTTCCGGTATTTCGTGGAGCGACTGATGAACGAGGAGGCGCTCTTGCCCGTGGAACAGCGGATGATCGCCCACCAGTTCTATCAAGCGCAGGACAATATCGAAGAGTGGATGCCCCTGGCGGCGTCGGTGATGGCGCACACGACGCGGGGCGCCGCCGTGGTCACCGCGCCCCGGGCGGAGCGCGCCATATACAAGCACCTGGAGCTCATTGCCACGCACGGGCGCGCCGTTCTGCTGGTGTTGGTCCTTCGCGGCGGCACCGTGGAGCAGCGGATGTTGGCGCTTCCCGAATCCATGGGGCAGCGGGCACTTAGCGAAGCGGCGGATCGGCTGAATCAGCTTTGCAGCGGTCTGACAATTTCGGAGATCCGAAAGCAGTCGCCGGTGCTGCCTACCATGGAAAACGACATCCTTGATGTGGTACTCTCGCTGATGGAGCAGACCGAGAATCTGCCCGCCAGTGAGATCTACCGGCATGGCATTCCCCAGCTCCTGGAACAGCCGGAGTTCGCCGAGAGCGAAGGCCCCGGGCTGATTCGGGTGCTGGAGGAGAACAGCCGGCTTCAGGCTGTCATCGCGGACGCGCTGAATCCCGTGAGGAGGGTGGGGAGCATCCGTGTGATTATCGGTGGTGAGGGGCCGTGGGAGGCGCTGCGGACGTGCAGCTTGGTGGTTACACGCTATGGCGTTACCGACTATGCCACCGGCGCGCTGGGCGTGTTGGGGCCTGTCCGCATGTCCTATGGGCGGACGATTTCCGTGGTGCGCTTCGTAGCCGGCTTGCTCAATGAAATGGTCTACGAGATGTACCGGCCGCTCGAACAGGCTCGGTTACCGTCAGACGAGACAGAAGGTCCATGATTGACCATATACGTCGTCAGGGAACGCCCACAATATCCTCTCAGTAATTTGAGGATCTTCCCCCAAATTACCCCCTCTCCCTTGTTTTAGGAGAATATCTTGGGATTTCTCAAGATATTGAGAAGATACTGTCAACTATTTCAGAGTGAGGTGGAGTCATGGAGAAAGAACGCGAAACGACACAAGAAGAAAAGATAATGGAAGAAGAGAGTTTGGAAGAACAGGACGTCTCAGCTGCTGAAGAGATAACGCCGGATCAGCCTTCCGAGGAGACAACCGTAGAAGCCGAGGCTGAAGCGACATCGGGGCTGGACGTAGAGGAGCTCCAGGCGCAGATTGACGAGCTCAAAACAGAGCTGGCGGAACTAGAAGCAGAGGCGGCCAAGAATTTGGACGGTTGGCAGCGGGCACAGGCCTCCTTCCAGAATTACCGGCGTCGTACCGAGACCGAGAAGGAAGAGTGGCGTGTGGTCGCCAACGCGGCGCTGCTTTCGCGTCTGCTGCCCATCCTGGATGATTTCGAACGTGCTTTCAATAACGTGCCGGCATCATTGGAGGGGCATCGCTGGTTGGACGGCGTGCGCTTGGTCAAGCAGAAGCTGCACCATCTGCTGAGAATGGAGAATGTGGAACCTATAGAGGTAGAGCCGGGCGATGAGTTTGATCCACAGTACCATGAGGCCGTGCTGACGCAGCCTGTCGAGGAGTTCGAGGAAGGTCAGATCGTCGCGGAGGCGCAGCGGGGTTACATGCAGGGCGAGCGCGTGTTGCGACCTGCGCGGGTCGTCGTGGCTGCACCTATACCCCAGGCCGAGGAGCCGGAAGAAGAGGCAGAAGAGCCCGTCGAAGCATCCGATACCGAGACAGAAGATTAGGCAATTTTTGGGAATGCTGAGATTCTGGCATAAGTGCCGGGTGGAAAAAGAGCGTTTGAGAGGCGATGCCTGTATGTTCCACTGTGTAGCGTAGAATTCATGGAGTTGTATGGCGAACAAAGATTATTATCAGGTTTTGGGGGTAGCACGCGAATCCTCCCAGCAAGAGATCAAGCAGGCCTACCGGCGCCTGGCCCGCAAGTTTCACCCCGACGTCAACGAATCGTCTGACGCCGAAGAACGCTTTAAGGAGATCAACGAGGCGTACGAAGTGCTCTCCGATGCGGAGAAGCGCTCTATGTATGATCGCTTCGGCACGGTAAAGCCGGGTATGGGGGGCTTTGAAGGCTTCCATGATCCCTTCGACATATTCGCCGAGGTCTTCGGCAACCTGGGTGGGTTTGGATTCAGAACCGGGACTCGTAGAGGGCCCCGTCGGGGGCGTGACATTCGCACCCGGCTAGACATCACCTTCGAGGAAGCGGCCTTCGGTGTCGAGAAAGAAGTCGCCGTGCAGCGCATGGAAGTCTGTGACCGCTGCGATGGCTCCGGCGCCGAACCGGGGACGCAACCGCAGCGCTGCCCCGAATGCAACGGCACCGGTCAGGTGCGCCGCGCCCAGCAGACGTTTCTCGGGTCTTTTGTCAACATCAGCGAGTGCCCGCGCTGTGAAGGCCAGGGCACGATTGTGAGCGATCCCTGTCAGGAGTGTCACGGCTCGGGCAAAGTGTACAACCGGCGTCGTCTGAGCGTTCGCGTCCCTGCTGGCGTCGACAAGGGCATGAGCATTCGGCTGGCAGGTGAAGGCGAGCCGGGCGAGCAGGGCGGGCCGCCGGGCAACCTTTACGTCAACATTCACGTCAAACCCCATCCCTATTTCAACCGGCGCGACGACGATGTGATTGTGGAGCTCAAGGTCAACATTGCACAGGCCACGCTAGGAGCTAAGGTCAAGGTGCCCACGTTGGACGGCGAGCGGGAAATCGCGATTCCGGCCGGCACGCAACCCAGTACGGTGTTGCGTATGCGCGATCTGGGCATCCCGCGCCTGCGCGGCAACGGTCGCGGAGATCAACTCGTTGTCGTTCAGGTGGCGATTCCCCATCACTTGACGGGCGATCAAGAGGAGCTTTTTGAGGAACTGGCGTCCACCCTAGGGACCGAAGTCATCGTCGAAGAAAAACACGGCTTTGTAGACCGGATTCGGGAAGCCTTGGGGCTGTGATTTGAGCGCGGAGTGGTTGGCGGTTAGCGTAACTACAGATCGCGAAGCAGCAGAAGCGGTCGCCGAAGTATTTGGTCGCTATGCACCCAGCGGTGTGGCTATCGATATGGGCGCAGGGGATGAGGACGGGGTGCAGGTGATGGCCTACCTAATCGTGGACGAGAGACTGTCGGACAGAGTCCGGGAACTTGAGGAGGCGCTTTGGCATCTCCAGCGCATTAAGCCTATCTCCGATCCCGTCTACGAACGTGTGGTTGAACAGGACTGGACGACGCGGTGGAAGAAGACGTTGCCTGTTTTGCACGTGGGAGAGTGCCTGGTCATTAAACCGTCCTGGCGACAGTATGTTGAGTCACCGGGCGAGGTTGTGTTGGAGATCGATCCCGGACAAGCCTTTGGTGCGGGCCTGCATCCCACGACGCAACTCTGTCTCAGGGCGCTGGAGCAGCGGCTCAAGCCTGGTATGCGCGTCCTCGACCTGGGCACAGGCACGGGCATCTTGGCCATCACTGCGGCAAAACTGGATGCAGGGAACGTGCTGGCGGTCGATGTCGATGCGAAGGCAGTCGCGGCGGCGCGCGCTAATGCTCGCTGCAATGGTGTGACCGACACCGTTCACGTGCGCCACGGCTCCCTGGAGGATATCGAACCCGCCTACGACTTGATCCTGGCTAATCTTTTGACGCACATTATTGTGGAGATGGCAGAGGAGGGACTGGCGTCCCACGTACGTCCAGGCGGCGCGATAGTCGGATCTGGCATTCTGGAGGAACAACTTGCCGAGGTTGCCCCTGCTTTGGAGGATCACGGCCTAAGCGTCGTGGAGGTTATGCAGCAAGACGACTGGATTGCCGTGATCGCAGAGCGAGTGGAGTAACGAGAGCCCTGAATGCTGCGGAACGTATAAAAAAACGCAGATCTAGCAGATCTGCGTTTTGTGATATCCTAGTTTTCTAGCTCTCGGGTTGTGCACCGCGCTTATAGCGGTAGACGATTCGTCCGCGCGTCAGATCATAGGGTGAGACTTCCAGTTTGACGCGATCCCCAACCAGGATGCTGATGAAATTCTTGCGCATCTTTCCCGAGAGATACGCTAAAACGTGGTACCCTTCCTCCAGCCTTACCCGGAACTGGGTGCTGGGTAGCGCCTCAACGACTGTTCCTTCCAACGTGAGTTTGTTCTCTTTGGCTGCCACTGGGCGACGTCTAGGGTGAAAATCTGAGACAGGATTCAGATTATGCCTCGCCCCCCTCCATTTCTGTTGCCTGCGGTTCTTCTTCTTCTTCTGAGTCGGCGGCGGGCTTTTCTGGCTCTGCCTCCTCATCAAGAGGTTCGGTCTCAGCTTCTACCTCTGTCTCAGTGACGTCTTCTTCCTCTACCGGTGGGGCTGTCTCTTCTGTTTCCTTGGCTTCCTCTTCAACGGTTTCTTCTACTGCTTCACTTTTTTCCTCGAGAACTTCCGTTTCGGACTCCGCCTCGGCGACCTCTTCTTCCTCCGCCGGTGGGGCGACCACTTCTGGCTCTTCGGCTTCCACATCAGCCGCTTCGGTTTCCACCTCGGCCTCTGCTTCGGTGGCGACCTCTTCCTCTTCGAGCAGAGCGGCTTCTTCTGGCTCTTCGACCTTCTCCACAGTTTCTTCTGGGATAACCTCCGCTTCTGCGACAACCTTCTCCGCTGGAGGCTCTTCTTCCTCGGCAGGCGTTTCTGAGGCCGGTTCCTGGATGTTTTCCGCGTGCCAGGTTTCCCATTCCTGGAGACTGACCTGCTTCACGCTAAGTCCAATGCGGCGGCGATGCGGCTCAATGCGGATCACCTTGACGAGGATTTTATCCTCGGCTTCCAGTTCGTCGCGTTGACTCGGCGAGATCAGCTCGGAGTTATGTAGCAATCCTTCGATCCCCGGCTCAAGTTCCACAAACACGCCGAAGTCAACGACCTGGCTGACCGTTCCTTCGACCAGGTCACCCACGTCATATTTCTCGTCAACCGATTCCCAGGGATCGGGTTGCAGCGCTTTGAGGCTTAACCCAATGCGCTGGCGCTCGCGGTCAACGTTGAGCACCTTAACTCTCAGGCGCTGACCGACCTTGTAGACCTCTTCGGGCTTTTCGATGCGTCCCCAGGAGAGCTCGGAGACGTGCACCAGCCCATCAATGCCACCAAGGTTGACGAAGAGACCGAAATCCGTGATCTGGCTGACGCGCCCAGAGCGGATCTGTCCTGGTTCCAGCTCCTCCAGCAACAGTTCACGCCGCCGGGCACGCCACTCTTTCGAGGCGGCGCGCTGCGAGAAAATCAGTCGCTGGCGTTCGGCGTTTACTTCGATGACCTTGAGCAGGATCGTATCGTCGACCATATCCTGAAGCCGCCGATAGCGTTTTTCGGGATTGCGGATGCGTGAGAACCCAATCAGCTGAGACATAGGCACAAATCCCTGCAGATGGCCGAAATCTACGAGCAATCCGCCACGGTTAGACCCTACAACCTCGGCTTCGTAGACTTCTTTCTCCTTTTTCAAACGCTTGGCCTCTTCCCAATCCTTCTGCTCTAGGGCCTGGGAAATTGAGACCTTAACGTTGCCATCACCGTCCTGGACTTCTGTCACCAGCACAGGGATGTCTCGATCAACGACGATGAATTTCTCTCTCTCTTCCTCGGTCAAATCTTCGAGATCTGAGCGGGGGATATGGCCATCACGTTTCGCTCCGATGTCAACAACCAGTCCATCTTTGCGGATATCTAAGATCACGCCGTCGCGCAGTTGTCCTTGCTTAGGCTCGTCGATGTCCAGTTCCTCTGAGGAAAGATTCTCCATCGATTCCATATTCGTCGGGGATGTTTCTTTGGTTTCTTTGACTTCGTCCACTTCCAACTCCTCGGTATGCTTTCCGCGTTGTTTAGCAACTGCCTGAAACGCAGAATGCCCTGAATAAACTTTGGCTATTTTAGCATACGCAATAACTTTGTCAAACCAACAGCAGAAGAATTTTGTGGCTGATATCCGGTTCTTACACGTGTATCAGCTACAGGCGAGAGTCTCATTTTCGCTTGAGTTGATCTGCTGGTACTATCTTGGCAGTTCCCCACGCACCGGTCGATCCTGGAGGCCCAGATGACGTTCTAGTTCTTGCTCGATGTAAAGCGCCTGTTCGGTCTCCGCGAGGTTTCCAAGCAGTTTTTCTTTGCTGTCGTTCGCCGTGATGGCGTGCACCTGGTAACTGTACTGGGTGCCACTATCGGAACGGTGGACCTTCTCCTTGCAGTAGATTTGCCGGATCTCCGAAGCGGGCAGATCTCTGTTGCCCCACCAGGGCAGGGGATGATGCTGAATGACCAGCCGGCCCTGTCCCACCCAGATGGTTGTCCGATTGAGAAAGCCGACCAGCACGTAATAGCCGAGGCCGATGCCAACGGCTGTATGCAACAATCCAAAGATCGACATGAACCAGGCACCGGAGAAGAGCGAGATGCCGTGCCACACGATCATGAAGCCGTTCCAGAAAACCGCGAAAAAGAGCAGAAAAATAAACAGGGGCCGGAACCAGCGATACGATATCTGCAAGATACCGTTTCCCTCGCGCACTTCAATATTCTTGGGCATGGGAACCTTGGCACGCTCTTGGGGGATCTTTTCTTTCCATGCATCCGGCGTCTTTGAGCGCTCCAGGCCGAAGACGGCGCCACAGTGTTCGCAGCGCGCCACGGCCAAATCCCAATCAATGTTCTTGGCTTTGATGGGCGCACCACAGTTCTTACAATCCAGTTCAGTCAATTCCATGGGAATCACCTTTCTCAGGGAAGTTGATATTCGATAGCATAGGGTTTCAGTCATCCGTAAGCGTGGATTGGAGCGTAGCGTCTCGGTCTTCGGTGTTGATCTGTCGTTTCCTTATCGTCTGAACGTGTGTCTGGGTGATTATGCCTATCGCTTCACGATAGATTCATCTCATACCTCGCAGCTTGCTGCGAAATTGGGTCCAGGGCTTGCTCCTGGCTGCATACCTTCGAGTATACTCAAGAAAGTTCGAAACGCAATTTTCTTCACCTAAATCAGGCATGGTTCAAAAGCCCGAGGAGTTAGATTGACACTTCCAATTCAAACGTTGTGCTGTCACAACGCAATGTATGATAAGCTTGCCCTATTTTCGCACGGAGCCTCGTCCCCGGGGGCGGGGAGCGGGTGTTGAATAATGTATACGCTGGAGAAAGTGAAACCCATCCCTGAACCATCCCCTAAATCACGGCGTAAAATCGGATTTTTGGTCCCTTTTCTGGTGAGCCAACAATGGCTGCTCTGAAAAAGGTGCAGCCAAAGAAAAACATGGGGTCCGTAGGCAACGGGGCTTTGCCCCGTGTTATGTTGTGGTTGGGTGTCCTAAGTGGCTAATTATCATATTTGTTGGGCGGTGCCCGCTGAAGTCGCGGATCTGGCGATCCGCTCGAAGCGAGTGAGGTGATGTTAGTCACTCAGGGGATTGTGCGCAGCACAATCACAAAGTATATCTCTTGACTGCACTGAAATAACCATCAACTTCACGCAAAGGCGCCAAGAACGCAAAGGAAATTCATAAGATGGTAAATTTTATTGATCTAGGCTGGCTTTACTATTCCTAAATGTAAGTAATTTAAAAATCTTGGCGACTATCCGACCTTTGGTCGGCGGCGTCTTCGCGTGAGGCACAACCTTTTTTCAGTAGAGCCAACAATCCCCTTTTGTAGTCTATAAGGGTGTACGCCTCAGCCAGTTAACCGAGATTGGAAATATGACGTAGAACGTCGTGATTTTTGCGGTATACTGTTGATGTAGACGCCAGTTTGTGCGCCAAAGGAGGACCGAATGGCGAACGTCACGACACGGCTCTTTACGTTGATCCAACTCTTGCAGATCCGCCCGCTGTGGACCGCTAGGGAGTTATCGGACGAGCTCGACGTCTCTGTGCGCACGGTGCACCGGTACATGGGCATGCTGGACGAGATGGGGCTCCCCATCGTATCGGAACGTGGACGTGGCGGCGGCTTCGGCCTGCTGCGGGGATATAAACTGCCGCCGCTGATCTTTACCGCCGAGGAGGCGACGGCGCTGGCACTGGGCGCTAATTTGGTCGATGAGGTCTTCGGCGAGATGTACCAGGACGCTATCATGTCCGCTACAGCGAAACTGAACAACGTCCTGCCCGACGACCTGCGCCACGAAGTCGCCGGGGCGTTGCGCACGCTGGTAATTTCTCGCCTCACCGCCCGCGATTACCAGCCCTGGCAGCCGGTCCTGCACACCATCCGCAACAGCATCGCGGATCAGCGGCGGATCAGCCTCACGTATCAGTCCTTCTCCCAGGAGGAGACCTGTCGTGACGTCGATCCCTACGCCCTGGCTTTCCGTGATGGATACTGGTATCTGGTGGGACACTGTCACCTCCGCGACGACCTGCGCACGTTCCGGGTGGATCGTATCCAGGCGATCAAGCTGCTGAAAGCACGTTTTTTATTGCCCCGCGATTTCGACGCGCGCACCTACCTGGAGGCCTCCATGCAGTACGAGCAGCCCTATCACGTCGTGGTCTGGCTCGATACGCACGTAGCGCACATCGTGCGGGAGTACAGCGGGCAGTGGTTGGAGCTCACCGAACACGACGATGGCTCGGTCACGGCGCACTTCGACGCCAACGATCTCAACTGGGCGACGGGATGGGTGCTGAGCTACGGTTCCATGGCCCGCGCGTTGGAACCACCGGAGCTGGTGGAGCGCATTCGAGATGAGGCCCAACAGGTGCTGGAGCGCTATCTTGACACTGAATCAGACAATGAGTAGATAGGACTGAACTTCCGCCTTGTCACCAGACGTGGAGTCTCTCCGGTCTGAATTCATCCAGTAGCAGTTTAGGAAACCGCCCGTTACCATTGGACATACGGCTGCGATATGATAGGCACAGTAACGATCTGGCTACATAAATGATTTTACTCCCTCTATGGCAGGTTGGAATTACGGTATAAGGTGCAACGCACCTGCGCTTACCACGCTCTGCTGGTCACAATTCACCCACCCGTGCATGCACAAGCCATTTTTGAGCATTCGAAGGTGCGTTGCACCTAAGTACGTCCGTAAAAGTTTCTTTACGGACGTACCTAGAAAAAGCGCAACTGCTCCGCTTCCACCGCTTGATACGGTCGGACGCGGTCCTCGAAGCCGTAACGCGCCTTCAGTCTCTCAAAGAGCGCGTATAGCCGGCGCGCACGAGGGGATTGGCAGCTGTAACGGTCGCCGTAGGCGCGCTCATAGCGCTGCCGCAGCCCGGGGAAGTGGCGGTCTAACTGCGCGTAGAAGTACGTCCGCTGGCGGTCGCGCAGGGTCAGGCCGAAGGCGGGGACCACGTGACGAGCGCCGCAATCGACGGCCCGCTCCACGATGGCAGTCACGTTCTCGTCTGTGTCTTCGACAAAGGGCAGCACCGGCATGAGCATCACGCCGGTCTCAATACCCGCCTCGGCCAGTTTCCACATCGCGTCAAAGCGCGCTGAGGGACGGGGCGCGTAGGGCTCGACCTTGGCTGCCAGCGCATCGTCCGCCGTGGTGATGGTGAAACTGACCACGGCCCGCGTGCGGCGCTGAATCGCCTGGAAGCGCGCCACGTCGCGCAGGGCCAGGTCGCTCTTGGTGAGCACGTGGACGGGGAAGCCGAACTCGGCGATGACCTCCAGCGCCGCGCCGGTGAGCGTGCGCTCCCGCTCCAGCGGCATGTAGGGATCGTTCATGGAGCCGGTGCCGATCAAGCCCTTGACGCGCTTGCGCGAGAGCTCGTCGCGCAGCCGCTCCATGGCGTTGACCTTGACGTGGACCCCCGTATCGAAGTGATCGACGCCGTAGCATTCGCTGCGCGAATCGCAATAAATGCAGCGGTGCTGGGCGCAATACGCAGGGCATTGTCTTCAGTACCCAAGTGACGCTCTCTTGAGACGTTCTCTGTAGATAAAAAGGAGCATCTAGACCCGAGGAGGATGGAGTGAAATTGCCGTTTCAAATTGCCATCAAATGTGACGAAGAAGAGCTGACAGAGGCCCAATGGAAAGTAATCGCGCAGTTGCGCACCGCCTTAGTGAAGCAAGCTGCGCAACAGGCGCTCTGCGAGCAGCTGCGGGGTTGTTTCCCCAGTCAGAGCATGAGGATCAGGTCGCCGGATGCCTGGGTGCGCGCTTTCAGCGCGGCATTGGTAGCCTGGGCGCGGAAGCGTGCGGAGAGCGCGTATGCTGCGTGGGAATACGATGCGTTACAGCGGCGGTATGAACGCCTGGAACAGCAGCTCCAGACTTATCGGGACGATCCTCTGCAGGAGCAGGTCACGCAGCTGCAGGAGGCGCGCGACCGCTGGCAAGAACAGGCAGAACAGCGGGGCCAACACATCACAGACCTGCAACAGCGGCTATCCGCGACCCGCCGCCGCTACCGGGAGGAGGCGGCTAGCCTGCAGCACCAGATCGTCCAGCTCAACGACATCATCGTGCAACAGCAGGAGACACTCCGCACGCAGCAGACCTGACCGCGGAAAACCCCACCGCGGAAAATAGATAGTCTAGAGGCCTAATACCTACATTTCTATCAACTACACGCATTTTTGGAGGTGCCTACCATGTCGTATACTGTATCGGACGGCCGCAAACTACTCAGGGCCCTGGATGGCAAGTTCCAGGATCATCGTCACCGCCGGGTTCTGGCCCTCTTACGGCTGACCGGCGTAGCGGATCAACAGCAGATCTATACGGCGGCCGAGTTATCTCGCCACAAGTTCACTACCCTGCTAGCGCATTTTCAGCGGTTGGCCGACGATGACATTCTGACGGAGATTCTAGACACCGTGCCGCAACCGGGCGTTCGCGGTAGGCCCTCGACCGTCTACGTGCTGGGTCCGGCGGGCGCCGCGCTGCTGCGCGCCCTGGGCCATAAGCAGACCCAAGCCTGCGGCTACCGCGAGGTCAAACCGTTAGCGCACGCGCGCACCATCGTCGCGCTGGCCCTGGCGGCCGAGGAGGCGGGGCTGGAGGTGTGGATCGAGAAAGAGATCTCCTACGCGGATGACCAGGTGATCCGCCCCGATCTGGTGGTCACGTTGGCCGACGGTCAG
>DAOTUH010000118.1:0-19729 GCA_034437255.1 Anaerolineae bacterium
AACAATGACCACGCAAGATCGATCAAACAAGCAAGAAGCGCGCAAGATTCCCTGTGAGGTCTATTCTCGCATCGTCGGCTACCTGCGCCCGGTGCGGAACTGGAACGACGGGAAGCGCCAGGAGTTCAAAGATCGAAGGATGTTCAAGGCGGCGGGGCGCGGTGAGGACACCGGCCCCAACTACTAGGAGCTAGCTGCCGCCGGTGTCTCACCGTGCGGCTGCGGCGCGGTGGGGAGGGGCGCGGTGGGGACACCGGCCCCAACTACTAGGAGCTAGCTGCCGCCGGTGTCTCACCGTGCGGCGGCGGCGCGGTGGGAGGGGCGCGGTGGGGACACCGGCCCCAATTACTAGGAGCTAGCTGCCGCCGGTGTCTCACCGTACGGCTGCGGCGCGGTGGGGAGGGGCGCGGTGGGGACACCGGCCCCAGCTACTGGAGGCTAGCTGCCGCCGGTGTCTCACCGTGCGGCTGCGGCGCGTGAGACACCGGCGGCAGCTAGCCGGTGTCTCACCGTGCGGCTGCGGCGCGTGGGGAGGGGCGCGGTGAGGACACCGGCCCCAGCTACTAGGAGCTAGCTGCCGCCGGTGTCTCACCGTGCGGCGGCGGCGCGTGGGGAGGGGCGCGGTGAGGACACCGGCCCCAACTACTAGGAGCTAGCTGCCGCCGGTGTCTCACCGTGCGGCGGCGACGCGGTGGGAGGGGCGCGGTAGGGACACCGGCCCCAGCTACTAGAGGCTAGCTGCCGCCGGTGTCTCACCGTGCGGCGGCGACGTGGTGGGGAGGGGCGCGGTGAGGACACCGGCCCCAACCACTAGAGGCTAGCTGCCGCCGGTGTCTCACCATGCGGCTGCGACGCGGTGGGAGGGGCGCGGTAGGGACACCGGCCCCAACTACTAGAAGCTAGCTGCCGCCGGTGTCTCACCGTGCGGCCGCGACGCGGTGGGAGGGGCGCGGTGGGGACACCGGCCCCAACTACTAGAAGCTAGCTGCCGCCGGTGTCTCACCGTGCGGCTGCGGCGCAGTGGGGAGGGGCGCGGTGGGGACACCGGCCCCAGCTACTAGAGACACCGGCCCCAGCTACTAGAGACAAAGGAGCACTCGAAACGATGCAAATCAGCGGATGGGTTAAGACGTCGCTCATCGATTACCCGGAGCACATCACGACGGTGCTCTTCACGCCGGGCTGTAACTTCCGCTGCCCTATATGCCATAACGCGGATCTGGTGCTGGCGCCTCAGACACTCCCCAGTATCCCCTTAGACGACATCTGGGCGTTCCTGGAGCGCCGGCGGGGCGTCCTAACAGGTATGACCCTGACGGGAGGCGAGCCCACGCTCCAGCCCGATTTGGCGGCGTTTATTGGGAGAGCGCGGTCGCTAGGCTATGAGGTGAAACTGGATACCAACGGCTATCGACCTGATGTGTTGGAGGGCCTACTCGGTGCGGAACTGCTGGACTACGTAGCGATGGACGTCAAGGCGCCGCCGAAGAAATACGCCCGGCTCGCCGGACTCCCCGACCTGGACGTGACACGCGTCGAGCGCAGCCTGCAGCTGCTCCGCGCAAGCGGGATCACCTACGAGCTGCGCACGACCGTGGTGCCGGGCCTGCTAGAGACCGACGACATCGCCGCTATCGCCCGCTGGATCGCAGGCGCCGATCACTACGTGCTCCAGCAATTCCGGGGGCACAACACCTTGGACCCGGCGCTGGCCGAAACAACCCCCTACTCTCCGGATCAACTCAAGCACATGGCCGATGACGCGCAGGCTCACGTGAGCCGAGTCTCGGTGCGCGGCATCTGATTTGCGACACATAGAAATCCCCCAAGCTGAACGGCTCGGGGGAGTGTGCACACGAGTGCCGTCACTGAGTTTCGTCCGGCATGGGCCAGAATTCGAAGAGCGCCCCGACCGACTCTCCCATGACGTTACGGCGGATCACCTCGCCGAAGATATGGCCTACCGACAACACCGTCAGGCGCCCCGGGCGATGCTCTTCGGGGATATAAACGGTGTCAGTGACGATGATCTCATCAATCTCCTCGACGCTGTTCAGGTTTTCGGTCGCGTCACCGGAAAAGAGACCGTGCGTGCCCAACACCGTGACGCACGAAACGTCCAAATTGCGCAAATAGCGAATCGTTTCAACAATCGTCCCCCCCGTAGCGATCTCGTCGTCCACCAGAAGCACACGCTTGCCTCGCACGTTACCCATGATACCATCGATGACGACGCGTTTGCCATCGATACGGCGCTTCTCCGCCGCAGCCGCCGGCAATCCCAGCGCCTTGGCCAACTTAAGCGCCCGCTTGGCATGGCCAATGTCCGGCGAGACGACCACGGCATTGCTCAGATCCTGGTCCTTGAAGTGCTTGACGAAGACCGAATGGGCCGTCAGGTGATCGGCGGGGATGTTGAAGAACCCGTGAACTTGTGGCGAGTGCAAAGTCATGGTGATAACGTGGGTGGCACCCGAAGTAGCGAGCAGGTCAGCGATCAGTCGAGCCGCGATGGAGATGCGCGGTGCGTCCTTCTTGTCGGAGCGCGCGTAGGAATAATACGGAATGACAGCCTGCACACTATTAGCAGCCGCGCCCCGGGCGATATCTAACATCAAACATAATTCCAGAATATTGTCGCTACACGGCGGGGAGAGCGGCTGGACGATGAAAACGTCCTTTGCGCGCACACTGACACCCAGCTGCACATAGAAATTGTCGTTGGTGAACTTGCGGACGGTGGTAGGGCTTAGTTCAAGGCCCAGATAATGGGCAATGTCCTCTGCTAACCCCGCATTGGCGGAACCGCTGAAAATTAGGACACGATCTTTTAGAGCTTCAGCATCTTTAGAATCCACAACAGACCTCCTTAAGTCAGCTTCTGACTCAACTTTGAGTGTAACATATCTTGCACCGGAGACAACCACCTCGCTTTTCAACATGGTAAGCCAGAAATCGAAATTCGTGTGAACTTTCGTTCACTTAGAAAATCCGATTTCTAGCTAGCAAATAGTTCACATACGATTGTGATGCACCCACTCCGGATTATACCGATCTGAGGGCGGTTTCTCCTCTGCCGGACGACCGATGGAGATCAGGGCGAAGGGGACCAAATACTCCGGCAACCGGAGCAAGCGCTGCATGCCCTCCACGCGCTTTTCTCGCGGATGGACGCCCAGCCAGACCGCACCCAGGCCCAGTGAGTGGGCTGCCAGCAGAAGATTCTGGGTCGCAGCAGCGCAATCCTGCTCCCAGTATCCCGCGTGGTGCTGCCTTCGTGGTTCGCCGCAGATGAGGATCGCCACCGGCGCCTCCTTGAGCATCTTGGAATAGGGGTGGACCTCCTCCGGGATCGTATCCAGCAACTCTCGGTCGTCGATGACGACGAATTGCCAGGGCTGCTCGTTGTTGGCCGAGGGCGCGCTCATCGCCACCCTCAGCAGTTTCTCGATCTGTGCCTCGGTCACGGGTTCGTCGGTATATGCGCGGATGCTTCTGCGCGAGAGAATCATGTCCAGACAATCAAACATACGTCACCTTCCTCAAATGTGTCAGATCAGAATCTACGCCGGGAACGGCACCTCGACGACCTGGGCAGCCAGCTCCGCCTTCATAGCCACGATCTCGGCCTGCACCTCCGTGACGGCCTCTGCCAGCGACACCAGGCGGCGCGCCGCGCTATCGCGCCGCTTGAGCTCCACCCCGCCTTGCTTCAGGCTGCGAGCGCCCACCGTGATCCGCAGCGGTGCGCCGATCAGGTCCGCGTCGGTGAACTTGACGCCCGCGCTCGCCTCCCGATCGTCATAGAGCACGGCGATCCCGGCCGCTCGCAGCTCGTCGTAGAGCCGCTCGGCGGTCTGCAGCGTTTCATCATCGAAACTTCGGAAAAGCACGGTGAGATGCACCGGGTACGGTGCCACAGAGATGGGCCAGATCAGCCCGTCGTCGTCGTGATGGATCTCGGCGACACAGGCCAGAACGCGTCCGATGCCGATGCCGTAGGAGCCCATGATCACCGGTCGCTCCCGGCCCTCCTCGTCGTCAAACGTCACTCCCAGCGCTTCCGAGTACTTTGTGCCAAGTTTGAAAATATTCCCCACCTCGACCGCGCGATCGGCCTCCAGCGGCGCGCCGCACTTAGAACAAGCATAGCCCGCCTCCGCCACGGCGATATCCGCCACGATGTCCGCTTCGTAATCGCGCCCATAGTTGACGTTGCGGAGGTGAGCGTCCGGCTCGTTGGCACCGGCCACAAGATTGGGCGACCTGGCGATAAGATCGTCCACCACGATCACGGCGCCCTCGACGCCCAAGGGCGAGCCGTAGCCGGGTTCCGCGCCGATGGCCCGGATCTCCGCCTCGGTGGCAGGGCGCAGGGCCTTGGCCCGCACCGCGTTGGCCAGTTTGGTCTCGTTCAGGCCCATGTCGCCCCGCACCACGGCGAAGACGAACTGCTCCCGCTCCTCGGTGCCGTCCATCAGCGTCGCCACGAGAAAGATCGCCTTCGCCGTCTTGGACGCGGGAATGCCGAGAAAATCGGTCAGGTCGTCAATGGTGGTGACGCCAGGCGTGGCGATGTTCTCCAACGGTTGCGGTTCCTCGTCGAGGGCCGGCGGCTTCTCGAATTCGGCGATCTGCCGGTTGGCCGCGTACCCACAGGCATTACAGCGGATGATGGTGTCCTCGCCGATCGCGGCGAGGGCCATGAATTCGTGGGCCAGCGCGCCGCCCATCATGCCGGTGTCAGACGCGACGGCCAGCACGTCCAGGCCACAGCGGCGGAAGATGTTGAAGTAGGCCTGGTAGTGGGCGCGATATTGGCGATCCAGCCCTGCCTCGTCGGCGTCGAGGCTGTAGCTGTCCTTCATGTCGAACTCACGCACGCGGATCAGCCCGGCGCGCGGTCGCTCCTCGTCGCGCCATTTGGTCTGGATCTGGTAGACGAGCCGGGGCAAGTCCTGATAGGAGCGGATCTCCTGCCGCGCCAGGAAAGCCACAATCTCCTCGTGGGTCATCCCCAACACCATGTCCCGCCCGCCGCGATCCTGGAAGCGCCCCATCTCCGGCCCGACTTCGTACCACCGGCCGGTCTGCTGCCAGATGCTGGCGGGATGGACCATGGGCATGGTGATCTCCTGCCCGCCGATGGCTTCGATCTCCTGGCGCACAATTGCTTCGATCTTGTGGAGCGACCGGCGCGCCAGGGGCAGATAGGCGAAGATGCCCGCCGCGATCTGCCGGATGAAACCGGCGCGCTCCAGCAACCGATGGCTGGGCGCGTCGGCGCCGCTGGGCGCCTGGCGCAAGGTTCGACCAAAAAGCTGATGCATTCGCATAGATTTCCTCCACAACTCTCAAGCCGCCGGATCAGATGCACAGCGGCACCACCGTTCTCAAATCAGGGATACAAGATTGACAGTCACTTACGCTGTTCAGGGATAGAAGACGTCGATGACAATCCGAACCGGCTCGGCCAATTGGTAGACCTCATATTCAGCCGGTTCCTTCAAACCGATAGAGAGCCCAAAGAGCGCGTCATCGGCCGTGGGATAGTGCCCGATGCGCAGGATCACGGGGTTGTCGGAGAATTCCATAGGCAGCATCTCAGCGATGGACGTGTTTCGAGCGTAGAGATCGCTGACCATGATATCGATCCGAGCCTGGCCCCAATCGACGTCCGTCTCACCGGGGAAGGGGGACGCCGCGTTGCTCACTTCAACAACCCGATACCTGGGCGTGGTCGCGCCGCTCTCCTGCATCTCAAGGACCAGGCGCAATCGATCCTCGTGCAAACCGTAGCGCAAATCCGCGAGATTCCATATCTGCCCCAGCTCTCCGCCAACCTGCGGCACGTTGAGCACCCCCGCGGGCGCCGGCAGCGTGGGCGAGGGTGTAGCCGCCGGCATCGTTGCCTGAACTGTGGGCGCTTCGCCGTCGTCAGGCGCCGGCAGTGGGGTGAACGTAGGTTGGATCACCGTGAAGGGAATCGGCGTAACCGTCGGCTCCAGCAGCTCACGCTCTGACATACTCGACCGACACCCACCCGTCACAAGAAGCAAAACCAGGTTGAGCACGACTATGAAAAATCGCCTATGCATCAGATTCTCCTTGCTTTCTCTTTGACGCACATTCTCGATGCTTACGAAGAGGTCTCCTCCGATGATTCCGGCGATTCCTCGGACCTATGACGGAGATCACCGATCACCCGGTGCAACTCACTATCCAGCGTCTCCAGCGCCGAGAGCATCTGCGGGCGCGCCTCATCCCACGCTTTCCGGGTAGCAGCCCGCGCGGATTGGGCGGCTCGCTCGAACTCCTCACGAACCTGTTGGCCTTCCTCTGATACGGCGGCTTCGTCAATCGCCTTGCCGACTTCGTCCGCCATGGACTTTAGGCCAGATTCCAGTTCTCGGAGTTGCGCCTGTGTCCTCTCGTCCTGCCAGCTCTGCTCAATGGCTACTTTCAAGCTATCGCCGAAGGCCTTGAACTGCTCCCCAACTTCCTGCCATGCTTTGCTGCTGCGAGCTGCCTCTTGTTCCTGAGCCTGCGTTTCCTCTGTCATCATTCCCTCCTTAACTAGATTCTCCCATGACAACCACACTGAAACCGCCGAATAAACGTCGATAGAGAGCACAGAGAAAAATGGGGCTTCTCGTAGCTCGCAACGGCACTCCATTTCATTGCGTGCCTGACTACGAACCATAAGTTGTCACCCAATAGAATGAACCATCCCTTTTTTTCAGGAGGGCCACGTGATTATACGCCCTCGGGATTCTCATCCCAGGGATAGACTTCGGTGCCCTGGGCCGCGGCTCGGATGGCGGGATCCTTGGAATAGTGACCCCGTCGCTCCGGCGGGATCAGCTCGGCGATGCGCCCCATGATCTCGTGTCCGATTTCCTCCAGCTGACGGCGCCGTTTTCGTCCCCGGCCCTCGGCGCGAAAGGGGCCAAAGGGCTTGCCGATGCGTGTGACAACTTTGGCGCGTTTCCCTTTGCGCAGTTTGGGGAAAACGTTGAGCAGCCCATCAAAGCCCATGGGCAAGAAACGTGCGCTCGTCCGCGTCGCCAGGAAAGCGGCGCCGGGCCGCGCGGGACGCAGCACTGTGGCCCAGTTCCCCGCTTCCGGGAAGATGCCCAACACGCCATCCTGCGCCAGCACGGCCTCTGAGGCGCGCAGTGCGTGACGCGACCCGGTCCCCCGATAGACAGGATAGTATCCCCAGAGTTTGGGCAGGCCACGCACCGTGGGCGGCGCGTTAGGAAGTTGGAATCCCCCCATGAACTCCAGGGGCCAGGGTGAAACGCGGATCATTAAGACAGGATCAATGAAACTGAAATGGTTGGCGACCACCATCAGCGGCCCGCCCTCGGGCAGGTGTTCCTGACCGTGGATCTCCAAGTCGGTCAGGATCGCAAACGCAACGTCGGCCACGCGCTGTAAGACAGCGCGCATCAGCCGACGCCGGGGATACGGAAATTGCTCGTGAGCTTGGTTCGACATCGCAGGATTCCTCTGCATATCCAGCCCTAGACCCGTCGGGCCAGGGCGCGGGCTCGTTTCTCATCAACGAGCACGAGCAAAACCATACCGACGACCAGGAAGACGGCGATGGAGAGGATGCCCCAGCGCTGGCCCAACTGCTCGGCAAGCAGCGGCGCCATCCCCTGGCCCTGATACCGCAAGGCGGCCTCTGCAGCGATCCAGCCGTAGACCGTCGGACCGATAAAAGACGACGTGCGGCCGGCCACGGCGAAGAATCCGTAGAACTCGGCGCTCTGCTTTCGGGGCACGAGCACGCCCACCATGGCCCGGCTGACGGCTTGCACACCCGCCATAGCAAAGCCTGCTAGCGCACCCACCATGTAGAAGGACGTCACGGTCTGCGCGAAGTACATCCAGACGACGGCGGCGATCATGAAGACGATGGACAATACCAGCGTCCGCTTGACGTCCCAGCGCTCCGTCATCAGGCCGAAGACGTAAGCACCGATCACGTTGGTCACCTGTACCAGAATGACAAAGATGATCAGATCCTGCTGATCCATGCCAAAGAGCACGGCGCCGATGATCGAGGCGAAGTTCAGCGCCATGATGACGCCGTCGTTGTAGATGAGGAAAGCCACGATGAATTTCACGAACTCCCGGTAATTGCCAACAGTACGCAAGGTGGCAAAGGCCTGCTTGAAACCAAGGCTGAGGTAGGACTCACCCTCGGGCAGCGGTTGCGGCTCCGACCGCTCCTTGAGCCAGAGGAAGAGCGGAACGGAGAACAGGGCAAAGTAGGCGGCGGTGATGACGAGAGAGGCGCGCACGATCACGGTACCTTCAATCATCATAATGAGCGGCAGGATTAGCAGCAGGCAGAGGATACCACCCGCTGATCCGACGGCCCAGCCAGTCCCGGAGACGCGTCCGATCTCATCTGGCTCCGCGATCTCCGTCAGCAGGCTGTTGTAGAAAACCTGCGCGCTGCGGTAGCCGATCTCCGCCAGGATGAAGAAGGCCATGCCTATGGCGACGGTTCCCTCGCGCGCGAAGAAAAGTAAAGATGTGAAAATAACTGCCATGCTCGTGAAAAAGAAAAGGAAGCGTTTCTTGGTACCAGAAAAATCGGCGATGGCGCCCAGGACCGGTGAGATAAGGGCGACGACCAACATCGCAATGCCGACGGCTAATCCCCAGAGCCGCGACCCCTCCGCGCCACCCACCACTTGCCCCTTGAAATAGGCGGAATAGACGGCCAACAACACCACGGCCGCGTATGCCGAATTCCCAAAATCATAAAAATACCAGGCCCAACGCTCCCGCGTCGTGACCGGGCGCTCACGTCTCACGGACTGCGATTGTGCTTCTGCTGTTGTCGTTGTCATGCTAGACTCCTTGCTAAGTTGACACCATGAACGTTATCTGACTCGCAAACACGCCCGTCACCTCCATAGGGAGATATGTGACCATGTCTGCGCGACCTATAGAACGCCTATAGTTTAACATCGATGGGCCGGATTCACAACCATAACGGGTTTAAGAGCTTCGGAGCAAATCTGAAGTGATACCTATAGCTGGGACGGTTAGACATCGGAGTTTTCGGAAAACTCCAATGTCTGGCGTCTGCTAAGTAGGTCCGTAAAAATTCCTGTACTCCACTTGCTTCGAGCGGATCGCTAGATCCGCGATTTTAGCGGACACTGCACACTTGGAACATAAGCACGTCTCATTCTTCGTCTCAGCGGCACCGAGCAAAAGTTAAGATAGTTTTTCTGACCTACTTAGCGTTGGAGAACCTGGATGCGATAGCCTTCATATACGCGCTCCTTTTCTCTCAATAAGGTCAGGTATAATAGAAGCATGACAAAACATGATGATCGAAGAAATGTCAGTGAACCCAGCGTCCTGAGCGTTGATGCCATCGTCATCCCCGCGACGTGGAGTGAGCGTATCGCGCATTGGATCTCGCTGATCGGCAGCCCACCGGCTATGGGCGTGCTGGGCGTGATGCTGATCGCCACGTTGAGCGGTATTCCATCCCCGTGGACGTGGGGCATCTTCTACGTCATCACGGCCATCGGTCTACCGCTGGTCTATCTCGTCTGGTTGGTGCGACGCGGAACGGTCACCGACCTCGACATCCAGTTACGACAGCAGCGAAGTCGCCCCTTCCTCGCCATGATGGCCGGACAGGCCGTGGCCTGGCTGCTGCTCACCGCCGGCAGCGCACCGTCCCCGCTCCCCATGATCGCCGGGGCATATCTTGTGCAGACGAGCTTGATTCTTCTGATCACGCTGCGTTGGAAGATCAGCGTGCACACGTCGACGGCTGCCGGGGTGACGGTGGCGGTCTGGGGCACGCTGGGCACCGTCGCCGTCCCCTTCGCGCTGACGCTGCCGTTGATCGTCTGGTCGCGGGTCAAATTGCGCCGTCACACGCTGGGGCAGACGCTGGCGGGCACGGCTTTGGGCAGCGGCATATTTTTGGCCGCGCTGCTTCTGGGCCATTGAACACAAAAGAGCCAGCCAAGATCCATGGCCGGCTCTTTTGCAGGCTCCAACCGAGAGATCAATACGTGAGCTTTCTCGGCAGCTCCTTGGCTTGTGCAACCCACGATTCTACTGCTGCAAGCGTTGGAACACGGCGGACGAGTTTCTTCTCGGCGTTGACGGATTTCAATTTCTCGTGAAGATTGGTCGGATTGCGCCGAGCGAGGTCGGGAACCGTATCCACCCCGGCGACCTCCAGCAAGTCCGCGTACTCCTCGCCGATGCCCTTGACGCGAAAGAGATCCACGCGATTGGCCCATTTAAGGATCAGTTTATCGCTGATACCTGTTGTTTCCGCCAGTTCCTGGCGTCCCTGGGACGTGGCGCCCCGTTCCAGCAACACCTCCGTCGTCTCAATGCCAGCGTCCAACAGCTGCTGTGCGTACTGCTCTCCAATACCCTCCACCATCGTCAGTTTGGTCATTTGCACACTCCTTTTTGAAAGATATGCGGTGCGAGAATAGCTTTCAACTACAGTATAGTTGCAAATTCAGATTTGGACAATAGACTATCAAAACAAATAGACCCGGCGAATCAGACGTTCACCGGGTCTTTGTTACCACCACTTTTCACAACCAACACCCCGTCAAGTTCTTCTCTGGTGCGCGCACGCCTCTTTCTACAGACAGAAAACGCTGAAGCCTTGAGTCACAAGATAACGTCCAAGCACAATCAGCTAGAAAGACTTACCTTGCCCATTTACTCCCAAAGAACAATACTGTAGACTGCTATAGAACAAGGATCGCTGCCGTTAGCTGGGCCAAAGCCCGGCGTGATCTCACCTTCACCGATGGTAGCGTATTTGAAGGTGCCGCTAATGGTTTTATTTCCGCCGCTGCACGAGGTCAAATCCGCTGCCAGGAAGCCGACGATGTGATAGTAAAGGAATTGGCCAGAAGGAAACTGTAAAGGATTACTGGGCTCACCGTCGGGAAAAGCATCCTGCATCGCCCCGTGTTGATAGATATAATCGAAAACGGGCAAGTAGACGGTATCACCGGTGTGCGTATCACAGATGACTTCGCGGGTAGCTTCACGAGCGCCCGGCTGCCCAGCAATGAAGTCGCCATCAATGTAATAAGGCGGTAGGCCGCCGCGCGTCCCGGCGAATAAGGGATGCGGACATCCATGCTCGCCCCACTCCATGAGATCAGCATTACTCATGTTCGTGGCAATAACGCGGTTTAATGGATGACTGGTGTTGCCACCGGCATTAATCTCACCATGGTAAATATAGTTGAAGTTCAACCAGCCACGGCTTGCCTCATCCGGAGGATCGGTGGGGCAATGTACGCCATCAGCGCTGCAAATTGCGCCATCAGCGTCAAACATGGTGAAACTTGTGGTACCACTGTCAAGAATGGCTTCCACCTGCTGGACGGGAAAACCTATCGGCAGAAGCCCTCCTCCCATCCGAGTCACCGGACCGAACATGGCCGTGGCGGCCCCGCTGGCGCCCATCTCATTCCGCCCGATAATTTTCATGAAGGTGGTGGTATCGGTCAGCGATAAAGTTACGCTTACTCCGGTGGTTATCGCCAGATCCTCGGTCTGGAGCTCTCGAAAGCCAACTCGTTTCACAGCGTTGCTGTCGGCATCTACATACCAACCTTCAATCTCAGTGGCATCCTCGCGATTTACGCCGTTCTTCTGAGCATAATCCAAAACAGCCAAAGCGACCCGATCGTCAAGTTCGCCCAGGGATATAGAATCATCCTCACACATATCTCCCCTGGCTTCCAATAGCTCCCGTGTACCCGCCAAAGATGCAGCATCCGCTGCGTTCTGCACTTGGCGGCGCTGCGCGTGTAACCGCCCGCCATCAATCGCCAGCCCCGCAATCGCTAACATGCCGATAATGGCAAAGACAACCAAGACCATTGCCTGTCCGCGTTCGTTTTTCATGTTGTCCTCCTCCCTCTCAAACAAATAAACAAATCCACCATTCATACTCAATGAACAATAATCGGATTAACCGCCTGTCCCTGGAGCGTCACAGTCCCATTGTCGTCAAAGAAAGCTTGGATGACAGGGGTATAAATCTCAAAATCATACGTCACAGTGACCGTAACAGGGTCACCGGCTGTAAATCCGCTGGCGGGCATACGCGTGACATTATTCGTCTCAAACGTAATCAAACCCGAAGATGCGTGTGCGGCGCGATTCTGGATCTCTGCCAGATTGTCGGGATCGATGGCGGCGTACAGCGCGCCCTCCTCGGCAGCGTCGTTCAACGCGACCATGGCGTAGTAGGCGCGGCCCAGATCCGCCACGCCCATCAAGAGCAAGATCAGAATGGGAAACAGAACCGCGACCTCGACGAGACTCTGTCCTTTTTCGCTGCGCATCACGCCCTCCTCAAACAAAATCATACCGCTCAATTCTCCTCCGACGTATCAGGCTTTGAACGTACCAGCCCTGTTTCAGCATCTACCACGACCTCAAAATGGTCACCGCCGCCAAAGGCAAACACGGTCCAGTGGATACCCTCATCCGTACGGCGCAATCGATATTGCACCAAGGCATCGGCATGTTCGCGCAAAAACGCTTCACCACCCGCAGCCTGAAAACTGACCCAGGCGCTTTCCGCGCCATGCACCGGCGGAAAAACTGACAACGCCGAGGGTGAGCTGGTGATGGCAATGGGCGGAGCCCAAAACACCTTGTCCCCATTGACGGTCACCACCGCCACCTCCGCCTGATTCGCCGAATAATAGTAGAAAGACCAGGCAACGGGCAGTTTCTCGACTTGTAGCATGTCCGCTGGCGGGCGCCACGACGCCTGGACCTTAAAGAGTCGGGCATCCGAAGCCCATCGACCAGCCCGTTCCGCAGCGCGCCCCTCGGCATCTCTCAACGGTATCGGCGGCGCCAAGCCATTCCAGGTAGTCGTGTAACGTCCCGGCACATTTTTTGTGTCCCTGCTTACCTGCCAGAGCAACAACACACCTACGAGTAGTGTCGCCGCCAATAAAAGAAACACCACCACGTGCCCACGTTTCACGGCGCACCTCGCAACGTCAGCGGCAGATAGACGAGCTTCTTAACATCTGGAACTGGCCCACTGCGGTAATAAACATCGTAGTTGGTTCTGAAATTCTCCCCTCCCAGATGTTCCTCCCATGCAAGGTGCAGAATCTCCGTTTCATCTATCATCATCGTCGGAAAGAGTGAAAGTCTATCTGGCGTCTCTGAAGCGTTGGTGATCACATCGCTCCAGGTTTTGCCGCCATCCTTACTACAGTTAAGATAAATCTCTTCATGACCACTATCTCCAGGCGGTGCCCGATATCCATGCCAGGCCACGCAGATCGTGTCTTCCAACGTTGCCATTGAGATCGTCGACCACGTAGGACGATACGTATTAACCTGCACCGGATCTTTATCCAATAATGCAGCTTCGTGATCCAGGCCGGGATGCCATATTCCACCTTCGAGACGTCGGTAGTTGATGTATTGCAGCGTAATTTTGGGGTTCAGCGAAACAACTTTCTGTTCAACCCAGGTTACATGTACCCGATCATGTGCATCCACCGCAACTTTGGGACGCACAGCCGTCTGTCCACGCACCGAAAGCCGTTCAAAATCTCCCCAATCAAATGCTGAGCCGGACTCTTGCCACGTCCCAGACATATACCAGACGCTGCGGCTTGTTCCGATGGTTTGCTCCCATACCACGTGAAGCATCTGAGCATCCTCACTGAGCACAGCATGCGGATACCAAATACCTCCTGAAGAGGGCAAAGCCGCTTGAGCGTGTGTAAGAACCATAGTAGGAGCCAACCAAGTTTTCAAGTCCTTCGGGCGATGGATATGATAGAGATTGCCCTTTGAAAAGTTAGCTCGACTATCTGCAGAAGCGATCAACAGATGATCACCCGTCTCACCAGTTAACAGGCGAGGTGCCGTATGACCATAAATAGGTTTCATCAGCTCCTGTGCCTGCTCATCTGTCGCATCTTGTTGCAACAAACGTCCCTCTGGCACAGCATAGTCACCTTGCACCCAGGCTACTCGCAATTCATCACCAGCATAGACCGCATTGGGCGCCCACGTGTCTGCAGCTCCTGTCAAAGTAAGAGGTGGGGTTGTGGAAAGCGGAACACTCGTACCTACCGCTTGAAAGACACCTCTTTGACTATCGGGATCTAGCGCACCTACGCCAGACCACATTACCGCAATGGCGCTTTCTCCAATCGTCAAATCCGGCTGCCGAATATCACCGCTATTGGAAAGGTTCACTGCATCAGTAACACCATCCCCACTTCCCCAGTCTTCGACCATGCCAGCAAAAGCTCCAACCCCTGTTAGCAGCAATGCTATAGCGGCTAGAAGCCAAGAGAATCTACGTAGCCTCAGTTTCATGTTCAAAAAGCCTTTTATATGAGAACGGAACCTTACTCTATGCTGGAGAGGTTGATATCAACCATAGAGCGCACTTCGCCAGAAGAAAGCGCGAGCACAGTTGTCTCACCATAGTAGAGAACATCTGCCATGCGCATCTGCCCTACAATCAGATAATCGCCCGGCGGCACCTCGGCTTCGTAGTACCCATCTATGATCTGCCCCTCCTCATTCTCCCCGGTCTGTGATTGCCCAGACCAAATAAGACGGTCGTTCTCATCATAAATGTAAACGTTGACAAAACTTTGTGGAACACCATCAAGGTAAGTTGTCCCTTGAATCACACCAGGCTCTCCCGGCGGCGTATCCGGCGTCGGCGTCGGCGTGGGTTCTGGATTGACTTCGTCGACCGTCACCGTCAGCGGCGCACTGTAATTATTGTCCTCGTTGTACTCCCTGATCTGATTCCAGGTATCGACCAACACAACGAGTTCGTGCGTTCCCGTGACCGGTAAGCCGCCTTCGATCCACATGGTGAAGTCGATGGTGCCGCCAGCAGGCAAGCCGTTGACGGCGACGTAGTCACTGCTGGTTTCTGTAAGAGGATCCGGCGTCTCGCCCTTGTTGGCGAAGAGGTCCACCCAGAAGAGCGATGGAACGTCCGCGCCGCCCTGGTTGGTGACACTCACTTCCACGTCAATCCTCTCGTAGGTACCTAACGGCGGTTCGCTCAGCAACGTCAAGCCGGAGACGATCAGATCTGGCGCGTCACAGGGAGACTGGACAATAGCAGTTTCACGATATTTTAGATTCATATTGCCACGCTGACGCGCATCCAGGCGGACCTCATTCTCTCCCGATATCAAGGTCACTTCTAACGTCTCAACAAAACTTATGGGACCACCCATATCATCAAAAGGAATCTCTTTGACAAACTCTCCATTCCAATAGAGTTCGAGAATGTTAATTTGATTGCTGTTCTCCAGATCCTGTCCCGTGACGGTGATGACCAGCGTTTCCCCAATCGCGCCACAGGTCGGCGCCACATAGAACGCGCTGTCCGGCTCCTCGGTCGGCGTCGGCGTCGGCGTAGCCGTCCCCCCTTCGACCACCGTCATATCCTGTTGTCCGTAGCCCTCTACGACGATCGTCTGACCGCCTTCCAAGGGCGGAAGGTCCGTGAAGGTGAACGTGTTATCCGAATTTGCAAGCACAGAAACCTGGTGACCAGTCTGTACAACGCGCAACGTGAGCTGCTGTCCTGCCTGGGCAACGCCGCTGACCGTCGTGTCGCCCGCTTGAGGCTCCGGTATGATCTCCAAGGGAACCGGCGTAGGCGTGAACGTCGCCGTCGGCATTTCCGGAGTATCTGTGGACGTAGGGCCCTCGGCAGTCTCCGTCGGGGTTGGCGTTTCGGTCGGGGTTGGCGTTTCGGTCGGCGTGGGCGTCGGCGTATGGGTCGGCGTAGGCGTCGGCGTGTCGGCAGGCCCTTCTCCTTCACCAGGCGGCCCCTCAGGTGGCGGCGGCGTGCTGACCGTAGCTCCCACCCGCTGAATCGTCCGTGCAGCCTCTGTCTGTAAATTAAACTCTGACGTAATGGGCTCAAGCAACGGGGTCATAGGCCTTAGCACATACGTAATTTCAACCAACACCCGATTGCCGAGCACGGCATAGTCGGGACACGTATTGTCCACGTCCATAGTACAGACGTCGGTACTGCCAGGGCCCGTATCCATTTTCACAGCCAGATCATTTCCAGGATCCAGCTGAACAAGAACAATTTTATCTTGGGCATGTTGGAGAATCCCATTGTAGTCCTGAGGACTGGTAAGGCCGTACCGGACGCCTTCGCGGGCTGCGTTAAAGAGATTAGCGTAGACAAACACCACCCGTCCAAATTCAAAGATGCCGACGATGACCAACAACAACAGCGGCAGAATCAACGCAAACTCGATCAGCGCCTGCCCCTTTTTTTCACGTTTCTTTGCTTTCACGGTCATCTACCTCCCCGCTCCGTATATTTCAATTAAGACAACAAGACCCTTAAACTTTAACCCTTTTCTATCTATTTTATCGTAAAAGCACCCTATGATGTCACGGCGAATTTGGGGAATCCGTTACATTAACATCGCATGAATTCAACCCTTTGTCACGTCCAATAATAGCCCAAAAGTACTAGGGCTTTTTCCAAAACGCACATCACTGGGGGAAAGCCCATAACGATGTATAATATGAGGACATAATATTACGGGATGCTATCATACGTATGAGCCCTCAACAAGTAGATGAGAAAGCACTGGTGCGTAAGGCTAGCCGAGGCGACAAACGGGCCTTGGGAAAGCTTTACGAGCTTTACGTTGACGATGTCTATCGATACATGCTCTATCGCACCAGCAATCAGCAGGTTGCGGAAGACCTGACGTCGGAGGTTTTTGCGAGCGTCATCACCTCGATCGAGAATTACGAGGACCGGGGTTTGCCCTTCGCTGCTTGGCTGTTCAGTATCGCGCGCGCCCGGCTGGTCGATCATTGGCGCAAAACAAAACCACGCGACCGAAAGACGATAACATTTTCGCAAGACGTCGAGGAGTTTCTGATCGGTTCATCGCCCGAGGAGCGTTTCAAGTACCAGGCGCTCATCGACTCCTTGAACTATCTTACAGAAGCTGAACGCGAGGTCATTTTACTAAGGTTTGCAGTTGGGCTCAGTAATCCAGAAATTGCGGCGGTTGTGCCACGAAACTCCAATGCCGTAAAGAGCATGATTTATCGCGCTCTTAAGAAACTGCGACGGATTTTGTCTGAGCGGCGTGATTTCCAGGACGAGGATGCTCATGGATGAAAAATACAATATGACGCACGATTCGCTCTCCAAATCGCTTGAAAGCCTGCGACGCGGTAGGCTCCTTTCAGACACTAAGGATCGCATCTGGGAGGAGGCCTGGAAGCGCAGCCGAGGCGATCTCAGTACAGCCCCTGGTCAAAAGCGAGGATTCTTCTCCTCATTACGGATTCCAACCTTACGTCTTGCCGTTGCTTTTGAATTCATCCTCATCCTGCTTCTGGGCTCAGTAGGCGTGGTCTACGCCGCCAATCAGAGCATACCCGGTGATGTTCTGTATCGGGTCAAACGCAACACCGAGGCAGTTTGGTTGGAGTTGACACCAGAACGCAAACAAACCGACGTTAAGCTGGCTTTACTCGAACGCCGTGTCCAAGAAATCCAGCAACTTGCTTTTGAAGACCGTCCAATTCCAGAGACGCTGCAGGAAGAAGTCACTCAAACGTTCTCCGACATCGCAGCGCATCCCGAAAAGTGGGAACAAGCCAAGACCCTGTCGCAAGTGAAGAACCACGTTGAAGCTTTGGGCATGCTGAGTGAGACTTATCCCGAGACGACCGCTTTCAATGAGGTTCTGCACATATCCCTGACTGCCTTCGAACAACTGGGCGGCGATGTAGGCACACTTTCTGTGCCACCGTCCGTCGTGCTGACCCCGATGCCGACACCAACTCAACCCTCCGAAGCGCCACCGGAAGACAACGAACCTCCGGGACAAGACAACGATCCGCCCGGGCAAGACAACGAGCCTCCTGGGCAGGACAACGATCCTCCCGGGCAAGATAACAATCCTCCCGGTCAAGACAACGAGCCGCCTGGTCAGGATAACGATCCTCCTGGGCAGGACAACGAGCCGCCTGGTCAGGATAACGATCCTCCCGGGCAAGACAACGAGCCTCCCGGGCAAGACAACGATCCTCCTGGGCAGGACAACGAGCCTCCTGGGCAGGACAACGAGCCTCCTGGGCAGGACAACGAGCCGCCTGGTCAGGATAACAATCCTCCTGGGCAGGACAACGAGCCTCCTGGGCAGGACAATGAGCCTCCCGGCCAAGATAACGATCCTCCTGGGCAGGACAACGATCCTCCTGGGCAGGACAACGAGCCGCCTGGGCAGGGCAAGCCGTAAGAAAGTCGTTCCTTTAGAGTCTGTTAAGCATTTAACTTCTGTCAACCTTACAAAACTCATACCCCTTGCACCTTACAAATCATATACCCCTTGAGAGCTGAAAAATCAAGTCATTAGACTCCTCCCCCATAATAGAAGAAGGAGGTGATCTAATGAGTAAACGACAGACAACAGTTGCTGAACGACATCAGTTTATCGACTTGAAACTCCAAGGACACACGCTGACCGCCATAGCGGAAGCGACGGGCTGGTCCTTCGCATGCGTCCGGTCTTGGTGGCGCCGTTACCGCGATGGGGGGCGCCAAGCCCTAGATCCCGCAGATGGCCGCAAGCGCCGCGGTGGCCGCATGAGCACTTTTCCGAAAAAAGTGCGGTCAGCCTTTGCCCAGATTAAAAAGCAGCATCCCGGCTGGGGCGCGGGGGTGGCGCGTCCCCGGGTAGCAGAACACTTGGGAGTACCCCAGCAGCAATTGCCCAGCGTGAGTACCATCGAGCGGTTCTGGGCTAAGAAACATCCCGAGTTACTGCGGTCCCATCGTCCGCAGCGGCCCCCGCCCAAGTCAGAACCTGTCCCCGACATCTCTGAACCGCATGAGCGGTGGCAGTTGGATTTCAAGGAGTGGATGCAGATGGATTCCGTGGGCTATGTGGATGTCCTCAACATTCGCGATGAAGCGACACCGGTGAAGATTGGCAGTTTCGTCTATCCGGCGCGCCAAAGTACCGGCCGCGACGTCCAGCAAGCCTTGCGCCAAGCGTTTACACAATGGGGACGCTGCGATCGGCTCCAGACGGACCGCGACAAGCGCCTCTGTAGCTCGCAGCATGACTATCCTTTCCCGACCGTGGTCGTGCTCTGGCTGGTCGGCTTGGGGATCGCTCATGATATCGCCCCCTCTGCCCCGTACAATGGTTGTGTGGAACGGTTCAATGGCACCTGGTATGAGCGGGTATTGCGCGGACGCACTTTTGAGTCTCTCGCTCAGATCCAGGCCGTCAGCGACAAGGAGCTGTTTTGGATGAACCATAAACTACCGTCGCAAGGCCGTGGCTGTCAGGGTCGCCCCCCGCTGATAGCTTATCCAGCTGCCCAAACGCCTCGGCGACCTTTTTCACCAACACAAGAGGAACAGTTGTTTTCGCTGCAGCGAGTCTATGACTACCTGGGTCACCAGTTTTGGTGGCGTCACGTTTCCGAAACTGGTCAAATCAGCCTAGGCGGTCAGCGCTATGGGATTGGGACGGCCTATGCAGACACAGACATCCGCATTGATTTCGACGCCGATGCTGCTTGCTTTGTCGCCCAGCTCTCGAATGAGCAGGTCATCAAACGTTTTCCACCTCAGCAGCTTACCGCGGCTCACATTACCGGTCTT
>DAOTUH010000119.1:0-10974 GCA_034437255.1 Anaerolineae bacterium
TCTACATCACTCACCGCATCATCGCCGACCACGGCGGTCGCATCGAGGTGGAAAGCCAGGTCGGCGACGGCACCACCTTCACCGTCTGGATCCCCGACGAGCCGGAAGCCTAACACCCCCATTTTTTGAAACCCGGCCAAACACAGACTGCGCTCACGGTTTTTGCTGTATCGTCTGTGTTCGTCCGTATCTGATAGACATCGGTTTGTGTAACCGTTTAGACGTGTGAGCAAATAGGTGCAACGCGTTTACGAACTGCAGCGACGTGCTCTACAAAGTTCTTCAGGCACGGCTTAGGATGTCCTGGCTTGTGAGATTCAGCGAAAGTGCGTCGCACCTCAGAAAATTAAACAGATACGCACCACGGGACAGGCGCACGCTCCACCCGCGTCCGCGAGAAGTCCCAGTCGGCCCGCTCGCCAACAGACTCGAAAATCTGCTTCGGATGCTTAACTGTAAGGCTTATGCGTGCGCCCTTCTTATGCCGTCGTTGTCCATAAACGGGTCAGCCGCTACAGCCGCTAGGCCACACCTCGCGCCGCCAGCCAATCATGGATCGTGCGAGCAGTCTCCGCCCTTTCGGAGCCTGGTTGGCGTGGCGCGCACGCGTGCGCGCCGGATTTTTGCTGGCGACTTGCCAGAGCGCCCAGGCCTGTTGCGCCACCACGAAGCCCAGCACCACCCCCAGACCGAGGCCCAGACCAAGATTCTCGCCATCTTTCATCGTTGACTCCACTGAAATAACTATCAACCTCACGCAAAGGCGCCAAAAACGCTAAGGAAATTCATAAGATGATAAATTTTATTGATCCAGGTTGGCCAGATTGACCTTGTTTTACCAGGCCCCTCGGTTATATTCAGAAACGTGCTATAGATTGCGGTCGTCCGCGGAAAACGGATAGAGCAACGAGCAACGCTCCCGTATTGAGGAACGCCGCTACAGCAAAAGGCAGCCCCGGCCCAACTTCAACCAGCACACCGCCGATCACGGCGCTGAGGATCATGGCCAGGTTCCACAACAGGTTGAGCGTGCCCAGCGCCCGACCTTGTCTCTCTGCTTGAACGGTGGCGGAGACGAGCACGGGCATTAGTGTCGAGAGCGCCCAGGCCGCCGCAATGCCCACGATTCCGAAGAAGTAGAGTCCCCAAAGCTGACCCGCGAAGGCTGCCAATCCCAGCGCCGCGCTCAACACACCGGCCACAGCGATCAACGTCGGTGTACCCGGCCCAACCTTGTCGGCGGCTCGCCCGGCGGCCAGTTGCGTGAGTGTTGCCAGGACTTGACTGCTCGTGGCGAAGATGGCCACCGACGTCTTGGAACCAGTCTGCGCGTTAATCAGTAACGGAAGAAGCAACATGGCCATGCCGTAATAGCACGTGGGCAGAAAGCGCAACATGCCCAGACGCAGCATCCTCGGCTGGCGCACGAGCTCCACGTACCCGGCGAGCATGGTTTTCAAGGGGATACGCCGCTGCTCGCGCGACGGGCGATCCGCCAATGGCGGCATAAGCACAGTGGCGAGGAGCGCTGTACCCCCTGTCATGCCGATCAAGACAGGCCCGAAGTCACCATAGCCTCGGGTATCAAGAAGGCGACCGACGATTGGACTACCCAGTGCACCGCCCAGCGTGAATCCCCAGTGATAGAGCGCGGAGGTCACGCCCAAGCTAGCCCCACCCGCCGCCGCGATCAGATAGCCTTGCGAGCCCAGCGATTCCAGGCTCAGCGCCATGCCGTTGACAAACCACAGAGCGCCGACCAGCCAGGGCACCCGGACCACAAAAGCGAGGCTCCCCACAGCGAAACAGCCCAGGCCCAGCACCAGCGTCCACTTGCGGCCTAGCGTATCCGCCAGGCCGCCGCCCAAGAGAGACGCCACCAGGCCCGCAACCCGTCCCAGCGAGACAAGACCAGAGACGATGACCGCCGTCAGTCCCAACGCTTCCTCCACGTAGATCGGGAAAAAGTAGAACTGCGCCGCCACCACCATGCCGTTGAGCAGCTGGACCAGTAACAGAATGAGGATGGGCCAGCGCACCCAACTGCCACGTTCACCCCGCGTGTTCATGGAGAAACACCCGGATACAGTCCTCCCAAAACAAACGCATAGACGTGTTCCAAGTCCTCTGTGTGCATCAACGCGTGGGCAACGCTGCGGGATCACTTTCCGTGAGCAGTGTCCGCAGTGTGGGACGTTCGACAAGCAAGCGTACCCATCCGCCAAGAGAACGCTGCTGTGCCTTGTAGAGGGCCTCCGTCGCCAGCGCGCCCTGTTCCAGCCGGGCCCACGCCTGTCGATCCAACTGCTGGCGGACGAGCCACAGGGCCAGGAGCGTAGCGACAATCGTGATCAGCAGCACCAGGGCGATAAAACTGAACTGCAACCAGGCGGGGTAACTACGCTCCCTGGGATACCGTTCGCGTATCATGTTTCACCCTTTCGCTTGATACCTATGCTACCGCACATCTGAGCGTAAACGCAGCCTATCGACCGCGTCCCTTCGACGGAGTGAGAATAGAGAACGAATCTCTGGGCTGTGCTGGTCCACTCCTTACAACATCAGCAATAAGCTTAGCCATGACGACCATGCCTCCTGACGACCATGCCTCCGATAAGTCCAAAGAGGCTGTCGTGGCCCCGACCATAGGCGCGGCTGGTAGGCAAAAGCTCATCGAGGCTGATGTAGACCATGATGCCGGCGATAAGACCGAAGAGGACGCCCACCACCTGCGGCGGGATGACCCCAGAAGGGCCACCCACGGTCAGCAGCAGAATGGCATAGGCAACCAAGGCGCCCACCACCTCAACCAGACCGCTGAGAAAGGAAAAGATAAAGGCTTTCCGACGATTGCCGGTGGCGTAGAAAATGGGCACAGAGACGCTAACGCCTTCAGGAATGTTGTGCAATGCAATGGCGATAGCAATGGCAACACCCAGACCTGGGTCCTGCAATGCGGCCAAAAACGTGACCAGGCCCTCAGGGAAATTGTGAATGGCGATAGCCAACGCCGTGAAAAGCCCCACCCGCAACAACTCATCGTCCTCTTGGCCCTCTTTGGTACCGGCGGCTGAGGGTATTGACGTATCTCCCGACACGACATGCAACTGCTCCGTCGCTTTCTTCTCCGGCACCTCATGCGGGTTCTGCGCTTCGGGGATGAGGTTATCGATAACACCGATAAGCGCGATCCCACCAAAGAAAGCCGCGACGTTGATCCAATGCCCGCGAATTTCCCCGTAGGCCTGACCCAGTGCCTCGACCCCTTTAAAGAATATCTCCACGAAGGAAACGTAAAGCATAACACCAGCGGAAAACCCTGTGGCAACGGACAGGAAGCGATAATTCGTCCGTTCGGTAAAAAAGGCCAGAATACTGCCAATACCCGTCGCCAAACCCGCAACAAGGGTCAAACCCAAGGCTAACCACACGTCATTCGACACAAACGCTGACCTCCTCCCTATCGTGGCTCCGGCGCCCGTGCCTCACCCGAAGCCCTATGCCTCAAAGGGACGGTACTATGCGAAGTCTTTATCCTGTCTGTGCCGCTTGAGGGCCAGCAGATACTGAATATCCACAGCCGCCACCTCGGATTGGACGAGGTCCGCGATGGCATCCGCCGTCTCTAACTGGAGCGCGCGCTGCGCAACGTCTTGCGCCGTTTCGTAGGAGAGCGCGCGGATGATCGCTTTAGCGATGGGGATGGCGGGCGGATTCATGCTAAACTCATCCAGGCCCAGGCCCAGCAGGATGGGGATCGCCACGGGCTCGCCAGCCAGCTCACCGCACATGCCCACCCATTTGTCGTGCGCGTGAGCCGCATCGATGACCATCTTGACCAGACGCAGCACAGCGGGCTCCAGCCCGTTCATCAGGTAAGAGACATTTGCGTTGGTCCGGTCCGCCGCCATGGTGTACTGGGTCAGGTCGTTGGTCCCGATGGAGAAGAAGTCGACTTCTGCCGCCAGGTGGTTCGCCATCAGCGCCGCCGCCGGAATCTCAATCATGATACCGACCTCAAAATCCTCAGGGACCGGTACCTCCTCCGCTATCAGCTCCGCGCGGCATTCGTCCAGCAGCGCACGAGCAGCGCGCACTTCGGCAACCGTGGCAACCATGGGAAACATGATCTTCAAGTTGCGACCGGCAGCCGCGCGCAGCGCTGCGCGCAACTGCGGCTTGAAGACCGCTTCGGGGCGAGCCAGGCCCAGGCGTAAGGCGCGTACACCCAGGAAGGGGTTCATCTCCTGAGGCAAATCGAGGCACGGCAACTCCTTGTCGCCGCCGATATCGAGCGTGCGCAGGATGACAATATCCCCTTCAAACAGATCGGTGATCTCGGCATAGACCGCCGCCTGCTCGTCCTCTGTTGGCAGATCGGGGCGTTCTAGATAGAGAAACTCGGTGCGCAGCAGCCCCACGCCCTCAGCGCCGCGCGTCAGCGCCATGCGCGCGTCGCTGACAGTGCCGATGTTGGCGACCACCTCAACGCGATATCCGTCTTCAGTCACCGCCGGCTCCTGAGCATGAGTAGAGGTCCATGCTCTGACCTCAGCCAAGGTATCCTGCTTTCGCTCGTAGCGCACACGGGTCTCAGCATCGGGCATGATGTGCGCCACACCTTCGTTGCCATCGACGATCAACAGATCGTCGTTCTCGACGTCCAGCGCCGCCTCTCCAACACCCAACACAGCGGGTAGTCCCAGTGTGCGGGCCAGAATGGCCGTGTGTGACGTCGCGCCACCTTCGGCGGTCAGGAACCCCAGCACAAAGGCCTTATCCAGCATCGCCGTATCCGAAGGCGTGAGATCGCGGGCTACGACGATGGAAGGTTCCGTCAGCTCGGAAGCGCCGGTAGCCTCAAGTCCCAGCAGAATGCGGATCACCCGATGGGCCACGTCCCGCACATCCACAGCGCGAGCCTGCAAGTACTCATCGTCCAGGGCCTCCAACGCCTGCGCGTACTGCTCCGTCGCGCGCTCGACCGCGGCTTCGGCGTTGAGCCTCTCGGTCTCGATGATGGTCTGAACCGACTGCAGCAGCTCCGGGTCTCCTAGCATCATGATGTGCGCGTCAAAGATGGCAGCTTCCTCCGCGCCAACCTCCTCTGCCGTCTTCTCGCCCAGCGCCTTGAGCTCCTCTCGCGCAGCGGCCAGCGCCGCTTTCAACCGCGCCCACTCGGCGTCGGGATCTTCGATCTGTAGAGAGACAACGTCCAATTCCAAGCCCTCATAACGAAAGACCGGGCCAATGGCGACGCCTTGCGACGCAGGAATACCGTTCAACGTTCTCATTCAGCCTCCTCAAAATTGCTGGTGATCAGCGTTTCCAACGTCGCGAGGGCTTCCTCAGCGTCCTCACCTTTCGCGCGGATGGTGATCTCTGTGCCCTGATTGACCCCCAGCGTCAGGATACTGAGCATGCTCTTCGCATTCGCCGTTCGACCGTCCTTCTCTACCTTTATCTCGCTTTTGAACCTACTCGCTGTTTTGACAAACAACGCAGCCGGACGGGCGTGCAAACCCGCTTCGTGCTCAACGGTAAGGGTGACCTTTTGCATGATACTCTCCTTAAATCAATGATATGCACCCCAGGGCTAGCCCTGGACCCTATTTCGCGGCAAGCCGCGAGGAATGAAATCTAACCTATCGCAGAGCGCTAGGCATTCACTTCCTACTCCGCAGCGGGAGCGTTTCCCAGAACGTCTTCGATAGCGTCCCGGACATCGGCGGACAGGGTCACACCGCTGGCCTTGACGTTCGATTCAATATGCCGGACCTTCGACGCGCCGGTGATGACCGACGTGATTTCAGGACGCCGCAGTACCCACGCCAGCGCCAACTGTGCCGGGGTCAGGCCCAGATCGTGAGCGATGCCGGTTAGCGCACGCACCCGGTTCAAGTTCTCCTCGGTCAGGCCCATATCAAGCCACTCGACGCGAGCGGCGCGGCTGTCCTTCGGAATCCCCTCGTTGTACTTCCCTGTGAGCACGCCGAAGGCCAAGGGACTATACGCGACGACGCCGATGCCGTACTTCGCCGCCGTGGGCAACACCTCGCGCTCGACGGCACGGTCAAGCATATTATAGCGCGGTTCTTCGACGCGCGGTAGGTACGCACGATAGAAGCGCGCCGTGCCCACTGCCTCCTCTATCTGCGCCGCGCTCCACATGCTGGTGCCCCAGTAGAGTACCTTGCCCTGATGAACCAGGTCGTCCATGGCACGTACCACCTCCTCGATGGGTGTCTCCGGATCGTAGCGATGACAGAAGTATAGATCAAGATACTCCATATCCAACCGGCGCAGCGAGTTGTGCACCGACTCCATGATGTGCTTGCGGCTCAACCCCGCGTCGTTGACGTCGTCGCTCATGCGCCAGCACGTCTTGCTGGAGATCACCAGATCCTGTCGCCGGACGCCCAGCTCTTTGACGATCTCACCAATCAGCCGTTCCGCCTCGCCGTAGGCGTAGATGTCGGCCAGGTCGATAAAATTGACGCCGTACTCCAGCGCCGTCTTCACACAAGCGCGGGTCAGGTCTTTATCGATGGCCTCACCATACGTCAGCCAGGCGCCCAGCGAAATCTCGCTGATTTTCAGACCGGTCTTTCCCATCTTCCGATATTCCATACCATTTTCTCCTGTTATTGCATCTCGAATACGTTCATTGTAAACAACTCATCGTTAGCTCACCTGAAATAACTAGCAGAAATCGGATTTTTCTACAACTTGATACTATATATGGGTTTCTCATGAACAAAACCACTAGATGTAGAGTGTGGTCACCTAAAAATCCGATTTCTTGGACCTTTTTTCAGGTGAGTCATCGCTGACTTTGGTGAAAAAAGCCTATTTACCGCAGAGAACGCTGAGCGAAAGACAATAGTGTGTTCAACTATTGTTGCGCTTAGCCGGATATTGTGATAAAAAACTAGTATCCATTTAGTATTTTGAGAGGTGCGACGCACTTAGGGATTTAAATGCTACTGAATCCTCATGAATGATGCAAGAAGCCTCTGGATATCATAGACTTGAGTTCGAAAGTGCGTTGCACCTGTCGTCTGCTCACAAAACTAAACGATTACAAAAGTTATATCAAACCTCAGAATATCTGTGCTCTCTGGTCTATAGAGGCGTCTGCGTGCTCTGCGGTTAGATTGACCTTTTTTCAGTAGAGTCATTGTTCAATGAGGACGGTGGCGCGTGACGATAACGACGCCCAGGATCACCGCCGTGCCACCGATGACGTCGCGCCAGCTGGGCACCGTGCGAAAAAGCAGCCACGACCACCCCACAGCCAGTGCCGGGCTGAGGGTCAACATGATAGTGTGCAAGCTCATGGTCATGCGGCGCAGCACCATGTAGTAGAGCAGCCGGCTGATGGCGATATCTAAGGTGCCCACCAGAAGCAGCAGCGGCCACGCTCCCGCGTTTGGCCAGACCCAATCGCCGCTGATAAGCAGAAACGCCAGCAAAAAAGCCGACGTGGAGATCAGGCGAAAGGCGAAAAAGTTGAGCAGATCAATATGCTCTCCGAAACGCTTGACCAGCGCGGCGTGCAGCGCATACATGAAGGCCGATGCCAGGATCAGCAGCGAGCCGAGCTGCAAATAGTCTCCTGGCTGAAACGTAATGGCCAACACGCCGCCGAAGGCCAACAACGCCCCCACCCCCTGCACCGGCGCCAGCGGCTCCTGGAGCCAGATCAAGCTGAAAACCAACCCGAAGAGAATGGACGTCTTGCTCAGCATCGACGCTGTGCCGGGATCAACGAAGGCCACCGCCCGGTAATTAATGCTCATGCTCAGGCTGATCAACAGGCCGATGCCCAGAAAGAGCGGCCAGTTCTCACGCAACGCCTTGAGGCGCAGGCGATTCTGGAGCAATCCCAGAGCCGTCACCTCCACCGCGCCAATCGCCAGGACGTAGAAGGCCGATACCGCCGGCGCGATGCGCGGCAGCAGCAAGCGGGCGAAGACGAAGTAGAGACTGTCAATGAGTACCAGGGAGACGACGAGCAGTGCCGTCGTGCGTACCGAAAACGTCTTGCGGTCAATCATAGCGTTGCTTAGTCACCGGACCTCACCAGGGCAGTGTTTTCCCTTCCCAGGTACGAAACGTGCCGCTGTCCTCCAACGTCAGGTGATCAATAACGCGAATGGCGCCTTGAACGGCTCGCGGCGGCCTGAGTGGCGCCTCGGCACCTCCCATATCGGTCTGCACCCAGCCAGGATGCATCGCCACCACGACGATGCCTTCCGAGCGCAAATCGAAGGCCAGCGCGCGGGTCAGCATATTCAGCGCGGCCTTACTGCTGCCATAGCTGTACGTCCCACCCCGGTTCTTTAGTGCAAGCGAACCCAGTCGCGATGACAGATTTACAATTTTGGGATCGGTTCCCTGCCGCAGTAGCTTCAGGGTACGTTGAGACATCATCATGGGACCAACACAGTTGACCTGGTATGTGCGCAACATCGTCTGCGGTTTGAGATTCGCGGGCTTTTCACCGTGCGGATAGATGCCGGCGTTGTTGAGCAATAGGTCCAAGGCCCCGGTTTCGACGCCGATAACTCCAACGACAGCATCTATCGACGCCATGTTCGTGACGTCCAGCGGAAGCACCCGAAGCTCCCTTGAAAACTGATCGGCTAATGTCTGGAGCTCGTATGCGTGTCCTGGATCGCGACAGCTGGCAAAGACACGCTCACCACGTTCTACATACTGTCGCGTGAACTCAAGTCCCAAGCCTCGATTAGCACCCGTGATAAGAATGCGTTGCATGAGCGTCCCGACCTCCTGTCAAGCCATATCCCGAAAAACATCCGCAAGAGCATAGCGGCCCATCATTTTGCAAGATGATATTGAGACATTTAGGTAAATCCAACGTAATCCAGTATAATTGCTTAAGTCAGCTTGTATGATCCTGCCTCTGACGTATTCACGTGCGAACCCAAACACAACTTTTCATTAAGAGTAGGAGATAAGATAGATGAATATTGTAGAGATCATCGAAAAGAAACGTTACGGCAACGAACTAACCTCAGACGAGATCAACTTCTTCGTCCAAGGCTACACCGATGGTGACATCCCCGATTACCAGGCCGCGGCGCTACTCATGGCTATCGTCCTGCAAGGCATGAACGACCGGGAAACCAGTGATCTTACACTGGCGATGGCCCGTTCCGGCGATATCCTGGATCTGAGCGATACCGTCGATTTCGTCGTCGACAAGCACTCCACCGGTGGCGTGGGTGATAAAGTCACCCTCGTCGTTGCGCCCCTCGTCGCGTCACAGGGTCTGCCCGTCGGCAAGATGTCGGGGCGAGGCCTGGGTTTCACCGGCGGCACTCTCGACAAGTTGGAATCTATTCCCGGTTTCAACGTTAATCTCAGCCCGGAGGCGTTCAAACGTCAGCTGAGGGAAACCGGCGTCGTCGTCTCCGGTCAATCGGTCAACCTGGCGCCGGCCGATGGCAAGATGTACGCGTTGCGCGACGTGACCGGCACGGTGCAGAGCCTCCCCCTTATCGTCGGGTCGGTGATGAGCAAGAAGATCGCCGGCGGCGCCGACGCCATTGTTCTCGACGTCAAGTGTGGCAGCGGCGCCTTTATGAAGACGCTGGACAATGCTCGCGCCCTGGCCGAATCCATGGTTCGCATCGGTGAATACGTCGACCGCAAGATCATGGCCCTCATCTCAGACATGAACCAGCCCCTGGGGCGGGCCGTCGGCAACGCGCTGGAACTCCGCGAAGCCATCGACGTCTTGCACGACGGCGGACCCGACGATATTCGCGAACACTGCCTCGTCGTCGCCGGGGAGATGCTCGCCTTGGGCAACATCGCCGCATCAGCCAAGGCCGGCAAAGCGCAGGCCGCCGAGGCCATCGCCTCCGGCGCGGCGTGGGACAAGTTCCGGGAGATGACCGGGGCCCAAGGCGGCGACCTCCGTGTCGTCGATGAACCCGACCGCTTGCCCAAAGCGCGCCTCGTCGAGACGGTGAAGGCCAACCGTGAAGGCTACCTGGCCAAAGTGCAGACCGACGCCATCGGTTATGCCATGGTCGCCCTGGGCGCTGGCCGCGAGAAAAAGGGAGAACCCATCAATCACGCCGTTGGGCTAGTGAGGCACGTCGAGATCGGCGACCACGTGGAACCCGGCACGCCCCTCTTCACGCTCCACACCAACGACGAGACTAAGCAAGAAGAGGTCAAGCAGCGCATTTTAGATACGTTGACGTTCTCCGACGATCCGGTGGACCGGTTGCCGCTATTCTACGACCGGATCACCTAGCAGCACCTCCGCGAGCCGTCCTCTTGCACCATCAGGAGGACGGCTCGATCTCGCTGTAAGCGATCACACGCACCCCGTCCGGGTCCAACACCGATACGGTGCGATGACCCCAGGGCTTGTCGGCGAGTTCGCTGTACAGCGTCACGCCTCGACTGCACAGTTCCTCCGCGAAAGCATCGACGTCGGCGACCGGGATGTAGAGCTCGATGTGTTCGGGTGGCGCGTGGGCCTCATCCATGGCCAGCACCTCAATGAACGCTGTGCCCGCCACGAAGATTGTGCCTTTGCGCGTTGCCCCCCGGTCCCAGGCGCGATCCACCGGGAGGCTCAACGTGTCCCGGTAGAAAGCAACCGACGTCTTGTAATTCGTGGCTCTGAAAATCACTCTAAAGGTTCCTGCCATCTTATCCTTTCTCCTCGGATGCCTGATACCCGCATCGTCATTCCAAAGGGCGACGTTTTGGCACGAAACAGAGCATACAAAAACTGTGAGCGAAGCCCGTGTTTATCCGTGTCCCAAAAGTAAACCTACGTTTTTGTGCCAGACTCTACTTCGACAATGTTAACTTCCGCTGCACGGCGGTTACCATGGTCAGTAGACCATAGGTCTACGAAAACCACGTGCTACGGCTGCAAAGTCGCTCCGGACGGATGCGTCCTGGATCTACGACCTTCGGCGA
>DAOTUH010000120.1:0-5867 GCA_034437255.1 Anaerolineae bacterium
TCCCACAGATCGTACCGACCGACGTCTATGATCAGGGCGAGGTCAAGGCCGTATCTCCCCCGCAGTTTCACGGCGAGGCTAAGTTCTATTTGCTCCCTCAGGATCTGCCTGTAGTCGAAGCATTCTACATTTCCAAGTCGCCTGGTGGTTATGAAGATTAAGAAAATAATCCGGTAATAGAGGTTCGTACACTATCTGGCGAATCCCTGGTCAATGGATGTTGATCTGGAAATACACTCTCTTCCACGTCATTTCGAGCGGAGGACCGTTTTTGCCCGAAAGCCTGCCCTGAGCATGGCCGCAGGGTCGGGGAATCTCCCCGCCCCGACTGCAAAACCTCGTTCATCTGCAAGCATCGGGAGCTTTGGAGACGAGAGGGGGAGATTCTTGTGAGCCGTTGGCTCCCTAAGCCAGGGCCTCGACTTCGCTCGGAATGACGGAGAAGGAGAAGGCTGGTCATATCCGGCAAGAAAGGTCCCTCTCTTTTTTGATAGTCTCCCTCTTGAGTGTAGGTCACCTTCCCGGAAGCTAGGCCGGATGGTTCTGAGCAAAACAACCCCCGCATGCGCAGGTTTTGGCCTGTCAGATTAGGTTTCCCAGCTTCCGGGAAGGTGCCTTATGCCACCAACAGGTTACGGGGTGACTACCTCTTTTTTGATGCCACGCACGTAAGATCCGGCCCTCTTAGCCCATCCATAGGACAAAGGGAAAAGGGGGCAATGATGAACGCCAAGAAGCAGTGGTCACGACGACGTTTTCTGCAGGAGATGGCGGGATTGGCAGCGGCAGGCGCGGTGCTATCCGCCTGCGGTGGTCTGGCGCCTGAGGCGGAGGTACCTACGCCGACACCGACCACGCCCGCATTGAGCGACACAACAACCGCGACCGGCTGGACGCCGCCGGAGCCGCGCACCGGCGATCTGCCCAGCGGCGAAGGGACGCTACGGCTGAGCCGCGACCTGGATCTCACTTTTGACGCGGCGGCGGTCGAAACGCGGCGCCCGGACATCTTCCAGGAAGGGCACTTTTCAATCTATGACGTAGTGGCACATCTGGGCGAGCGCGGCGACCTGGAGCTGGAGAGTCACTACGACGAGACGCTGGACACGCACGTCGTCGACGCCATCAACGGCAAACCCGGCTGGTGGTACCAGGCCCACTACTCCAACGGCTGGTTCGAGCCTAACGCCTTCCGCATGGATATGTATCCGTACAAGAACAACATGACCATCTGGCTGCAGCCGGGCAAGCAGGGCCGGGTCGAGGCGATTCATGCCACGTTCCGGGACGAGGTGACGCGGCGCGAGCAGAACGGCGGCGAGATCATCCTGCCGTCGCTCAACATCCGCAGTCCGGAGGGCACGTGGGCCTTCGAGGACGTGCCGATGACGGCGCACGATTTGCGCGACGACGTGCTCCAGCCGGGTGTCGTGACGGCGCTGGACGCGCTCATCGGGCTGGCGGAACGGGGCGAGCTGCCCAGCCTCGGACTGACGTGGTACGAGAGCATCGGCGGCGCCGACCCCGTGGACAGCTATTGGATCGAGGAGATTGGGCCGGCGCAGGCTGCTGGCGGCTGCGGCTTCGTCTACGAGATCGGTCCGCGCGAGTTCTCCGGTTTCTCCGGCAGCCACATCCACATCCCCAGCGACGTGCGCGTCGCCGTCTCGCCGGAGTACGCGCTCTGGTTCTGGATCTGCTTGTAGGCGGTGTAGACAATGCGCAGAGCGACCTGGAATTACATCATCGACGTCATCCAGCTGGTGCTCGCCGTGCTCCTGGGCATCTCCTCGTATCTGCTCTGGGTGGTCTTCCCACGCGGCTACTTCGCTGCGCGCAATACCTGGGTCATCATCCACAAGTGGAGCGGATTGGCGCTGGGCGTCATGGTCGTCATTCACCTCGTCGTCCATTGGAAATGGCTCTGGCGGATGACACTGCAGTATCTCCGCCGCCAATCGGATGTCAAGCCACAGCCAAGAGAGTAGAGGATTTCGAAGCGAGTCCGCCGATGAAAACGCGGGATCTCGAAGCGAGCCCGCTGGTGAAAACGCCCTCCTTACCGTATAGACTGCGTAGACGAAAGCAAGGCAAACGAAGCTGGGGTTGATGCGGGCGGAAGACCTGATTGGAAGCCGGCTATGGCGTTTGAGCCATCCTGGAACTGCTTCGTTTGCCCAACGTCCTCCGTCCTTGACATCAAACTCTGCTCATATAAGCTCAATCCGTTGACATCAGAGAGCAATAGGAACGAGCCAAGGGGGCAACGAGATGAGCAAGCAGATTCTGGTGACCTTTGCGACGTGGACCGGCGTTACGCGGGAAGTAGCGGAGGCCATCGGCGAGACGCTGCGGGATGAGGAGACGAAAGTCGAGGTTCTCGACGCCAAAGCGGTGAAATCCGTTGAGGACTACGATGCTGCCGTGATAGGGACCTCGGTGCACATGGGCAAGCTCCCTCGCTCAATCCGCAAGCTGGTCAAGCGCCAGCGTAGGGCGTTCGCCAAGATGCCCGTGGCCTACTTCGTCGTCTGCCTGACGATGACAGAGGACACCCCGGAGAACCGCGAGACGGCCCGTGGATACCTTGATCCCCTGCGCAAAGCCGCGCCTGACGTGGAGCCGGTGGACGTCGGACTTTTCGCAGGCACCGTACTGGACGAAGGCGAGGACTTCAAACGCCTCTTTCCGCTACTCAAGATCCCTGTCAAAGCGATGGCGGAAGACACGGAGGACCACCGGGATTGGGACGCGATTCGCGGGTGGGCGGAAGGTTTGCGGGACAAGCTGATGTGAATAAAGTCAGGGGGCAAGGGGCAGGGGGCAAGGCTTCTGGAGCGGCTTTTTCGTTGTGCCAGCGGCACGTAATGCGTGTTCCGTCGGTCTGTCTAATCCGTTTAATCCGTTGACAGTTTGTGGCGGTTCTGCCTAATCCGGTGAATTCGTTCGATCCGGTGATTGGCCGACGAAGAGTGCGTAGCCCAGGCGACTGCATTCAAAACTCCTCGTTGAGGCCGACGCGCCCACCGGGGCTCGTCACGCACACGAATTCCTTCAGCGTCGTCGCAAGGCCACCCAGATGCTTGGTCGTGCCCATGTAAGCCTGAAGTTCAAAGTAGGAGAGGTCAAGGTCCTTGTCGTTCATCTTGTCTCCTGCTGATCCTTACACCAGCGACGAGGCTCACGTCACCGGGGTCATATCCTCCCAGTTGGTGCCCACCTCGACGTCAACGCTGAGCGGCACTTTCAATTCAAAGGCCCCCTGCATGGCCTCACAGATGACGGGAATCACAGTATCTCGCTCTTCCTCCGGCACCTCCAAGACCAGCTCGTCGTGCACCTGCAGGATCATGCGCGAGCTCAGCTCCTCTTCGCGCAGCCGCCGGTGTAGCCGCAACATCGCCAGTTTGATGATGTCGGCGGCGGTACCCTGGATGGGCGTGTTGATAGCCATGCGCAGCGCGGCCTGACGGCGATTGTGCGACGCGTGGCTTCCCGGCCGCAGTTCAGGGAAGTAGCGGCGGCGGTGCAGCAGCGTCTCGACGTAACCTCGTTCGACCGCCTCTTTCTTCATCTGCTCCATGTACGCTTTGACACGCGGGAAACGCTCGAAGTAGCGTCGGATAAAGGTCTCCGCCTCGCTGACGCTGACGCCGATCTGGCGCGAGAGGCCATAGGCGCTCTGCCCGTAGATCAGGCCGAAGTTGACGGCCTTGGCGATGCGCCGCATGTCGTACCCTACTTGCTCCCGAGGCACGCCAAAGACCGCGGCAGCCGTGGTGGCGTGCACGTCCTCGCCGCGCCGGAACGCGCTGATAAGCGCCGGATCCTCGGAGACGTGGGCCATCACGCGCAACTCGACCTGGGAATAGTCCGCGCCGACGAGCAAATGCCCTTCCTCGGCGACGAAGGCACGGCGCACCCGCCGCCCCTCCTCCGTACGGATGGGGATATTCTGCAGATTCGGGTCCGATGAGGAGAGGCGGCCTGTCACCGTCGCCACCTGATTGAAGGACGTGTGCACGCGCCCGGTCTCGGGATTCTGTAACTCGGCCAGCGCATCGACGTAGGTCGATTTAAGTTTGGCGAGCGACCGGTACGTCAGGATATGTTCGACGATGGGATGGGCGTCACTGAGACGGTCGAGCACGGCAGCGCGCGTCGAGTAGTAGCCGGATTTTGTCTTGCGCAAGCCCCGCGTCGGCAGGTTCAGCGTGTCGAAGAGAACGCCGGAGAGCTGCTGCGGTGAATTAACGTTGAACTCCTGTCCCGCCAGTGCATAGATCTCGGCTTCCTGGCGTGCGAGGCGGCGCTCCAGTTCGTCGGAGAGCGTCTCCAGCCAACCCATGTCCAATTTCACACCCTTCATTTCCATGTCGGCCAACACGGAGATCAGGGGCATCTCCAGATCCTGAAAAAGGTCCAGCTGTTGGTGTTCTTCCAGGCCGGGGCGCAGCTTCTGGACCAACTGGAAGGAAAGTTCGGCGTCGGCGCAGGCGTAAGGCGCAGCTTTTTCCAGCGGCACCTCGTCCATAGCTTTCTGGCTGCGCCCGGTGCCGATAAGGTCTTTGATAGGCGTCATCTGCACACCCAGGCGCGCCCAGGCCAGGTTCTTGAGGCCCAGGTTCGGCGACGCCGGGTTGATGAGCCACTCGGCGATCATGGTGTCGAAGGCCAGGTTGCGTACCGTGAAGCCGGCCCGCCGCAGAATCTCCAGGTCATATTTGAGGTTGTGCCCGCACTTGGGCAGATCGGGGTCTGCGAGCAGCGGCCCGAGATGACGCTGCACCACGTCCGGCGCCAGCGTGGGCGCGCCGGATGGTGCCTGCGTCGGGATATACCACGCCTCGCCCGGCGTGTGGGTCAACGAGATGCCCACAAGCTCGGCGCGCATGGCGTCGGTGCTCGTCGTCTCGGTGTCCACAGCCAGCACGTCGGCCTCCGCACGTAGGCGTTCAACCAGAGACCGGAGCGCGGCTTCGTCGGTGACCAGATAGTACTGGCTTTCGCCTTCCGCCGCCTCGGCTTCCGGCTCCTCCTCGCCGAAGAGCGAGAGCTGTCCCTGGGCCGAGCGCGACGAGTTCGACGGCAGCTGCGTGATGCGCTTCATCAGCGAGCGGAACTCCAGCTCCTGCATGAGGTTCACCAGGTTTTCATGATCTCGGTCCTTCCATCCCTGCGCGGATTCGAGGTCCAGTTCCACCGGCGCATTGCAGACAATCCGTCCCAATTTCCGGCTCAGGAGCGCCTGATCCCGCTGGCCCTCGAAGGCATTGCGGTAGCGCGTAGAGAGTTCGTCAATGTGCTTGAGCACTTCATCCAGAGCGCCGTACTTCTTGAGCATCCGCGTGGCGCCCACCTCGCCGACGCCCTTGACGCCGGGGATGTTGTCGGAGCTGTCACCCATGAGCGCTTTGAGATCGATGAGCTGTTCCGGCTCGAGTTCATACTTCTCACGGACTTTCTCAGGCGTGTAACGCTTGGTATCGGAAAAGCGGCGCCCGGAGGTCAGCACGGTGATCTTGTCATCCACCAGCTGAAGCGCGTCGCGGTCCCCCGTCACGATCAGGACGTCGAGGCCTCGCTCGGCGGCTTGCTTCGAGAGCGTGCCCAGCAGATCGTCGGCCTCGTAATCCTCCAGCTCCACGATGGGAATGTCCAGCACCTCCACGACCTGGCGCACGCGCGTCATCTGCGTCCGCATCTCATCGGGCATCTTCTCGCGGTGCGCCTTGTACTCCTCGTACATTTTCAGGCGAAAGGAAGGCCCTTTGTCAAAGGTGACGATAACGTAGTCCGGCTCTTCTTCTTCGAGGACGCTGAGCAACATCGAGGTAAAGCCATAAACGGCGTTGGTCAGCTCGCCC
>DAOTUH010000121.1:0-6878 GCA_034437255.1 Anaerolineae bacterium
GGATTGTACCCGTCGGCCTGAATGAGGCTGAGAAAGCTCAGCACGTTGAAATCGTCGATCCGAGGCTCGAAGAAGACGTCCGAGCGGCGATTCTGGGCCACGTCACGGTAGTTGCCGTTGCCCTGCGAGTACATCTCTGCCGCCAGGTAGAAGGCGTTGTAATCCCGTTCCATGTCTCCGTGCTTCCGGGAGTAGACGTGATAGACAGACGGGCGATCTTCGGGGCCCAGCAGCAGGGGCCAGCCGCCACGCAGCACATTATCAAGGAAAGTCTGGCGACAGTAGGCGTCGAAGCGCGGCGCCGCCGTCTCTGTCTCGATGGCGTCGGTGAGGTCTTGCACCAGGGCGTTGGCACGCTCGCGCTGTGCTTGTAGATAAGCGGTACGGGCGATGCGCGCCTGATGCTGATGCAAGTGCACGACGGTGCCCATGTGTCCGATGATGGCGTGCAGCGTGACGCGCTCGCCGGGCGCCAGCGTGACGTGGGTACCGAAGAAACCACACGGCGTCTTGCCGGTCGTGATCTGACGGCAGGCCTGCAATTCGGCCAGCGGTTGGGCCAGGAAGCCCTGGGGGATGTGCAACGACGTATCGTAGCCGAAGACCACGTCAGGATCCACCAGCGGCGGAAGCAGCACGGCCTCTCCGTCGTCTTCGCGAAAGGCCAGATAGAAATGCCCGGCCTCGATAGCGGTGACCTCGCTCGTATCGTTCGCGCTGGCCTGAAAGTGGTAGAAAGGTACGCCGGAGAGTCCCTGCTCGGACGGTGTGACGTTGAAAACACCTTTCCAGGCTTCCAGCGTCCGTCCCATCATCTTCAGCCCTTGTTCGTCCACGCCATAAGGTTGCACCCAGGGCAGCCCGTCGAGGATTTCGAAAGCCAGCGGGCCATCGCTCGCGTTCGTCACCTGCAGGCGTCGCGCCAGACCGGCGAAGGGTTCATCGCTGAGGGTAAAGTAGGTGACCGTCAGCGATGAACCCTTCGCCGGTCTGGCGCGACGCCTGCAGGTGACGAACGCGAGACCGGCGAAGGGTTCATCGCTGAGGGTAAAGTAGGTGACCGTCGTCTGGATGCCATGCGCGGCGCTCTCCGTCTGCAATTCCAGCTCGTTCATGCCGATAGCCATGCGTGAACTGGCAGCAGGTTTCCACGGGGCGAAGGGTTCGTACAGGACCGGTTTGTCTCCCAGCACCTTGATGAACGTGCGAAAGCCGGTGAGCGGTGTGGTCTGGTAGGCTTTGTTGGCGGGCTGGAACTCCATGATGGGATGATCCCGGTCTTCGATGCCAAATCCGGCGATGGCCTGACCGCGATTGGTGTAGAAAACCCAGATGGGAATGCCGGACGGGCCTGCGATCCCAGGGAGGAAGCTGGCAAAGGGGGGTCGCCGGGCATAATCCTCGATAACAAAGCGGTGATGATGGTCGAAGTAGAATGAATCCATAGACATCTCCAATTATAGTAACTAACGATCAGAATCGCGGCAGGTGCATTTCGTCTTTGCTACTCATGCTTCCTGAAGACAATAGGTCTGTATCGATCGGGCTGGGCTTTCACTTGGGACGACGCGCTCGCCAAGCGTCAGCGCAAAGGGGATGGCGGCTTTAGAGCGGTTGAGCACCACCACGACCAGCTCCCCATCGGGATTGCGGAACGCCGTCGCCTCCAGATTCTCCGTGCTGACGCGACATCCGATCCGGCGCGCGCCGGGACGAATGAAGCGGGAGAAATGACCGATGTAGTAGTAGGAGCTCTGGTAGAGTAATTCCCCCGTCCGCGTATCGGCGATGATGGGCGCGCTGCAATAATTTCCCACGTGATTTGGACCCCCCTGTTCATCCAGCAGTAAGTTCCAATCGATCCAACCTTCGGTCCAGGCGTTGAGGTCGTTGAGCATGGCGTGCGCGTAGCGCTCACCCAGGCCCCATTCACCCAGATGTGGCCCGCCCTCCTGGCAGCCCTCGGTGAAGATCAGGTGCTTGTTGGGATAGGCGTCGTGGACGCGCTGGACGTTATCGAAGCGTTGAGGCTTCTCGTACCAGTGAAAACCCGTGCCCCAGACGTACTGCGCTGCCTCGGGATCGTCGAACACAGTCTTGGCCCGCGTGAACATCACGTCGCGGTTGTGATCCCAGATCAATAAGCGCACGTCGGCCAACCGGTGCCGGGCCAGCGCCGGACCGAGATGGTCCCGTACAAAGTCGCGCTCTTCTTCGGCGGTGTAGAGGCAGGAATCCCACGTCTGTTTTGCCTCTGGCTCATTTTGCACCGTCAGCCCCCAGATGGGGATGTCTTCGCCGGCGTACGCTTCGATGTAGCGGCAGTAGTATTCGGCCCAGGCGGGGCGATATTCGGGCTTGAGCCGACCGCCGTGATTCATCTCGCCGTTGGTCTTCATCCACGCGGGCGGGCTCCACGGTGACGCCAGGATCTTGAGCGGATCGTCCGCGACGTCGAAGGCGACCTTTATCATGGGCAGCAGCGCTTGGCGGTCGCGTTCAATGGAGAAATGCCGGAGTTCGACGTCCCCCGAGACCTCGTCGTAGGCATAGTTACCCAGCGCGAAGTCGCAGCTGTTGATGTGCGTGCGGCAGAGCGTGTAGCCATGTCCGCTTTTAGGATCGAAATAGGCTCGCAGAAGCTCAGCTTGGCGCGCTGCGGGCAACATGTAAAACGTGACGGCAGCCGCTTCGGTGAACGACCCTCCGAACCCGATGATTTTCTGGAATTGCTTACCAGGATCGATCTCTACCACCGCCCCTGACGGCGGGCCATCTGCGAAGGTCGGTGGGGTCTGTTCGGTGAGGCGAGCGGCGCTATCTTTTGCCGTGCAAAAAAGTCGTAGACTTGTCATACCTTTACCTTCCAATCAATCTGTGGCTGCGTCTGGATTTGCCTCGTAGACGCGAACGTAGTCAATGCGCAGTTGCTGCGGGAAAACCGTCGTCTCGTCCGGGTAGCCAGGCCAGTGCCCACCCACGGCCACGTTGAGGATGATGAAGAAGGGATGGTCGTAGACCCACTCGCCAGGCACGTCATCGACGGTGACGGTGCCGTAGTGCTCGTCATCGACGTACCAGCGGATCTCCTCGGGCTCCCACTCGACGGCGTAGACGTGGAAATCGTCGGCAAAGGCCGCCCCCTCTGGATGAGGATAGGAGTTACCCACACCGTTGGCCCCGGAATACCCTGGCCCGTGGACGGTGCCATGGACGATCTTAGGCTCGCTGCCGATGTTTTCCATGATATCGATCTCGCCACAGCCGGGCCAACTGACCGTGGTGATGTCCTCGCCCAGCATCCAGAAGGCGGGCCAGATCCCCTGTCCGGTAGGGATCTGCATGCGCGCTTCGATGCGCCCGTAGGTCCATGTCTGGAGGCCCTGCGTCTTGAGCCGCGCTGACGTGTATTCGCGACCTTGGATGCGTTCCTCTTCCCACCGTGCCTCGATGACCAGCTCGCCGTCCTCGAGGCGCGCGTTTTCGGGGCGGTCGGTGTAGTACTGCAGCTCCGCGTTGCCCCACCCTGTGCCGCCGATGTCGTAGGTCCAGTTTTCGGCGTTGATGCTATCGCCGTCAAACTCATCGCTCCAGACCAGAAGCCAAGGCGAGGCTGGCTCCGGGCGCAGCGCAAAAAACCAGACGCCGGTGGCGGTGAGGGCAAGGATGAGCAAACCGGATAACAGAATAAGGATTTTCTTGTTCATGCTGGGTGTTCCTTTGTGCTATGGCGTCATGTTGTGCAATGCTTTTCAGGACACGGACAAACACGGACTGCGCTCACGGTTTTGCTTCGGTTTCTGTTTTGCCGTGTTCGCCCGTGTCCAATTTTAGGCCGATCCGGGAAGCTTACCAGCGTCTCCCAGCGAAGCCTTGTGACGGTACTGGTTTTGTCGCAAATCGTTGACCGGAGACCTCGAACGGGCTTCTTCGGCTAAACCTCGGTCGCCCGTTCCTGGTCTCCGGTCAGGCTAACTTGGTGTCAGTTCTTGAAGATGAGCGGGAAAAACCATTCCCTGTAGAGACTGATGTAGTCCATGTAGAAGGTGCCGCTGCTTTCGGCGGGGAGATCGATGCTGTAGCCCCACATCTCGGTGAGGGTCAAGCCGTCGTCGGGCACTTGCGTCGATACTTGGAGCGAGGTGGACTCGGGCACACGGGAGAAGCTGCTGAAGGGGAAGCTCATATACTTCCAGCCGGTGAAGTCGTCGGTGAAGGTGGTGGCGAAGCGCTCGGAGGTATCTGGGGCTTGGTAGACGCGGACGTAGTCGACGACCATCTCCGCCGGGAAGGGCGTGGTCTCATCGGGGTTGCCGGGGAAGTTCCCACCCACGGCCAAGTTCATCAGCAGGAAGAAGGGGTGATCGTAGACCCATTCTTCAGCATTGGGTTTGAGATCAAAGAGCGCGGTCTTGGTGGCGGTGAAGAAGTTGGTGTCATCGATGTACCAGCGGATGACGCCCGGTTCCCACTCAATGGCGAAGAGGTGGAAGTCGTCGGCGACCGGCTCGCCCAGATCGAAGGGGCCGCTGCCATAACCATCGCCGCCAGAGTAGCCGGGGCCGTGCAGCGTGCCGTAGACGGAATTGGGGTCTTTGCCCACGTACTCCATGATGTCGATTTCGCCGCTGGTGGGCCAACCGACCTGGTTAATGTCATTGCCCAACATCCAGAAGGCGGGCCATAGACCTTGACCGGCGGGGACTTTCACGTTCGCCTCGATACGTCCGTAGGCGAAGTCGATTTTGTGCTGCGAGATCAGCCGGGCGGAGGTGTAGTCGCAGGTGCCGTACCAGCAGGTCAGGTTGGTGTCGGTGGGTGTCTTGCGGGCGGTGATGACGAGGTTGCCAGCGCCGTCCATGGCAGCGTTATCGGTGCTGTCGGTATAGTATTGGAATTCTCCGTTGCCCCAGCCAGTGATACCGTTGAGCGCGCCGTCGCCTATCTCGTGCGTCCAGTACTTGGGATTGGGCGGCGTGCCGACCGACCCGTTGAACTCGTCGCTCCAGACCAACTCCCAACCTTCAGGGCCGGGATCAGGCGCGCGATTGTCCAGCAATTCGACCTGAATATCGTTGCCCGTGTTCTGGCCATAGAACCAGAATTTGAAGCCGTCGTAATCGGCCCAGTTCTCGCTGCCGCCGAAGATCCGCTGCATGTGGCCGGGGAAGTTGACGGTGCCGGTGGGGATCTGGTAGGTGGTGCTGAGCACGGTCTCGTAAGCGCCCTGGCCGGGCAGCGCGTTGGCGTCGCTATCTGCCAGCTCGGTCAAGGTGGCGGTGATGCCGCCGGTGAGATCGAAGTGATGCACACCGTACTCAAAATCTTCTAACAGGGCGGGATTGTAGGACTCATCATCTTCAATCAACAGGATGCCGCGCCGTTGATAGCCCAGTGTGCCGGTGCTGGGATCAGTCACGACGAAGACAACGCGCTTGTCATTATCATACTTCCTGTTGTCCATGGTCTCGACGGCGAAGCTCTGCGCGGTCTCGCCGGACTCGAAGGTCAGCGTGCCGTTGACGGGGATGTAGTCGCGGTTAGGCGTGGCGCCGCTCTCCTGAATGGCATAGCCGACGGTGACGGTCTCGGTGGTGGTCATGTTCAGGGTGACGGTGAGCGTCGCTGTTTCACCCTCGGTGACAGCATACTCTTTGGCGCTAAAGCCGATTTCCAGATCCTTCTCGACGACACGCTCGCCACAAATCTGTGCGTTATCGAAGTAGTGGGTCTGCGGACCGCCGCTGGCCAGTGAGATGAAGGCCCAGCCGTGAACCTCTTCTAACGCCAAGCCATCGTTGGGTGCGCCGTTACCGATCTCTTTGCGGGTGAACTTGTCCCACGAGATCTCGACGAAGCGCCAGCCAGCGACGTCATCCTTGAAGATGTAACTCCAGATTTCCGGGCCACCGTCATCGGGGACAGTGGCGTTGGCCGGGCGGTTTTCCTGTAACTCGATCCCCACCTCCACACCGGAGCCGGTGCCGTACATCCAGAAGCCGAAGCCCTCATAGGTGCTCCAATCTTGCGTCAGCCAGGTGTCGCATGCTTCATTTTCGAAGTTGTGGGTGAAGCCCCCCCAGCCGCCGATGTCAGAATCAAATTTCAAGAGCGTGTTGGTTATCGATTGGCCGGGACGAACCATTGCGTCGCCGGTGATAACCTGCGTCGTCGTAATCTCAACCGGGCTGCCATCGCTCCAGGTGAAGAAGCCGATCTCGTTGCCGTAGGTATCGGTGATGTTCGTCGGCAGGGTCATGCTGTAATTATCGAAACTGTCAATCATCAGGGTGCGTCCATCACAAATAGCCTCATTGTCCTCAATGGTCACTGTAGCCTCGGCGCGGCCCAATTCAGCATTGACCGGGTCGGATAGCGTCAGCGCGATGGTCTCGCTGGTCTCTTTCTCGGTGTCGTCAATAGTGTTGATGACGAACGTTTGCTCCGTCTCGCCGGGTGCGAAGTATAGTTGACCAATAGAGTGGGTGATGGTGTAGTCCTCAGTCAAAGTCGCGGTGACGTCGGTAACGGCGTAGGTCACGGTGACCGGGTCCGTGGCGGCCACGTTGAGCATCGCGGTGATGGTGAGTGTGTCGCCCTCGACAACGCTATATTCCTGCTGACTGAATTCGACTAGGAGGGATTGCCCTGGCGGGTTGGCTATTTGATCAACGTAAAACGTTGCCTGGGGAGTGAAGACGGCAACTTCGTCGAAGTAAAGGTGGGCGTTGGTGCCGGGGATCATGAAGAAACCATAGGCGGTAACGCCTGTCAGCGTCAGGCCATCATCCGGCGCGCCGGGGGGCTGCCAGCTGGCACGGGTGAAGGATTCCCAGGGCAGGCTGACCAGTTTCCACCCAGAAACGTCGTCGGTGAAA
>DAOTUH010000122.1:0-11473 GCA_034437255.1 Anaerolineae bacterium
GAGTGCCCTGCAATCGCTGCCGGGTACCGAGCTCTACGCCACGGGTCACAAGGAAGCGCAACGTATCTTCAGTGAGGAGCTGCCGGCGCTGCCCCTCTTCCTGCGGCTCAAAATCGCCGCGACGCGGCCCCTGGTCCGGGGATTCCTGCTTGATCCTACGGAGAACTCTGAGTTGTGGAACATCGAGGCGATTGACCTGGAGCGCTCGCCCTAGCGCGACAACAAGACCTTCTGTTTAGGACACGGGCGAACACGGACTTCGCGCACAGTTTTTAAATTTCTGTGTTCGGCCGGCTCCAATTTCAGCTGACTGGGGAATGCATCATCAGGGTACCCTGTTGGGGCCGGTCGGGAGACTGGCCCTACTCGTTATTATGAGCATTGCGCTCATTTGCCGCTCAGTCGAGGACCGGAACGGGCACCAACCTCTGAACCTCGACCAAAATGTCCTCTACGGCGTGTTGCTGCATCCATAGATCCGGCTGCAGGATCAGGCGATGCACCAATGCCGGTTCGATGAAGGCTTTCACGTCGTCGGGGATCACGTAGTCGCGTCCGTGGATAGCCGCCCAGGCCCGTGACAGTTTCAACAGGCCCAGAGAACCGCGCGGACTGGCGCCCACGGCGACCTGACGGTGCCCGCGCGTGGCGTGGACCAGGGCCACAATATACGCTTCCACGTCCTCGTCAACATGGACATTCTCCATGGCTTCGCGCATCGCCAGCAACGTCTCCACATCCAGAACCTGCTCCAACCGGAAGGCATCCTGACGCCGTTCCCGACGCCGCCGCAGGATCTCCTGCTCTTCGCCGCGGCTTGGATAACCAACCGACATCTTCATAATAAAACGGTCGAGCTGCGCCTCCGGCAGAGGAAACGTGCCCTCATACTCAATGGGATTCTGGGTGGCGATCACGATGAAGGGAAAAGGCAGCGGCAGCGTCTCGCCTTCTAGCGTCACCTGATGCTCCTGCATGGCCTCCAGCAGCGCTGATTGCGTCTTCGGCGATGCACGGTTGATCTCATCGGCCAGGATGACATTGGCAAACAGTGGGCCCTTGCGGAGTTCGAAACGGTTCTGGCTACGGTCGTAGATGTAGCCCCCGGTGATGTCGCCCGGCAGCAGGTCTGGGGTGAACTGAATGCGCTTGAATTCCAGCCCCAGTGCCGTGGCGAAGCTGTTGGCGATAAGCGTCTTCGCCAGCCCGGGATAATCCTCCAGGAGAACGTGTCCCCCGGTCAACACAGCTGCTATGATCTTCCGCAGCAGTTCGTGCTTGCCCACGACGGCCCGTTCAACCTCGGCGATCACACGCTGCGCATGGTCGGCGACGTTCGCCATATCCATGGTCATAGTTGATAACCTCCCGCTCCTCGTTTACTCATGTACTAGGTCGGAGACGACGTGACGCCCGGAAAACCCAGCGCATTAACAGAATCACCGCTTCCAGCAGCCACCAGATGATTGTCACCGGGATGAAAACCTTGAGCCATTCACCAGAATGATAATAGTAGTAGGCGTCCGCCGGTGCCACCACCCATCGATCACAAACCGGTTCAACGTAATGAGGAATCCGCTTGTAAGTATTCAGGTTGAAATACAGATAGGCAAGATAAGGCCCTTGCTCTTCCGCCAACATCACCAAGATGATGTCTGGCGCTGCCTTGAGAGGTACGGGACGGCGTAAACCCTCCAACTCGGCGATGAGCGCCTGGTCGTCCGTTTGCAGAGCGTGCTCAAGGGCACGGGCCACAGCACCCGGCGTGTCGTACTCGGCCACATATTCTGGCTCAAAGTACTGAGGATCGTAGCGCACCCATCCGTGGACGGTGACGCTGAGCACAAAGAAGGCGCCTAGCAGCAACGGCGCCAGCGTGATCAAGATGATCCACCAGATGGACAATCTGCGTCTCTCAGCTACCATTTTTCCTTATCTAACCCGGACAAACCGGGGTCAGAAAAGCTTTTTCGCAGTCCGTTTTCTTGCCCGTTGTACAAGAAGCTGGGTGGTTAGGCCCTAACGTGGACGAGCCATCACCAAAAAGGTTCCTGTCCACCAAATTCTTGTTCATTGTACACGAATTTGACGGGTTAGGCCCGATCGCGCAATCGCGGGTCCGCGACCTCATGCAAGCCTCGACCGACGAGATAAAACGCGGCCGCAAACAGCGAGAGGGCCACCGAGGGCGGAATCAAGACGTGCCACTCCGTCCCCGAATCCAGAACGCTAGAATAGATGAAACTCGAATAGATGATAGTTCCCCAGTTCAGGTAGGTGCGAGAAAAGCCGAAGAACGAGATGAACGCGTCGGCGACGACGGCGCCCGTCACAGCCAACATCATATAAAGCCCGGCCAACGGCAGCATGTGCGGGACGACGTGAACCAGAAGAATGTGCCGTCCACCGCCGCCCGCAATCCGCGCGGCCTGGATGAAAGGACGAGCAATGATCTCCAGAGCATGGGAACGCATCACGATGGTGGCTCCCCCCGTCCCGGCGATGATACCGTAGAGCAGGCCTAAGATCACCGGTCCCAGATCCCGAAAGCGCATCCCCACCATGACCATGAAAAGGGGCGCAGGCAACAGCAGAAAAGCATCTGCCACGTGCATCAACACGTTGTCGACCGCGCCGCCGTAGTACGCAGCCACGACGCCCAAAGTGGTGCCGATCAGGGCCGTCGTCAGAGCTGCCGCAGTGCCCACCATGAAAGCCGGTCGCGTGGCGGCCAGCAACATGCTCAGCACATCCCGTCCCATGCCGTCGGTGCCCAGCGGGTGGCGATACGATGGCAGCGCGGGATGCTCAAAAATCTCCTTATCGTATCCCGTCACCGGATCGTAATAACCCTCTTTCCACACCGTCGTCCGTAACACAGGATACGCCGCGGCCAACATGCCAAACACCGCGATCAATGCCAGTCCGACCATGGCAAGGCGGTTTTCTACGAAGATGGCCCAGTTCATGCGAAAGCGCCGCCAGTAGGATGCCAGACGCGCTTTTCGCTTCCTCCAACGTCCAGATTCCTTGCGCATCGAGTTCTCGTAGGAGGTCATGAGGTGCTCCTGATTTTCCAGGTCTGATAACGAATACGGGGATCGAGATACAGATAGAGTAGATCAAGCGCTAAGCGCACGATGACAGAGACTACGCCGACAATAAGCAACCCTCCCATGACCACAGGCATGTCTTGATTATATAACGAATCGAAGAGCGCACTGCTGATTCCAGGCCATTCCAAAACAGTCTCAATAATCACCAGACCTGTCAGCATATACGGAAAGCTGATGGCCAATCGGCTGAAGACCGGTAAGAGCGCATTGCGTGCTGCGTGCCGATCCCGAACGGCGCGCCGTGACAACCCTTTGGCCTCCGCTGTGACGATATAATCCTCTTTCAGCGTGTCCATCATGCTCGTCCGCATGATGAGCATGGTCTCGCCGAAGGAGAGCAGAACGTAGGTCAGGACGGGCAAGCCCGCGATGGATAACACATCCATGGTTTGCGGGTAGACGTCCCCAAGCTGCCACACGCCCCAAACGCCCGTGGCCCAAAGCACAAGGCGCACAAGTGGCGGAAGGCGACGGTGGGTCAGCCGCCGTTGTAGTAGAACAACCAGCGTAACTGCCAGCCAAATCACGACAAAAGAGAGGAGCATGGCGAGCATAAGCTGTTCTGGTGTCAAAGGGAAATCGGCCCAGAGATCTCGCGCGACCTGCGAAAACGCACTTTGCCGTTTATAGGGCGACGTGAACCAATCCAATTGTCGGGCAAAGAAATAGGTAATAAGAAAGGTCAGCCACGGCGGAAACGTCGTGTAGAGTGAGACCGCTGTAAAGGTCAGCGATCCGCTGAGGATCCCCGGGCCGCGCCAGGCCACCACTTTCCCCAACCATTTACCCAATTGGAAAGCGATCACCGTTCCAGTAAAGAAGACGAAGAGCGTATAGGGGATCAGGCTTTCAAAAATCTCTCCCACCGGACGGCCTCGGAAAGATGTCCCGAGGTTTCCCTGTAACAACCGTCCCATCCATTGGAGATACCGCCGCCAAAGCGGCTGGTCGATCCCCAACTCTTCCTTGAGCTTCGCCCGCGCTTCTCGGTTCATGGTCATGGCGAACTGTGTCGTGAAATCTGTAGGAATCATGATCTCGGCAACGAAAAACATCAGTGTCAAGAAGAGAAAAAGCGCGATAACACTCGAAAGTAGACGGCGGCAGAGGTAGCGAATCATCAACGTTCTCCTTGGGGCGTAGAATCTGCGTAGGGTGCGTGCACAGCGGCAGACTTAACGCACACGCACGCCCGCTGCTTCCGTGGGCGTGCGTGTGCGGCTGACGAAACCGCGTCGTGAGACGCGGCTAGACTTTATAGCACGCGACGTAGTGACGACCGCCTTTGTCAACCAGCGGAGGATGAGGACTCTCAAGGCACTCTGTATCGGCCAGCGGGCAGCGATCATAGAAACGACAACGTGGTTCTGGATTGATAGGTTTGCTGATGCCGCCCTCAATTTCCACCGGTTTTCGCTTAAAGGTCGGATCGGGCACAGGCACAGCGGAAAGCAAAGCTTGCGTATATGGGTGAAGTGAATTCTGTAAGAGCTCTTCTGTCTCGGCCCACTCCACCAGCTTGCCCAGGTACATGACGGCGATGCGATTGCACATGTAACGTGCCACGGCTAGGTCATGCGTGATGTAGAGATAAGTGACGTGCAAGCGCTCAGCCAGATCCTGCATCAGGTGCATGACGCCGGTCCGCACCGACACATCTAACATGGATGTCGGTTCATCGGCGACCACGAAAGTCGGTGAGACGATCAGTGCGCGCGCGATGGCCACGCGCTGCCGCTGTCCGCCGGAGAGCTCGTGCGGATAGCGGAACAGGAAACTCGACGCCGGCGTTAGGCCGACGGTCTCCAGCAGCTCCGCAACACGCTCCTCGCGCTCTTGAATAGTGCCTATCCCTTGCACGTCCAGCGGCTCTGCGACCGTGTCATAGATCGTCAGGCGCGGGTTCATGGACTCGTAGGGATCCTGGAAAATCATCTGCACGTTGCGGCGAAACTTCTTCAGCTCTCGGCCGCGCAGCGACGCGATGTCTACCACATCACCGTTGGTGGCCAGCTCAATTTTACCCTCGGTCGGATCGAGCAAGCGAGTCAGCAACTTGCCGGTCGTGGTCTTGCCACAGCCCGACTCCCCCACCAATCCCACGCTTTCACCTCGCTGGATCTGCAAGTTGAAGTGGCTGACCGCGTGAACAAAGACGTCACTCTGCCGGAAAATGCCGCCTCCAACAGGAAATAACTTAGATAGATCTTGGATGTTGACAAGAACGTCTGATTCGGTCATGATGCTTCTCCTCCTGGATGCCAACAGGCCGCGTAGTGATCTTCGCTGTGTTCGATGAACGCCGGCCCTTCTTCCCTGCAAATCTCGGTCGCGTAAGGACATCGCGGATGATAGCGACAGCCTGTCGGTGGATCCAGGAGATCCGGCGGTTCGCCCGGCAACGTTACCAATTCGGTCTTTTCACCCACAATACTGGGAAAGGCAGACATCAAACCCATAGTGTAAGGGTGTATCGGCCGATGGAAAATAACTTCGGTGGAGGCCAGCTCGACCAGCTTGCCGGCATACATAACGCCCACACGATCACTGACCTCGGCGATCACGGCCACGTCGTGCGAGATATAGATCATGGCCATGTTGAGCTGATTCTGGATTTCGCGAATGCGCTTCAGGAGCGCGTCCTGCACAATCACGTCTAGGGCCGTCGTCGGCTCGTCGGCGATAATGATATCCGGGTCGCACGAGAGAGCCATGGCGATCACGGCGCGCTGGCGCATACCACCGCTGTACTGGTGAGGATACTGGTCTTTGAATTCGGGATCCAGACCGACCAACTCAAATAGATCATTCACGCGCGCTTCCATCTCCGCTTCGGTCAGGTGCGGCAGATGTTCTTCCATGGCCTCAATAATCTGATCCTCGACCGTATACACCGGGTTCAAGGCGTTCATGGCGGCCTGAAAGACCATCGAAATCTGCCGCCAACGGAATTCACGTACTCTCGCATACGGTAACGGCACAATATCGTCGCCGTTGATGCGAATCTGACCGTTGATGATGTTCGCGTTCTCGGGCAGCAATTTCATCAACGACAGAGCAATGGAGGTCTTACCGCACCCCGATTCTCCCACCAACCCCAGGGATTCGCCTCGACCGACAGCAAACGACACCCCATCCACGGCCGAGACTGCGCCCTTCCGGGTCATATAATGCATCGTGAGGTTATCAACCTCAAGCACATTTCCATTTCTCATATCCTGCTCCTCATTCAAAAACTCCATGTCTACTCAAGAAGTCGCCGGTAGGTTCCTAGCTTGACAAGTTAACTTTCGTGATTTAGACCTCCGAGGTCTCCGCTAAGTAGTTTTTGCCCGTCACATCACCCGCAAGCTCCACGATCTTGCTACTATCGAGATCGCTTATAGACCTCAGAAGTCTAGGGTGAGCCGATAACCTCACTGTGCACTGTGACTAGCGCTGGCGCAACCGGGGATTCACGACCTCGTCTAGGGCGCGGCCCACCAGATAGAAGGCCGCACACAGGAAAGTGATCGCCAGACTGGCCGGGATCAAAAGATACCACGCGTCGAAACGCAGCAAATAGCCCTGGGTCTGCGCCGTATTGATCATCAGCCCCCAGCTCATCTGAATCGTCGTCAGTCCAAAGTACGAGAGCACAGCCTCGGCGAAGATGGCACTGGTGACCACAAACATCATGTAAAGCAGCGCGATGGGAAGGAGATTTGGCACCATGTGTTTGAAGATGATGTGAAAATCTCCCCCGCCCGCGATACGCGCAGCTTCGATAAAGGGCTTGACCTTGACCGACAGTGCCTGAGATTTAATGACGATGGTAGTGCCTCCAAATCCCGAGAGCACGCCGATCAGAAGCGCCAGTTGCAACATCCCCACTTCGGTGAGACTGCTGAGCACGATGAGAATGGGTAAGAAGGGCACCATAATCACCAGGTCTGCTAAACGCATCAAGAGCGTATCAATCACGCCCCCGTAGTACGCAGCCACCGCGCCGATAGTTGTCGCAATGACGACGGTAATCACGGCAGAAAGAACACCCAGCAGGAACTCAAACCGCGTGCTGTACATCAGCTGGCTGAGCACGTCCCGCCCCAGCGGATCGGTGCCCAAGAGGTGGCGAGCAGAAGGGGGGGAGGGATGAAATGCGATCATCATATCGTAACCCATCAGCGGATCGTACGTTGTCGAATCCCAGACCGTGCTCATGAGAATAGGGTGGGCCAGAGCAAAGAGGCCAAAGAAGACGATCATACCCAGGCCGATCAGGCCGATGGGATTCTCCGCAAACAAAGCCCAGCCGGATTTGAGCGACTTCACGAAGAGACGCAGACGCACCTTCCAAAGAGGCACATATCCCGCCTCAGATTTCGCGACCTTAATACCTTCCGATCTAACCGGTGTTGTCATAATTCACCTACTTTCTAATAACGGATGCGCGGGTCAAGAATAGCGTACCCAATATCGGCCACCAGGTGGCTGACCAGCGTCAGAATGCCCACCACGGTCAACGCTCCCATCGCCACCGGAATATCGGCAACCAACGATGCGTTAAGCAGTGTCAGGCCCAGTCCGGGCCAGGAGAAAATCGTCTCGGTGATGATACCGCCGCTCAGCGAGCGCCCGATGCTGAAGACCAGCCCCGTCCAGACCGGGAGCAAGGCGTTACGTGCCGCGTGTTTGTCCCGAACAACTTTGTCGGGCAAGCCCTTCGCGCGTGCCGTCAAGATATAGTCCTCACGCAACGTCTCCAGCATGCTGGTTCGCGTCAGGAGCATGTTGCCCCCATAGGCAATCAGTGTCACCGTCAGCACGGGCAGGATCAGGTGGCTGAGGATGTCCACGCCCCAGGGCCAGTAGCCGTTGGTCCACCAATAGAGCCACGCGCCGAAGAGCGGAACGACCACGCTGGCGACACGCAGGGGCACGCGGTATTTGCGGGGCACGCGGTTGGACAGGATAAAGCCCGCCACAGCCACCATGAGGCTGACAATGCCTGTGTAAATCAACCGGGTGAAGACTGAATTAGCCGACACCGGCGCAGTAATCCATAATTCTGGGTTAAGGAATTTCCCGGCCGGCAGCCAATCTAAGGCCACCGCGAACAACCAGATCATCATCAGCGCAAACCAAGGCGTGAAGACGGTATAGAGTGTAACCCCAGTGATGGTCGAAGCGTATTCGATAAAAGAGCCACGCTGCCAGGCAAGCACTTTGCCGGTCATAAATCCCGCCCAGAAGGAGACAATCGACGCGCTGAGAAACAAAACCAACGTACGCGGCAGACGCTCTTTGATAATATCCAGGACTGGCCTTGGATACTCGTTGAACGAGACCCCCAAATTTCCTCGATAGAAATTAGTAATATACGTAAAGAACCGCTCCACCGGGGGACGATCCAGGCCCAGCTCGGCGCGCAACCGATCGCGCTCTCCCGGTGGAATACTTGGATCATGTGCCAACAAATCGGCGATATCGCCCGGCTGCGCATCGATCAAAAAATATGTAATCGCCTGAAACAGAAGCAACGTGATCAGCATCTGCAAAAGGCGCTTGCCTAAGAATTTCCACATATTACGTTCTCCTATTCAACATTTAGACCTCTTCCACCGATTAGCTTACCCAAATCCCAACTTTATTATTCTACGTGTTCTCCTTCTCCCGATAAAGTGTAACCCGACATAGGGTAGAGATGTATCCTTTCAATAACTTGGGGAGTTACCCACATTACCTCTCCTTTCTTTGGTTGTGGAGGGTTATATCTTGGGATGGGATCCCCAAGATATTGAGAGTACGTACAAGTTATTGACGGAACATGATGATTTTTGATCATCATGTTTAGGTAAAATCTCCAAGCCTGTTTCGGGTAACAAAAGGTTCGTGGTCAGGCACAGAATCCAGTGGAGTGGCGTTGGACAGCGTAAAACGGCACTCCGTTACACTTCGTGGCAAGCCCTATCAAATATGAAGCAACAAAGCAGGGAATCATAGACCAAAAATAGAAACGGCCAATTTTGATAGTCAAAACGATAATCGAACTACAGCATGGCTCAGTGCGGAACGCGGGAATAAATGCGATATCATCAAACATGCGTTGTCTTTCTACATGCATTGATTGAGAGCGGGTGGTCATCACCCGCTCTCAATCGATCTAACCAACTCAAAAAGCTACCAAACTACTACTCAGCAAGCGGAAACGCCTCAGTCTGCATACCCTCTTGCATCTCAATACCACCCAGCGTCTCTGTGTAGGGGAATTGGACAGTCTCACGGGCCAAGTCGTAAACCTGCTTGTAGAAGAGGGGGATGTAGGGGCGCTGATCAGCCAACATCACCTGCGCATCATAGACCAGCTCCTGTGCACGCTGCAGATCTGGGGTGCTCATGAACTCGTCTATCAAGGCGTCGTACTCTGCATTGTTGAAGCCGGGGGTGTTGAAGTTGCCGCTGACGGCGGTGTCGTTGCGGCTGTGCCAGAAGGATTCGTAGTAGTCGGGGAAGGCCACGTTGCCCAGGCTCCAGCCCAAAATGTACATGTCAAAGTCCGCACTCACAAAGACCGGATCAAGGATGGTGTTGAAGCCCGTCAATTCGGACTCAACGTTCATACCCAGCTCACGGGCCCACTCAGAGATCCACTGGTTGAAGGTAGCACGAAGCGGATCGTAGGCCGGTCCAGGCCCCAGGATCGTCAGCTGCGGCATCGGCTCACCGTTGGACATCGTCAGCCCTTCGCCAGGCACGACGTCGTTGAGATCGGCGTCCCAGTAAGGCTCAGATTCCCAGCTCCAGCCGGCCTCGGTGAGGACGGCGATGGCCTCGTTCACACGCTCTTCGCGGCTCATGCCGACGTAAGGCTTGGGAACGTCTGGATTGTGCCAGAAGACATTTCCGGGAGGCATCGTGGAGTACATGGGGAAGACGGTGCCCTGCAGAACCTGGTTCACAACGAACTCTTTGTCCAGGACGATGTCAAACGCCTGGCGGAACTCATACTCGGACATGGGGTACTTGCGCATGTTAAAGGCGATGTAGTACATGCCGTAGTCAGCATTGACATACGTTTCGATATCACCGGTGGCCTGAGCCTTTTCACGCAGACCTCGGGATGTGCCCGTGGGGGCCAACACGTAGTCAACCTCGCCGTTGGACAATGCCAGGAACGCCGCATCCTGGGAGCCGTAGATGGAGAAGATGACGTTGGGAGCGTGGGGGCCAGAGGTGTATTCTAAGGTCATTTCGCCGGCCGCATCACCAAAGAGCTGCCGGGTCTCACCATCGGGGAATTCAACCATCCAGGTGCCGTCGTCGTACTCGGAGATCACGGCGTCCTTGAAGAAATAATTATCGTTCGCGGTGCGCTGCACGAAAGCACCAGGCTCATATTTATCCGTCACAAAACCACCGGCAGACGGGGAACCCGTGGGATCAGCCTCGTACAAGGTCTTGCGTGCGTTCTCAAAAGCCGTATCGTATTCGGCCCATACGTCACACGCGGCTTGATCTTCGTCGCTCAGATCTTCGGCATCGCAGTCCTCAGGACGCTCCATCTCAGGCGCTTCCACACCCTCAACAAAGCCATAAGCCTCTTCAACTGCGTCTGCCCAGAAGTGTTCGGGCAGAATCGGTGCCAGGGCCACGCCAGCGTTCCAGGTCGCCAGGCTGGGGGTGGTGGGGAACGTGTACTGAACCGTGAAGTCATCCACGGCTTCGGCTTCCACCTGGATGCCGGTGGGGGTGCAGCTATTGGGCCAGTTCTGCGTCAGCTTCAGGTCTTTGCAGGCGTTGTGGGTGAAAACCACATCGTAAGCGTCGATGGCTTCCCCGTCGCTCCAGATAGCATCCTCCACCATGGGCACCGTGTAGACCCAGTTCTCGCCTTCCTGTACCGGGTCAACCAGCTCTTTGGCGAAGGACGGAATGAAGTCAAAGCGGACATCTGAAAGGGAGTACAAGGAACCCGCGTGCCCGGCGATGACATAGGCGCTCCATACAGAGCTGCCGGGCCCCAAATAGTTCCAGTAGTTGAGGGTCTTGGGGTCCTCATAGATGCCGATGCGGTAAACACCAACCTCACCCGCGGCTTCTGCTTCTTCCTCTTCGGCTTCAGCCTCCGGGGTAGCCGTCACAACCTTCTCGACCTCCTTTTCAACCTCAACGGTTTTCTCAACCGTCACCGTCACCACATTAGGTTCGCAGGCCGACATTAGCATACTCGCTACCATGATCAGGGCAGCAAGGACAAACCACTTCTTGCTAAACATATTATCTCCTCCTGTGTGCGTAATTCAGGTTTACAATTTGTCGTTGCTATACAAAATCAGACATATCCGATATACATCACCTCCTTGAATAGGACCCTA
>DAOTUH010000123.1:0-1848 GCA_034437255.1 Anaerolineae bacterium
TGGAATACCGTTCAACGAAAGCCTTTTGGTGCGCAATGGTGCTAGTCACGGGTATCCGCAAGCCCGGTGCAAGGCCTGTGGGAGTAATGTGTCGATGAGATACGGGACAGCCTATATGCATTTGGAAGCAGACCCAGCGATTTTTGAGACTGCCGTGCGCGCGTTGGCGGAAGGAAATTCCCTCCGTGCTACGGCCCGAATCGTCCAAATCGATAAGGATACTGCATGTGCCTGGCTGGCGCACGCGGGCCAGCACTGTCGCTTGGTGCAATTGTACTTATGGCAGGATTTACATGTCACCGAATGTCAGTTGGACGAACTATGGAGTTTCGTGCACACCAAAGAACAGCATTTGCCCTTTGCCAAGTTGTATGATGAAACGTATGGCGATGCCTGGGTCTGGGTAGCCTTTGCTCCTATCTGGCAATTGGTCGTGGCTTTTGTCGTGGGTAAGCGCACCCAAGAGAACGCGGACTTATTGTTGCACCGCGTGGCCCATGTGACCGATAACTACATACCCTTTTTTACGAGTGATCAATTGCCCGAGTATCGCACAGCGCTGTTGAACACGTATGGTTATTGGTATCAACCCCTACGTCGTGGCACGCGAGGGCGACGCCCCAAACCCCGCCAACAACCGGATCCAGATTTGGTCTACGCCCAAGTCGTCAAAAAACGAGACCGGGGACGAGTTGTAGAAGTGGGCTCCAAAGTGATATTCGGGACTCCAGAACAAGTAGCCGACCGCTTAGCGGTCTCATCCCGCAGTCAGACGATCAATACCAGTTTCGTCGAGCGCGACAATCTCACTTGGCGACAGCACAATCGGCGACTCACCCGCCGGACCAATGGCTTTTCCAAGGATCTCACGTGGTTTGAAAAACAAATGTGGCTTTCCTCAGCCTACTACCATTTGGTGCTCCCTCATCAGAGTCTCCGTGAGCCTCTTGCCATCCCCGAACCAACGCGGGGCCTCGGTTCGCCGCGTAAGTGGCGTCCCGTAACGCCTGCGATGGCTGCAGGATTAACTGACCATGTATGGAGTACCGAAGAGCTACTTGCTTATCGCGTCCCAGCATACTTCTTAGATCAGCTATCAAAACTGGAACATTTGTTCCCTATTCTGTAAAGGGACACTACCAAATTTTAGGAGGCGAGACTTATGCGCAGGGCAAACTGGCAGGTTAGGGATAGGGTAATTGTAATAATCATGACCACAATTTTATTGAGCATTGGAATGTGGCTGTGGGGAGCGTCACCCATAGCGGTGCGCGCCGCCGAGATTACCGTGTGTCTCAACGGCAGTTGTGATTATGACAACATGCAAGACGCGATTGACGCCGCCGCTTCCGGCGACGTGATCAAGATCGCGACCGGCGTGTACACGGATACGGACGTGAGCGGGACAGTGCCGCTGGTGAGGATAGAGAATAAGCGCCTCACGCTACGAGGCGGTTACAGCACGAGCGACTGGGAACACAGCTACCCGATCACCCAGCCCACCACGCTGGATGCTGAGGGTAAAGGGCAGGTGATGTACCTAGACTGGTCGAGTTACCCGCGCCAGATCGAAGGCTTGATCCTGACTGGGGGCAGCGCTGACCGGTGTGCAGGGCTTGAGTCGAGAGACCACGTTATCTTGCGACACAACGTCATCAGTGGCAACGTAGCCCAGAACAACGGCGGTGGCGTGTGTATCAATTCCTTCTTCCATGATGTGAAAGTGATAGTTGAAGACAACATCATCCAGCACAACCAGGCGATCACCGCGTGTGGCGGCGTGCATGCCAGCGTGCATGGCTGGGGCGACTCTGGCTTGACCTTCAACCGCAATCAGGTGACCCACAA
>DAOTUH010000124.1:0-3235 GCA_034437255.1 Anaerolineae bacterium
TGTTTGCTATCTGTTTAGGCTTCTAAGAGGCAACGCACTTTCGCCGAAGTTGATAAGTCAGGACGTGCGAAACCATACCTGGAGGACTTCGTAGCGCGATTTCATTGGATTCGTAAGTGCGTTGCACCTATGCGCTCACAAATCGAAACGGTTACTTTGTTTGAATGTGTGAGGGCCGGAATCTACAAAAACAGGGACCCGTCAAAGAGATCGGGTCCCTGAATGGTGCATGCGGCTACGCTAAGCCAGCGAGCTCCATGCCTGCTTGCAGCACCGGCTGCACCTTCTCTTTCTCCGTGACCTCGCAGTAGACGCGGATGATAGACTCGGTGCCCGAGAAACGAATAAGCAGCCAGCCGTTATCGCCCAGGTCGTACTTGTAGCCGTCAAACGTCACGATTTCTTCGACCGGGTACCCGGCAATCACCTCGGGCTCGGCGGCGTCGAGGCGCGCCTTGGCCTCCGGGCGCTTCTCGTCGGGGAAGCGGGTGTCGATGCGATCATAGTAGTAGGCCTGCCCCAGCGTCTCGAAGAGCAGCTCGACCAGCTCAGAGGGCTTCTTGCCCGTGCGCACCATCAGATCCAGGAAGTAGAGATTGCCGAGAATACCGTCTCGCTCCGGAACGTTGCCTTTGAAAGCATACCCGCCGCTCTCCTCACCGCCAATCATCGCGTCGGTCTCCAGGAACTTCGGCGCGATGTATTTAAAGCCCACGCCCGTCTGGTACACTGGCACGTCATACATCTCGCCCAGCTTTTTGAGCATGGACGTGGTGGACAGGGTCTTGATGATGGGCCCGCGCTCCCCCCGAACTTCCAGCAGATAGTAAGCCAGAAGCCCGTAGACGCGCAACTGATCAACAAAGTCGCCGTTCTCGTCGCCGATGCCCATCCGGTCGGCGTCACCGTCGTTGATCAGCACGACGTCGGCGCCGATGTCGACGCCGCGTTTTAGCGCTGGGTCGATATTGGGCGGGATCGGCTCCGGACGTTCCATCTCCGGGAACGTCGGATTGCGCACAGCGTGTATCTCGATGACCTCGTTGGTGCCGCCGGAGAGCAGCCGTGGATACCAGCCGATGGCGTTGCCCCACATGGGCTCGCAGAGGATCTTGAGGCCGGCGTTGCGCAGGCGATCCAGATCCACCAGCCCGCTGATGTGCTCGATGTAGGCCGGATCGGGGTCCCAGCGCCGGACGAGGCCTTGGGGCTCGGCCTCTGCGATAGCCACCCGTTGAACGCCAGCCATGCTATCTGGGATATAGGACTCGATCTCCCGCAAGCCGTCCGGCGCAATAGCCCCGCCAAAAGGATCCCGGACCTTGAACCCGTTGTCGGCTGGCGGATTGTGGCTGGCCGTGATATTGATGGCACCGCCCGCCTCGCGCTCCACCACGCTGTAGCTGATGACGGGCGTCGGCGCGTTGTGATCCGTGAGCCAGACGGTGATGCCGTTCCCCGCCATGACCTCGGCGGCGGCCTCGGCGAAAAGACTGCCGCTGAAGCGCTGGTCGTGACTGATAACGACGCCTTTTTCCGCCAACTCGTGGGCCTTCATGTAGGCAGCAAAACCTTGCGCGGCCCGGCGCACGTTGGCAAACGTATAATCCTCGGCAACGCGCGCGCGCCATCCATCCGTACCAAATTTAATGTCACTCATGGTCTGTACCTCCCTTTCGATGTGTTATCCTGTTGATTAGCCGCTCTCAATGACGTCTAGTACATATACAAGACAACTTAATAAATCTGGGGTCTTCAGGATTTCGCCGGGTCGAAGCGAGCTATTAACCACGGACTTCATAGATTCATACAGAAAATTAAAACCGCTTTTTACTCACCCTGCGAAATCCAAGAGAGCCTAAATCTGCTCACTCTGCTTAATCCGCTGACCAAACACCCTCAAGCTCGGATCGCTCTCAGAAAACTCAGTCCGACTTCGGGCGGTTCCAGGTCGAAATTCTCCGCGATGGTCGCGGCGAGATCTGCAAAGGTCTCCCGCACGCCAAGATCGACCGAGGGTTTGACCGGCGCGCCGAACACGAGCAGCGGCACGTACTCACGCGAATGATCGGTGCTCTCCGTCGTCGGGTCGACGCCGTGATCGGCGACGATCACGCCCACGTCGGTGGGCCGCATGGCGCGCACAATCTCCGGGAGCTGATCATCGAAGTATTTGAGGGCGCCCGCGTAGCCCTGGGGATCGTTGCGGTGCCCGTAGATCATGTCGTACTCGATGAGATTCGCCAGCAGCAAGCCCTGAAAATCCTGCGGCAGAAAATCAAGCAGCGCTGCGATGCTGTCCGCATTGTTGGTGGTATGTTTGTTGAGGCTGATGCCGCTGTTGCCAAACAGGTCGTCGATTTTACCTACGGCAGCCACGTCGTAGCCCGCGTCGAGGAGCTTGTTCATCACGGTGGGCCGCGGCGGCAGCAGTGGGAAGTCATGGCGTCGCTCGGTGCGCCAGAAACTGCCCGGTTCCCCCCGGAAGGGACGCGCGATGACGCGCCCGACGGCATGCTTGCCCCGCAGAATCTCCCGCGCGATCCGGCAGACGCGGTAGAGCTCATCGACCGGTACGATGTCCTCATGGGCGGCAATCTGGAAAACGCTATCCGCGGACGTATAGACGATGAGTTTGCCCGTGCGCAGATGCGCTTCGCCCAGCTCCTTAATGATCTCCGTACCAGAAGCCGGTCGATTCGCCAGCACACCGTAGCCGGTCCGGGCCTTGAAAGGTTCCATGACTTCGGGCGGAAATCCATCAGGATACGTCGGCATGGGCGTGCGCGAATAGACCCCCATCAGCTCCCAGTGCCCGGTGACGGAGTCCTTGCCGGCCGAAATCTCGGTCATCTTCCCGTAGGCGCCGAGGGTCTTTTCCCTGGGCGGCACACCGAGAATATTGGTCAGGTTACCCAGGCCCATCTTTTCCATGTTAGGCAGATCCAATCCGCCGACGGCCTGGGCCGTGTTGGCAAGGGAATTGCTGCCCATGTCCCCATACTCATCGGCATCCGGCAGCGCCCCCACTCCCACACCGTCCAGCACAATGACGATGAAACGCTCAACGTTCATCCGTTCTCCTTGCACCTGATCGCACTCCGCCAATCTTGGACACGAGAGAGGGTTGGGTTACCAATCGTTCTCTCGCTTCAATAGCGCTATATCGGCGTCCACCATCATCCCGATAAGCTCCGCGAAAGTGACATCTGGCTCCCAGCCCAGCGCCTCCCGC
>DAOTUH010000125.1:0-2941 GCA_034437255.1 Anaerolineae bacterium
CCCGGAAGTACGTCCCGCGAAAGAGGGAGCGCAGATCGACGATGTAGCGCACCCAGTGCGTGTTGTCCACGCGCAGGTCCACCGGCGCGTCCAGTGTCTCGCTGATGCGAATGCGGATTTGTTCCTCCACGTGCTGACTGATCAGCGACGTGTAGGGCTTCGGCTTGCCCCGCCCTTTGCGCGTGGGCGCGGCAGGATGATAGAGTTGCAGGTTGGTGACGTCCAGGTGGATGAGCGCGTAATGGGCATCCGGCGTCACGGCCAAGTCCTTGATCCGGTAGCCTTGCGTCTGGCCCAGGCCGTTGGTGCGCACATAGCCCAGCTCGTCTAAGGCGTGCAGCGTCTGCTCCCCCATCAGGCGCACCACGTGCCAGAGCGGGGAACCGTGCGAGAGGATGGGGATGGTCTCGCCGTTGAGCTCCACCGTGGTCGTTTCCAGATTCTCCAAGAGTGCCACGTCCCATTTGGGCATGTCTTCCCCCAGGTAAAATATCAGGTCGTTGGATACGCTAGTCAGCACGTTGCTTATCCTCCAACATACGCAGTTCTTCTTCGTTGAGAATGCGGACCTGGCCGGGTAAGCGCTGCTCGACGCTCCCTCCGCCGTTGAGCATAGCCAAGGCCGCCAGCTCCAACGAGAGGGGGCCGGCGCCAGCCCCGCGGCGCGGCCCGGACGGCCCCCCACCCTGTCCATAGCGCGTCGCGTTGGCCAACATGGCTGCCACCCGCACCTGGTCAGAGTCTTCCCGTACTTCGTCGGGATCGAGGCGGGAGACGGGTTTGGTGGCCAGCCCCGGACGGACCAGCAGTAGTTTGCCGTCCGGGCCTTCCATCAGACGCGCGACCTCCTCGCCGGTGGCCAGGTTGACCGTCAGATCGTTGAGTTCCAGTTGGCGGCGGGCCGTGCGCACCGCGCTTTGACGGACGGCTTCCTCCCGCTCGGCGGCCTCGGCGTGCCAGATCCGGCGGCGGGCTTCCAGACGTTGAAGGCCGTAGTAGCCCCGCACGGCGGTGAAACCTAGGGCCGCCAGCGTGATGGCGATGACCGGGAACGCACAGGTCGGCGCATTGAGCACGTTCTGCCAGGTCGGCGCCACCCGTGCTGGCTCAAGCGGCGGCTGATGATGGCGCGTAGCAAGATACCCGCCTAAGATGACGCCGATCAGCACCAATCCCACCAGCCACACCACGGTCCGTCCGAAGGCCAAGCGACGGCTGTTCTTCTGGATACCCATACGGTGATCCTCCTTATCCTCGATGGCAGAGATCGCGGAACGCTTTCGGCGGTTCGTTCAGGTAGGCTCGAAAGACGGTGTCGGCGTCCTCCGGTGTCCCGAAGCGGGCGTAGCTCTGCAGACGTTCCGCCAGGTGGCGGGCGATGCGGGTGAGGAACGGCTGCCAGGCGTCCAGCAGTTGTTGACTGGTCCACTCGACAGGTTGCTCGGTCACCGGGGCCAGGGCAAGGTCGGCTTTGGCTACGCGAAATTCATGCCCGCTCACCTCCTCCAGCACCGTGACGGTGTCGTCACCGTTGCTGCGCAGCACGACAGCGGGGCCTTCATACTGCTCGCTTCGCACCTGCACCACAGCATGTGTCAGCTTCACGTCTCCTCCTCTGCTTCCCCCTCGGGTAGCCAGCCCTCGTTAGCCAGGCAACCGCCCAGGCCTTCCCCGCTGATCTCCGTCTCGGCAGGCAACGCCGCGCGGGCTGCCGCAACCTGGCTCTTGTGCACAGTGATCCGCGGCCGCAAGTGGCCCCGGATCGCGCGATAGGCCGTCAGCGCTTCCTGCAGGTGTTCCGGTAACGCCTGGTGGGTGCGATGTACGTAGGCCGGCCCGCTCATGTATCCTTCCCCGGCTTACGATGAATGTACACGACGTTCCCTTTAGGAAACAGGAGCTCCAGCCCGTTCTCTTGGCGGATGATGATGTCGTACACATCGACGCCGATAAGCGTGCCCGCGTATTGCTTTCCCGTCACCGTGGCTACCCGTACCGGCTGATCCTGCAACGCCTCAAAAAACTCGGCACTCCGCCGTCCAAACACGTGTTTCGGCATCCTTATCCCTCCCCCTAGATCAAGTCCTCTTCCCGATACAGCGCCAGTTTTTCCCGGTACGCCTCTTCATCAATCACACCCGCAGCGTACTCCTCGGCCAGGCGGCGCCGCCGCCGGGCCCTACCTGCCGGACTGCGGTCGGCATGGTCCCGTTGGTAGGCCAGATAGCACGCACGACTGCAGAAGCGTTTGTTGTGGGGGCGGCGATCGTTATACGCTCCACACTGCGCACAATACCGCTGCGTGTCGGTCATCTGTTCGCCTCCTCGCCTCGCTCCGCGTCCGGGGTCATCTCACCCGCCTCGATAAACGCCTCCAGGTCCTCCTGCCGGATGCGGATCAGCCGCTGCCCTGGTCCCAATCGAATCGCGGGCAAAGCTCCCGCATGGATCCAGTTGGAGATGAGTTTCCGACTTACATCTAAGATCGCGGCGGTCTCCGCAACGGACAATAACTTCAAGTTGGGCGTCGTGCTACGTTCCTGATCTGCTGCCATGCTGACCTCCTATGAAGTGAAAATGGATAGCTGCACCACATAAAAAAGCCCGATGAGCGGTCTCATCGGGCTAGAGGTCCCTGGGAGGCAACAAAAAAGCCCGACGAGACGTATCTCGTCGAGCCTTCAGGACTTGTAGGAATGCAATTCCTCTGTTATACTATAGTTGGGGCTGACCCCAAGGGGGCTGTGAGCAACGAATGTAGGTCCGAGGTTCAAGCAGCTGTCCTCACGTTTTTACGACGCGCGGACATCGACTCCCGTCGCTCCCGCTAGTGACATTGAAAGCGAGGGGAATAGTCTCCTCGCTTTTTTGTTACCAGCGGAGTAACGGGATCAGATAACGCGACGTGTATTTTGACACGTCGCTTTCTATTTGAATCCTC
>DAOTUH010000126.1:0-84516 GCA_034437255.1 Anaerolineae bacterium
GGTCGGGCGCGACGAGGTTGGCGAGGTTCGCGCCGCGATGCGGCGTGGAGATGGTGAAGAGGCGCCGACGAGCTGGAGACCCGCCTGCGCGAGCGCCTCGACGACGTCGCCCGCCAGCGCCAGATCGCGCCCCGCCCGCCGCAGATCATCGGCGCCGCCCTGGTCGTGCCGATGGGGTGCCTGCGCGCCGAGGCGGGCACCGCCCGTCGCGGCGAAGGCGTCGAACCTTCGGTTTCGATCTCGTCGATACCGGCCCTTCTTAGGTCGCACACCCGCGCCTCCAACGCGGCGGCGGTGACAGCATCGCGACGACGGCGCCCGTCGAAGCTGCGCCGCTAACCAGACCCAGCGTCCGGCTTCTTGCTGCGCTTCTTCGTACGGGTGTCGACCAACATCGTCATCAAAAACTCTCCAACGTCAACGCTCATTCAGTTTCAGAGACACAACGAGGCACCAAAAAAGCCCCCGGATCAGGTCCGGGGGCTCTGTGATCGTCTAACGCTTCAGATCAGGCAAAGCAAACCGCACCTAACCCAATGGGAGGTGTGTTCTGCTTAACCTTCTGCTTGCGATCTGCGCGATTTGGTCTCATAGGCTCCTCTGCGAAATAGTCTACCAGTTTGAGATATTTTTGTCAAGGGGTGTGACGAAGGTCATTGGCAAGCGACCTGCTGCCTGCTATGCTAAACATAGAGATCAATCAAAGAGACCAGTGGGAGGTTGCTATGTTCACCATGATGCTATTGGCGCATGTGCTGGGCGATTATGTCTTGCAGACCAATGCCCTGGCCCGCTGGAAATCCCGCTCTGCACTGGGCGTGGTGGCACATGGTCTGCTCGTCACGATAGCCACCATGGGTTGTGCTCTCATGGTCGTGCCGAGCTGGTGGCCGTACGCCCTGCTCATCGGCATAATCCACACGCTTATCGATTTCGTGCGGGCGCGGCTCATCGTCGTCACGCATCCCACGACGGAGCTCCTTTGGTATCTCGGTGACCAGTTCGCGCACCTCACCACCATTGGACTGATGATCCTGGTCTCGGGTGTACAGACACAGACCGAGATGACACACAGTCCCGGCGTGCTGCTCGCCGTGCTGATCTTGCTCCAGCCAGCATGGGTGATGCTCCGCTTTGTGGTACGCGCTGTGTGGGGCGCGACGGCTGCCCCGCCGTTGGGCGCCGGCGACAAAGTGATACCCATGCTGGAACGGGTGCTCATCGCCGGACTGACCTTTGCGGGATACGGCTATCTGGCCCCGCTAATTTTGTTACCCCGTCACCTGGGGCGACTGCAGATGCATGGGGACACAATAATCATTCGATTCGTATACATCACGCACTGGGCCGAAACATTACTGGGCACCGGATTAGCGCTGAGCGTAGGATGGGCCCTGCGTCTCTGGCTGCTCGCGGGCGGAGGAGGTTGATTATGCATCAGACACAAGTAAAATGGCAGCAAGTATCAAGTGCAAAAGGGAGAAAGAGATCCGTGGACCCCAACGACATTGTCGCCTTTCTGCGTTCGCAACCGCTCTTCGGTGATCTGCGGCAAAGCGAACTCCGACAACTGGCGACTACAGCACATCGGCACACGTTCGACGCTGAGACGTATATCTTTCGTCAGGGCGAGCGCGGAGCCACCTGCCACATCATTCTGCGAGGCAAGGTGCGGGTCTTCGTCATCGGCGAAGACGGACGGGAGCTCTGTGTGCGGTTGCTGGGACCCGGCGAGATCATCGGCGAAATGGCACTCTTCGAAAAGGCACCCCGCTCGGCCAGTGTGGTGACGCTGGAGCCGACGGAGACCGTGGAGATTGGTCGAGATGCGCTGCTTCACGCCATCCGGCACTCGCCCAGCATCGCCGTCCATCTGCTGCGCGCCCTGAGCGCCCGTCTGCGCCACACCAACGAGGACGCCGAGTGGCTCGCGTCGCTGCCCGTTGTTGAACGGCTCTATCTCCAACTCCAGCGTCTGGCCGAGTGGTCAGGGACGCCAACCGCGGACGGCATCCGTATCACGCCCCCCATGACACAGCAAGAGCTGGCCGCGCTGGTCGGGACCAGCCGCGAGAGCGTCAACCGGGCGCTGATGCGGTTGCGGCAACAGGACAAAGTCCGGCTGGAGGGCGGCTGGATCATCTTGCTGGATCCGCCTAACTGATCCGCCTGGTCAAAAATTGGACACGGACGAACACAGAAAAACACGGCAAAGACAAGACGACTATGGCAAGACCGTGTGCGCAGTCCGTGTTTTCCGTGTCCTGAAGTGAAAGCCTCGTTGTCGAACTAGAAATCCAATCTCGTGCAACCTTCCCTACACGTACAGGGGTTCCACCTCAGATTCTGAGCCCCAAATGCTTCAGTTATTTCCTCACTGGCAGAGCTTTGTGTTTTGCCCACCTCTGGTTAAAATAGGGTGATTCCTACGACGCCGAAGCCAAAAGAGGGGGGAGACACTCATGAAGCGAGTGGTGAGCGTAAGTCTGGGCAGTTCTCGGCGAGACAAACGCGTCGAAATCGACCTGCTGGGTGAGCACGTTATCTTGGAACGCATCGGCACAGATGGCGACGTGCAAGCAGCGTCACGTCTTTATCGTGAGCTCGACCGTCACGTGGACGCCTTCGGTGTAGGCGGCATTGACCTGGTCGTCGGCACGCCGGATCGCAGCTACCCGTTGAAAGCCGCCGAGCGCATGGTCAGTGTGGTGGAAAAGACGCCCGTCGTCGATGGTGAAGGCCTCAGGCATACGCTTGAACGGGACTGCATGAGCATCATCGAAGCGGAGATCGGCGATGAGTTGCGGCCCAAACGTGCCATGGTTGCCGTGGCCATGGCTCGCTATGGCATGGCCCAGAGTCTCATCGAGGCCGGCTACGAGATGGTCTTCGGCGATCTGCTCTTCGCGCTGGGCGTGCCTATACCGCTCCACCGACTCTCCACCGTCAATGCGCTGGCTTCCCTGCTCGCCCCCCTGGTCGGACACCTGGTCGGACACCTGGCTCCCATCAGTTTCATCTATCCCACCGGCGAAAAGCAGCATAAGACCGTGCCTCGTTTCACGCGCTGGTACCATTGGGCGACGATCATCGGAGGGGATTGTGGCTACATCAAACGGCACATGCCCCCAGACCTGACGGGTAAGACCGTCCTTACGAACACGACCACCCAGGCCGATGTGGAGCGCTTCCGCGAAGCCGGCGTCCGCTATCTCATCACCACCACCCCACGCTACGACGGTCGCTCCTTCGGCACCAACTTGATGGAGGCCGCTCTGGTCGCCATCGCGGGGAAGGGACGCCCGCTCACGCTCGACGAACTGCGCGCCATAATCGGGGAGCTGGCGTTACGCCCGCAGATCCAGCCCCTCAACACCTGAAAGCCCGCCATGATCGACTGCATGCTGGTAGCCGGGGGCACCCCACGGCCCGAGGATCCACTCTATCCCTTCTCGCAGGGCAGGCCCAAGGCACTTACCGAGATCGCAGGCAAGCGCATGGCCCAGTGGGTGGTGGACGCCCTGACCGAGACGCCTGACGTCCGGCACATCGTCGTTGTGGGACTCACGCCCGATGCCAGGCTTGTCTCTCCCAAAATCGCCCGTTATTATCCTGATCAAGGCTCGCTGCTCAACAACGGTCTCGTGGGGATCGAGTGGCTGTTGGACCGCGATCCTGCTGCGCGACAGGTGCTGACCAGCTGCGCCGACATTCCTCTCTTGACGCCGGAGATGGTCACGTGGCTCATCGAGCAATACGACACACCCTCCACCGACCTGAATTACACCGTGATTCCGCGCACCGTGATGGAGGCCGCCTTTCCTACGTCGAATCGCACGTATTCGCGTTTTGAGAACGTGGAGGTGGCGGGTGGTGACATCCACGTCGCCAATCCCCATATTTTTCGCACCCATCACGACCTTTGGCGCGATCTGGCTGCCAGCCGCAAGGAGATGCTAAAAGCCGCGCTGCAGCTTGGTCCGGGAATTTTCATCAAATTCTTCCTGCACCGTCTCTCGACCGCGCACTTGGAGACGCAGGTGCTGCGGAAGTTAGATCTTCGGGTGCGCGTCCTCCCTTCTCCCTACCCGGAGCTGGGCATGGACGTCGATAAGCCCCATCAGTTGGAGATCTGCCGCCGCGTGCTGAAGGACGCACCTTGATGCTCCAACGTTGGGCCGAGGTTGACCGGCGTCTCTCCGTGAAGATCACGGCGCATACACGCCATCCCCTGGTTCGCACCCTTGCCTCCATCACCGCACACTCCGGCGACAGCCTGATCTGGCTCCTGACCGGTGGCTGGCTCTGGTCGCGCCCAGGCAGCCACGCCCGGATGATTGCCCTGCGCATTCTGAGCACCGTGCTGATCACCTCGGTGCTCAGTGCCACGCTGAAGCAGTTGGTTCGACGTCGCAGGCCCACGGTTCCAGCGCGCGGCTTTTACAACGCCTTCGACCGCTATAGCTTCCCTTCTGGGCACGCCGTCCGCGTCGGCGCGTTGACGGTTCTGTTGAGCGCGGAACTGCCCGGCGCAGCAATCCCCGCCGTTGTCCTGTGGAGCTTGGCAGTCTGCGTGAGCCGCATCGCGCTGGAGGTACACTTCGCGAGCGACGTGGGTATCGGCCTGGTGTTGGGATGGGTCACGGGGATCCTGCTAATGCTCGCCAAAGTGTGATAAACGGAGGCTCGTATGAACTTGGAAACGTTGCAACCGGACGTGGAACAGTATCTAGCGCAGAGCGCATTGGATCACGTGTGGCACCGGCGGGACGAGAACCCCAGGCAGGTGAGGCCCCTGGCCCAGGGCGAGTACAACATGAACTACCTGGTGAGCCAGGGTGCGCGTCATTGGGTGTTCCGTGTCAACATCGGCACGCAGATCGACCGCGACGATCAGATCCGCTACGAGTTCCGCGCGCTGCAGCTGCTGGAAGAGACCGGCGTCACGCCAAGGCCCTACTACGTGGACGACGCGCCTGGCCTGACGGACGCGGCGGGCAACACCTATGGCGTTTTGCTAATGGAGTATCTGCCCGGCGAGATGTTGGATTATCGCCGCGACCTGGAGGCCGCCGCGCGCCTCTTTGCCCGCGTGCACACGTGCCCCATCGCCGAGGAGGAGAATCATCTCATCCGTGAGGCGCGCCCGCTCAGCATGACTTTCGAGGAGTGCAGCCGGTTGCTGCCCATCTATCTGGAGTCGGACCTGGCGGATCCGGCGCTGCGCGACTATCTGCGCGAGGTGCTAGCCTGGGCCGACGAGGCCCGCCACAACGAGCGCTACTTCTTGGAGGATTCCTGGCCCTGTATCATCAACACCGAGGTCAACTCCGGCAACTTCATCGCCAACCGCCGGCAGGGTACGCTGCACCTGGTCGATTGGGAGAAGCCGCTCTGGGGCGATCCATCGCAGGATCTCTCACACTTCTGCGTCCCCACGACGACGCTCTGGAAGACCGACTACCGCATGTCGCCGGCGGACAAGACGCGCTTCTTGCGTGCCTACCAGGACGCCATCGATGACGTGCACCTGCGCGAGACCATCGAGGCGCGCGTCCGCCTGCGCGATCCCTTCAACTGCCTGCGGGGCATCTCCTGGTCAGCCATGGCCTGGGTGACATACCAGACCGGCGACCACGCGCTCCGCAACGAAGACACCTTTCGCAAAGTCGATGCCTATCTGGACTTGGAGTTCGTCCGCGGGCTTTTCGACCCGTACATGACTTGAATAGGAGGTTCCATGCTCGTATCCGTTATCATCCCCGCCTTGAACGAGGCCGAGAACATCGCGCGCTGCATCGCCGACGCTCGACGCGATTACACCAGGGACGAGGTCGAGATCATCGTCGTGGACGGCGGCAGCACCGACGGGACTGTCAAATTGGTGCCCGACGACGTGACTTTGCTGGCATCCCCGCGTGGGCGCGCCGTGCAGCTCAATCGGGGGGCGGCAGCAGCGGATGGCGATATCCTCGTCTTCTGCCACGCCGACTCGTTCCTGCCCGCCGGCTGGCGCGAGGCGATCATCGACGCGCTAAGCAATCCCGCCGTCAGCGGTGGTACCTTCCAGACGCTGATCCTGCCTGCCGACTGGATGCTACAGATCCGCAACCACTGGGTTTTCCCACCGAAGTGGTCGCTCATGTACGGCGATCAGGTGCAGTTTATGCGGCGTGAGACCTTCGAGGCGGTCGGCGGCTTCCCGGAGATCCCGCTGATGGAGGACGTCGAGATGTCGCGCGCGCTGCACGAGGCCGGACGCCTGGTGCGCATCGACCCGGATGTGCGCGTCATCACCTCGGGGCGCCGCTTCGCCGAACGGGGGTATCTCTGGCAATCGTTGCTCAACGGCTGGAACATGTTCCGCTATCTGAACCTCGGCGCGACGCCGGAGCAGATCGCGCGCTCCTATCGCTCCAGCCGCGAGGAGACGGCGAGGGAGGCTGACGCATGAACCGGCATCTCATCGTCTACGCCAAGTGTCCACTGCCCGGCGGCGCCAAGACCCGGCTAGGCGCCACCCTCGGTCAGACTGAAGCAGCGGGCGTCTATGCGAGGCTGCTCTACGGCTATCTCTTCGATCTGCTGGCGACCGTCGCGGAGACCGCGCGCATCGAGCTGAGCCTGGGCCACCGGCGCGACGTGCCCTTTTTCACCCGCGCTTTCCCCGAGCTGCTGGTACGACCGCAGGTGCGCGGCGATCTGGGCACGCGCATGGCGGCGTCCTTTGAGTGCGCCTTCGACGAAGGTGCCGACGCCGTGGTGCTGACGGGTAGCGATATCCCCGGCCTCGACGGCGCGCTGGTGCAGGAGGCCTTCGCGCGCCTGGAGACCGATCCCGCCATCATCGGGCCGGCGGAAGACGGCGGCTACTACCTCATCGGCATGCGCGCGCCCGGCGCCGACCTCTTTTCCAAGATCCCCTGGAGCACGGAGAACGTCTTGGCCCGCACCGAGGCCCGCGCCCGCGCCCACGACCTCACACTGACCCGGCTACCCGTCCTCGAAGACATCGACGTGGAGGCGGACTATGAAGCGTGGCTCGGATCAGAGCACTTCCGCATCACGTGATTTCGACCGCGTCTACGCGATAGTGCGACGCATTCCGCCCGGTCGCGTCGCTACCTACGGGTTAATCGCCCGCCTGCTCGATTGGCCGCGCGGCGCGCGCACCGTGGGCTGGGCGCTGCGCGCGCTCAAGCCGGGCTCCGGTGTGCCGTGGCATCGCGTCGTCAACGCGCAGGGGCGCATCAGCATCGACGACGCTGCGCACCAGCAGGCGCTGCTCGAAGCCGAGGACGTCGTCTTCGACGAGACCGGGCGCATCGACCTGAACCGCTACCGCTGGACACCCTCGCCCTTCTCCGACCCGCTTGACTGACCCGAATTGTCGCGACTGACACCGTTATATCAGGGCATACGATAGAATATAGGGAAAAATCAGAGCGCTGTCTTGCAAACCGGCGCTAGGTAGCCGCGAAATCCATTTCGCGCTTCAGGGTGCGCGATTCAGAAATCGCGGCTACAGTTCCCCAATAATTTATCCTATCCCCGTTATATCATGGCTACTTGTCATTTGTGAGATTAACGTATACTATTTATATGAAAATGCAGATGAACGATAGCGCAAAGGATAACCACATGCAAGAGACCGTTGAATATCAGCGACTGCTCGACCATCGGGAATGGCGCGCCAATTGGCGGCATTGGGGGCCTTACCTCAGCGAGCGGGCCTGGGGCACGGTGCGTGAGGATTACAGCGCCACCGGTCAGGCCTGGGACTATTTCCCTCACGATCACGCCCGCAGTCGCGCCTACCGCTGGAACGAGGACGGGCTGGCGGGCATTAGCGACCGCCATCAGTACCTCTGCTTCGCCCTGGCGCTCTGGAACGAGCGCGATTCCATCCTCAAGGAGCGGCTGTTCGGCCTGAGTGGCTCGCAGGGCAACCACGGCGAGGACGTCAAAGAATATTACTTCTATCTCGACAACACCCCGACTCACAGCTACATGAAGATGCGCTACAAGTATCCTCAGGCGGCGTTTCCCTACCGTGAACTGGTGGAGGAGAACGCCCGCCGGGGGCCCGATGCGCCGGAGTACGAGCTGCTGGACACCGGTGTCTTCGAGGGCGACCGCTATTTTGACGTAGACGTCGAGTACGCCAAGGCCGGTCAGGACGATCTGCTTATCCGCATCCGCGTCACAAACCTGGGACCGGACGCGGCGCCCTGTCACGTTTTGCCCACGCTCTGGTTCCGTAATACCTGGCGTTGGGGCTACGAGAACGGCCCCATGGGCGACGTACCGGGCAAGCCGCACCTGCGGCGCCGGGAGGGCAACGACTCGGCTGTGGAAGCCCAACATCCGGCGTTGGGCGCCTACTATCTCTATGCAGACGACGTCGAGACCTGGCTCTTTACCGAGAACGAGACCCACAACCGCCGCCTTTTCGGCACAGAGAATCAGACGCCCTACGTCAAAGACGCCTTCCACCGCTACGTCATCCACGGGGACGAGACGGCGGTCAATCCTGCCGGAGAGGGCACCAAAGCTGCGGGGGTCTACCGGCTGGATATTGCCCCTGGCGAGACGCGGACGCTGCGCCTGCGTCTTGCCGACGCGGCGCACGAGGCGCCGTTTGCGGCCTTCGACGCCGTCTTCAGCCAGCGCATGGCTGAGGCCGACGCATTCTACGGGGCCGTGCAACCTGCGGCCCTGTGCGAGGATGAGCGCCGCATCCAGCGGCAGGCCTTTGCAGGCATGCTGTGGACCAAACAGCTTTACTACTACGACGTCCCCCAGTGGCTGCGCGGTGACCCCGGTCAGCCCAAGCCCCCGGCGTCTCGCCAGCAGGGACGCAATCACAACTGGAAGCACCTCAACAACTTCGACGTCATCTCCATGCCGGATAAATGGGAATATCCCTGGTACGCTTCGTGGGACCTGGCGTTCCACACACTGCCGCTGGTGCTGATTGACCCGGACTATGCCAAACGCCAGCTCGTCCTGATGACGCGCGAATGGTACATGCACCCCAACGGGCAGTTGCCGGCCTACGAGTGGGCCTTCGGCGACGTCAACCCGCCGGTGCACCCGTGGGCTGCGTGGCGCGTCTACAAGATCGATGCTGCGCGAAGCGGCACGCCGGATCGCGCGTTTCTGGAGGGCATTTTTCACAAACTGCTGCTCAACTTCACCTGGTGGGTCAACCGCAAGGACGTGGAGGGTCGCAATATCTTCCAGGGCGGCTTCCTGGGGCTCGATAACATCAGCGTCTTCGATCGCAGCCGCACGCTGCCCACGGGTGGGCACATCGACCAATCGGATGGCACGGCCTGGATGGGCTTCTTCAGCCTGGCGATGCTCAAGATCGCGCTGGAGCTGGCGAAGGACAATCCCATCTACCAGGACACGGCGACGAAGTTCTTTGAGCACTTTCTGCGCATCGCCCACGCCATGACCAACTGCGGCGGGCAGAACATCCCCCTCTGGGACGGGGAGGACGGCTTCTTCTACGACAATCTCCATCTCCCCGGCGGGCGGATCATCCCGCTCAAGGTCCGCTCGCTGGTGGGTCTGCTGCCCTTGATCGCGGTGGAGACGTTGGAGCCGGAGATTCTGGAAGAGATGCCGGATTTCAACCGGCGCATGCACTGGTTCATCGAGAACCGCCCCGACATCAGCGGCAACATGGCTGACGTGGGTCAGGAAGGTGCCGAGGACCGCCATCTGGTCGCCATCCTTACGCGAGAGCGGCTGATCAGCGTGCTGCGCTACATGCTGGATGAAAACGAGTTCCTATCGCCCTACGGCATCCGCTCCGTCTCCAAATATCATCAGGATCATCCCTACAGTTTTCAAGTACAAGGTGAGGAGTTCACGGTAAAATACCAGCCGGCGGAGTCGCGCAGCGGGCTGTTTGGGGGCAACTCCAACTGGCGCGGTCCCATCTGGTTTCCCATCAATTTCCTGATCATTGAGGCATTGCAACGCTTCCACCACTTCTACGGCGACGATTTGAAAGTGGAGTGCCCCACGGGCTCTGGCAACGAGGTGACGCTGGCGGAGGTGGCTACCGAGCTCTCGCGGCGCCTCATCAGCATCTTCCGGCGCGAGAACGGACGGCGGCCGCTGTACGGCGGCACCACGCGCTTCCAGGACGATCCGCACTGGCGCGACCTGCTGCTCTTCTTCGAATACTTCCACGGCGATAACGGCGCTGGGTTGGGTGCCAACCATCAGACCGGCTGGACAGGGTTGATCGCCAAATTGCTCCAGCAGTCCGGCGGAGGACAATTTTACCTGGAGCCATGATCGACTGAGGTAAGACCCGTACGGCTCAACACGTCATAGAGACTTGGAGGTTGAAAAGATGAAAGGATTAGAAAACAAGCGGGTATTGGTGACCGGCGGGACGTCGGGCATCGGGCAAGCCATCGCTGTGCGCATGGCAGCCGAAGGGGCGCACGTCGCCATCAACTATCTCCGCGACGTCTCGGATGCTGAGATGACGGATGAGATGTTGCATGAGGCGGTGGATCGCTGCCTCAACGAGGTCGCGAGCACGGCGTGGATCACATCCTGGTGCAGGCTGACGTCTCGAAAGAAGCGGACGTGGTGCGCATGATCGACGAGGTGGTCGAGGGTCTCGGTGGGCTGGATATCCTGATCAACAACGCCGGCATTCAGACGGCGGGCGCATCCCACGAGATCGCTATCGACGACTTCGACAGCGTGCTGAACGTCAACCTGCGCGGCGCCTACCTGTGCGCCCGTGAGGCGATCCAGCACTTCCTTGCTGAGGATAAGCCGGGCAGCGTGATTAACATCTCCAGTGTGCATCAGATCATCCCCAAACCCCGCTACGTGGGCTATTCGGTGAGCAAGGGCGGCATGCAGAACCTCACCCGCACGCTGGCACTGGAATACGCCGGGCGCAACATTCGCGTGAACGCCATTGGCCCAGGCGCGACCATCACGCCCATCAACCGCGCGTGGGTTGATGACCCGGAGAAGAAGGCCGACGTGGAAGAGCATATCCCCATGGGCCGCGCGGCGACCGCCGAGGAAATCGCCGCGGTGACGGCGTTCCTCTGTTCCGACGAGGCCGCCTACATCACCGGGCAGACGCTTTTTGTCGACGGTGGGTTGACGTTATACCCCGACTTCCGCACCGCCTGGTCGTCGGAATAGAAAAGGAGTGGCCATGGAAAACAAACCCAGAAAGTGGCTCTACATCCCACTCATAGTGATCGTCTTTGGACTATTCGCCGGCATGGCCTGGTATTACTTCTCTCAGTACGACCAATTCAATCGCCAGAACCTGGAGGCGTTTATCGGCGGCTTCGGCGCTTGGGCGCCCATTATCTACATCATCGTCTATACCGTTAGCTCGCCCATCCCCTTTCTAGCGCCCGTGCTCTCCGCCGTGGGCGGGCTGCTCTTCGGCACGCTCTGGGGCATGCTGCTGGTGGTCGGGTCTGCGACGCTCTCTGCGACCATTCCGTTCTTTCTGGCCCGCATGCTGGGGCGGGAGTGGGTCGAGCAGCAGGTCAAGGGGAGCAAGATAGAGAAGTTCTATCAGCAGTCGGAGGGATCCACGGGCTTTATCTTCATCATGCTGATGCGGCTGATTCCCGTGCTGCCCTGGGAGGTGCAGAACTACGCTGCTGGCCTCACCCAGGTCACGCTGCCAACCTTCGCCGCCGGCACCGCCGTGGGCATCTTGCCAGGATCGTTCTCGCTGGTCTTTCTGGGCGCGTCGGCCACAGATCCGACCTCGTGGCAGTTCTTCCTTGCCATCGGGTTGAAAATCGTGACCGCGCTGATTCCCATCCTCGGTGTCTACCTCCGCAGCAGAGGGAACAAGGAGGACAAGAGCCAGGCGTAAAATGAGTGAGTTGCTTGGATAAAACTAGTGTTATGTCTTGCTACCCTACATAACTTTTGTTCTGCTCTCACAACCGCTGGGGCCGGTCTCCTGACCGCGCCCCAAGCTCGGTTTTCTCATCTGATTCGGTCAGAGACCAGCCAAAGCAGAGATGTGTAGGGTAGCCAAGTGTTATGTAAGAGCCATCATGTCCACAGCGTCTAATAAACAGAAACGCAAAGCGTATCTGTTTATTCTTCTGAGGCGCGACGCACTTTCGCCGAAGTTCACGAGCCGAGGACTCCTAAACCGTGCTCGGAGAACCTTGTAGCGCGGTTTGTTTCGATCCGTAAGCGCGTTGCACCTGGACGCTCACAAACCTAAACGATTGCACGCGAGCTAAACCACACAAAGGAGTTATAACCATGGAAAAGACGTACGATCTTGTTGTCATTGGGGGAGGATCCGCGGGTCTGTCGGCGGTGGGGTTCGGATTGGAGATCGATGCCAGCACGGCGTTAATCGAAAAAAACCGCGTGGGCGGCGACTGCACGTGGACCGGCTGTGTGCCCAGCAAGAGCCTGCTCAAGGCGGCGAAGGTGGCGCATCATATACGCACCGCCGACCGCTACGGCGTCGCGCCGATGGAACCTGAGGTCGATCTGGGCGTCGTGATGGATCACGTCCACGAGATTATCGCGGAGACCTACGCGGAGGAGACCCCGGAAGTACTGCGCGAGAAAGGCGCCGACGTCTATCTTGGCGAGGCGCAATTCGTGGATCCGCACACGCTCAGCATCAACGGCGAGACGCTCAAGGCGCGCAACGTAGTGCTGGCGACGGGCGCCCATCCCTTTGTGCCGCCTATTGACGGGATCGACGAGGTTGAATATTTGACCTACGAGAACATCTGGTCGCTGGACGCGTTGCCGCGCCACCTCATGGTCATCGGCGCCGGCCCCATCGGCAGCGAAATGTCCCAGGCATTCAACCGGTTGGGCGCCGAGGTGACACTCATCGAAGGACAGGATCGCGTGTTGGGACGTGACGAACCTATCGCCTCGGAGATCATCGGCGAGATCTTCGCCGCCGAGGGCATCCGCCTGAAGATGAACAGCCACGCAGAGCGCGTCTGGCAGGATGAAGCGGGCATTCACGTGATGGCAAGCGGCGAGGAGATCATCGGTGACGCCCTGCTCGTCTCCGTAGGTCGTCGTCCCAACGTCCAAGGCCTCGATCTGGAGAAAGCCGGCGTCGACTTCAGCCCGCGCGGCATCCAGGTCAACGACAAACTGCAGACGTCACAGCGCCACATCTACGCGGCGGGCGACTGCATCGGCAGTTACCAGTTCACGCACTACGCCGGCTGGCAGGCGAGCATGGCGGTCCGCAACGCGCTGCTGCCCGGCGCGTCCAAGGGCGTCCGCCCGTGGGTGCCCTGGACGACGTTCACCGAGCCGGAGGTCGCCCACGCAGGTTTGATGGAGTCCGAGGCGCGCGAGAAGTATGGCGACGCCGTCAGCGTCACCGACTGGCCCATGGAAAAAGTGGATCGGGCGCGCGCCGAGGTGGATACGCGCGGGGTGGTGCATCTGGTGCACAAGGGCAGCAAGGTGCTAGGCGTGACCATCGTCGCCGAGAGGGCCGGAGAGCTGATCCACGAGTGGATCACGGTGCTGGAGCACGGCGTCAGCGTGCGCGATCTGACCACGTCGATTCACGTCTACCCGACCTACGCGCGGTCCACGGTCAAAGCGGGTGGGGCCTTACTCCAGAAAGAACTGCTTCAGGGACGATGGAGCGGCTTGATCGACTTCGGCAGTCGGCTGGCGCTCAAGGTGATGCGCCTGATGCGGGGTGTCTGACCCCAGCGTTCAATTAGATGGAGGGGCGCGGTTGCTTCATCCCATTTTAGCACTGCGCCTCTCTACACATCCCATTATTTTTTCGGCATAATCATGGCTTCAATCCGGCTATTTGCCCCTCTAGCACCTCTCAACGGGATTTCGAAGTAGGCGCGGATTCCATTCCGCGAATGACTCACGCGCTATGGAAAGCGCGGCTACGTCGGTTAATACGCCCTGCTCAAGCATCGTCGTCTGCGTAAATCAAATGACGCACCAGCCCTGGCTCCAGAAGAGCCAAAAATCATTTATGTATGTGCCATATAACCTGCGGAGACGAAAGCCAGGCGAACAAATCCGGGATTGATGTGGCTGAGGTTAATGCGCATGGCAAACACGACAGGAGGTCGCCTATTGGGTTTAAGCCACCCCTAGAACTGCTTCGTTTGCCCTCAACGGCATCAACGCTGTCAATCACAGAAACATCCAGGCTTTCGTCCACAGTTTTGGCGTCTGGGCACCGCTGGCTTACGCCGCGCTCTATGCCATCAGCTCGCCAATCCCTTTTGCAGAAATGACGCTCTCCTTGATTAGCGGATTCTTGTTCGGGCAGGTCCGCGGAACTATCTACGCTATCCTACTAGCGACGTTTTCGTCACTACTCCGTTTCTCCGCAGTGCGTTGGATGGGTCGCGACTGGGTCATGAAAAAGTTGAAAACAGCCCAAAACTACAGCTTATCTACCAGGAAGCGATCCGATCCAACAGTTTTCGCTTCGTCCTCTTGCTGCGCCTGATTCCTGTTGTGCCCTGGGAAATGCAGACCTACATCGCGGGCCTTACGCCGATATCTATCCCCAAATTCCTCATCGCGACAGCTCTCGGCTCCGCGCCGGGGACGTTTCTCCTGGTCTTTCTGGGCGCATCGATCACCGACGCGACCTCGCCACAGTTCCGCATTGCCCTCGCCCTCAACGGCGCTGTCTTGCTGATAGCGGCAAGTATAGTTCTATTGCGTAGACAGAAACAGGCGCAAAATGAAGAGTAGCGCCGAATGCACCTTCTTGCTACGCACTCCGCTCCCAGTCCCCGAGACGGGGACTCCGAGCATTTATTAACATACTTTTTCTGGCCTACCTAGCTTGCCAAATAAGCTAGCGGCGTTTATGATACATATTAGCGCATCCTACAGGGCGCTAGAAGGACGCTGGCGAAAAGCCCTTCCGCAGATAAAGAAACAACCGGAGCTGCCCTAAAAACAGGAACAGCCAAAGGAGCACATGGGTATATGTCGTGGTTCTGCCCCCTAAGTGACTAATTATCAGATATGTTGGGCGGTGTCCGCTGAAGTCGCGGATCTGGGGATCCGCTCAAAACGAGTGAGGTGATGTTAAGTCATTCAGAGGGTTCTGCTGCGAATCAACCCCAGCACCCAGCACCCAGATCTCTACTAAAAAGTCTTTTTCAGTAGAGAGCAGTAGAGAATCGACAATTGTGGAAAGGATCGTTTACGCTGAGCTCAGACGGAGAAAGCAAACATGTACGGTTGGGAGAAGACCATCCATAAATTCATGAAAGGCCGGGACAAGCCGCCGATTTGGTGGCAGGTCTCCTTGGCGCTTGTGATATTCGGCGTTTACGCCGCCGTGATCGTGTACTACTTCTCACGTTACGACACTTTGAATCACAAAAACGTCCAGGCCTTCATCGATGGTTTTGGCGTCTGGGCGCCATTGGCTTACGCCGTTTTGTACGCCATCGGCTCGCCGATCCCTTATGTGAGCATGACGCTTTCAGCCGCCAGCGGCTTCCTTTTCGGGAAAGTGTGGGGGACGATTTACGCCGTGTTGGTGTCCACCATCTCCTCACTGATCCCCTTTTCTCTGGCGCGCCGCCTGGGACACGATTGGGTTATGGACAAGGTCCATGAGGACCATCAGTTGGATAGCATCTATCGGCGCGCTAGCCGAGCCGACGACTTTGTGGTCATCCTGGCGATGCGGTTAATTCCGATTATGCCCTGGGAAGTACAGAATTATGTCGCAGGCCTCACTCCCGTCTCCATCTTCAAATTTTTGATAGCAACGGCAATCGGTTGCGCCCCCGGGATGTTTCTCCATGCCTTTTTGGGGGCATCCATCATCAATCCCACCTCACCGCAGTTTCTGATCGCGCTCGTGCTCAACGGCATGGCGCTGTTGGTGCCCGCCAGCTTTTTTGTGATGCGCCGTTACAAAAAGAAGCACAAACGGACGGTGGAAGTCACCGCCGCTTGTTTGAGGGCACCCGGCTATCCCGAAAAAAGGTAACCGCGGCGTTCCCATGTGCAGCAAACTTATCAGAGATCAAGAACCGTCACCGACCTGGTGGCAGATTCCTCTAGCGCTGTTGGTTTTAGGCGTCTATGCCGTCACAATCTGGTATTATTTCTCGCGTTACGACACTGTAAATCATGAAAACGTTCAGGCGTTTATTCGCGGCTTTGACGCCTGGGCGCCGCTGGCCTATGCCACCTTGTACGTCGTCAGCTCACCGATTCCTTTTTTGGGCATGACCCTCTCCATCGCCGGGGGATTCTTATTCGGGCAGATGCGCGGGACCATCTACGCCATTCTATTGGCGACGTTTTCTTCGCTGATTCCCTTCTCAATGGCCCGTCGGGTGGGGCGCGATTGGGCGATGCGCAAAATTGAAAGCAGCCCCAGACTGAACGGTATCTACCAAGACGCCGTCCGGTCCAACGATTTCCGCTTCATCTTCTTGCTGCGCCTGATTCCCATTGTGCCCTGGGAGATGCAAAACTACATCGCGGGCCTCACCCCGATATCTATCCCCAAATTCCTCATCGCGACAGCTCTCGGCTCCGCGCCGGGGACATTCCTGCTGGTCTTTCTGGGCGCATCGATCACCGACCCGACCTCGCCACAGTTCCGCATTGCCCTCGCCCTCAACGGCGCTGTCTTGCTGATAGCGGCAAGTGTGGCTCTAGTGCAGCGGCAGAAGCAGGCACAAACTAAAGAGTAGCGCCGAATACGCCCCTCTCGCTACGCGCTGTCCGTCAGAGCCTTGCGGTGTTCGTAAAGCTTCCGCAGGGCCGCCACCACGTCATCCACGCCTTGCGGCCCGACGCGGAAAACCTTTTCTTCCAGCCAGACCGCCTCGCGCTCGCCCGCACGCTCCGCTTCAGGAAAGCGCATCTCTTCGAAGTTGAAGCGCTCCGGGACCTCAGCGGGTACCGGCAGGCGCGAGAGCTGAGGCTGGAAGAGCGGATACCGGTGCATGGGCGGATACCCCGCGTCGGCCGGAATTCCTTCGGCCTGAAACGCGGTGCAGACAACGTCATGCGTCACGCCGAAGACGTCGGGATCGATGGCGAAGACGTACCGATAGACGGCGCGCCGTGTCTGGCACGCAGGCTTTTTCAGCGGTCGCACGCCGGGCAGATCACGTAACGCCTCATCCAACGCATCTGCCATGGCCTCGCGCCGCTGCAATTGCGCTGGGAAGCGATCCAGCGCGACGTTGGCCAACGCGGCCTGGAGTTCCGCCAGCCGGTAGTTCGCGCCCAGGACGAAGACCTCATCCGCCGCATCGTGGGGACGCCCACAGTCGATGATGCTGGCGGCGCGGTGGGCCATCTCTTTCGTCCGGCAGAGCAGCACGCCGCCCTCCCCCGTGGTCAGAATCTTGGACGACTGCAGGCTGAAGGAGCCGAAGTCGCCCAGCGTCCCCGCCCCCCGACCGCGCCAGCGCGCGCCGTGGGCGTGCGCCGCGTCCTCGATGACAACGAGGTCATGCCGTTCGGCCAGCTCCAGAATGGCGTCCATATCGGCCATCTGCGCGCCCAGGTGTACAGGGATAATGGCCCGCGTGCGCTCGGAGATCACCGCTTCCGCTACCCCGGGATCCATGCAGTAGGTCTCTGGATCGATATCGACGAAGACGGGGATGGCACCCGCCACCAGGGGCGCGACCGCCGTCGCCTGGAACGTATATGCGGGCACCAACACCTCGTCGCCCCAGCCGATGCCCGCTGCGCGGCAGGCGACTTCCAGCGTGACGGTGCCGTTGGCCATGGCGACTGCATATCCGCCGCCCTGCAAGGCGGCGAAACGGCGCTGGAACTCGGTCGTCTCCGGGCCGGGATACGGATAGCCGCCCCACCGTCCCGAGGTGATGACGGCGGTGACGGCCTCGATATCGCGTTGATCAAAGACGGGCCAAGAAGGAAAGGGCTCGGTACGGACAGGCTCGCCGCCCAGGATCGCTAATTTTGTCATAGAAGCTCCTTCAAAAATATCAACGGATTGAACGGATCAATCGATCAGCTAAATCCGCTTAATCCGTTGATTCTTTTTCGTCCCCATTAACACGCGGGGACTCACTTGTCGAATACAGGTCAGGAGTCACAACAAGTCAAAAGTCAGCGGCCGCCGCCGGCACAGGCGCAGGCACAGGCGCAGCCGGCGCAGGCACAGGCGCAACTGCTGCCGCCCGACGATCCGCCGCCCCCGCTGCTCTTCGACGCCTCAGCCAATGCTTTGAAGACGTCACCGGTGACGCGGTCGACGCCGCTCAGGTCGACGACACCGCCTGCCGATTTGGGCATCTGCAGGGAGCCGGGCAAGATCGCCGCCGCCATGCCGCCCATGGTGTTCTCCGCCCAGCCGGCGAAAGAAGCCCCCACGTCGCCAAAGGAGGTCTTACCGCCGACTGACGGCCCGCTCGATTTGGAACCGCCGCCCCGTCCGCCCCCCACCCCGGCCGTGCCGACCCCGGGCCGCGAGCGGCGCATCCAGAGCGGCCAGTAGTTGTAGCCACTGTGGGACATCACCGTGGGATAGCGTTTGTGCATCATCACCCAGGGCAGATAGTTATCGAGGTACTTTTCCCGCTTCGGGATCTCGCCCATGGATTCGGCCTGCGCCCACGCCCGGTCAATGACACGCCGGTAGTAATCCTGCGTATCGGAGAGATCGAAGTTCTTTATCTTCTTAGCCGTTTGCTTGATGAGGAAATCCATGGGCTTGCTGAAATCGATATCCTTGACGGGCTTTTCGGGGTAGTACTCAATGAAGTCAATAAAGGGCTGCTCGTAATTGTGGATGACGGTGCCCTTCTCCTGGGCCACCTTGCGACGATGCCGGGCGCGGTCCTTGGCATTGTGAGTGCCTGGCTTCTCTCGCGCGCGGAAATCCTCGACGACCTCAACCACCAGAGGCTTGGCCTGAACCTGACGCAGAATGCCCTTGTTCAACAACCCAAAGATGACCAGCGTCAGCACCTTATTGAGCGGCATCTCCAGCAGCGTCGCAGCCTCCGGCGCCGTCAGGCCCCGTTTGATCCCACCGCCTTCCACCTGGGCGATGGGCGGCAAGTATTCCTTGCGCCGCTTGCGCAACGACAGTTCATTCCAGATAATCAAGACTACCAGGAGCGGAAGCGCAAATAGCGAGACCAGCGGGCTCAGGACAAAGATGACGATGACGAAAAAAAGTAAAATGATGTAGAGCGTCAGGCCCGTGCCGCCGGTGAAGCGGAAATAGAGCACAGAGAGGCCGATCAGGCCCAGGAAGAAGATAAGCATACGGGCCGTAGGATTGTCCCGGAGCCACTTGGCGGTCAACTCGAAGATGCTCATCTGGATCACACGCTCCATCTCCCGTTTGGGGAAGGAGACACCGACGCGATTCGGACCGGTAGCGGAGCCGTTTTCCCATCGCCAATAGACGAGCGTGCGATCCCCATCGATAGCGACCTGGGTGAAAGGCTCATCCTGGTAGCGAACCTCGTCGGGCTGCACGCCTTCGAGCATGGCGACGATAATCTGCACGTCCGTCGAGCCTATGACCAGGCTGGAGTCGAACCACGTCGGCGTAATCTGGAGCGACGCGTACTGCCGGTCTGTCACGTCCTGATAGACGAGATCAGGCATGGTGAACTCGACGTGCAGCGTGCCGGTCTCGCCAGCAGGAATAGCATGCTCGTCTAGATGAATCTCCACGCCGGTGTCAATATACGTCGATGGGCGGATGTCCGTCAGCGGGTTGCCATCGACGTTCGCGGACATATTGCCAATGTCGTAGTCATCGTGCGGCGTGCCGATATCGACGATGTCGATGGGACTGGCGTAGCCCGCGTTTTCAAAAGTGATGTCATACTCGATCCGCACCGAGGCGTCCGGCTGCACCTCGACGAACATGCGCAGCTCCCGCACGGAGAAGGAATAGTTCTGCGCCGCTGCCGGTCGTCCCAAGGTGAGCAAAGCCAGACAGACGATGACCAACATGCCGATTCTGTATGTGCGGTGATTTCTCATTCAGCACCTCCCATATCCTACACACTAAAGCATGGCTCTGCTAAAAATTGGATTTTTAGTATTTCGGTCTGCGCTATTCGCTGACCTTTGATACGTAAACTCACAGACCCTAGAATCAAGTTTCCGAAAAATCCGATTTTTTTGTCTCGATAAGTAATTAGCCAGGATTTACAGCCCAAGTTCGAGGATCGCTGGGACAGCCGGCCACGCAAATCAGCAGATCGGGACAGACGTCACAGCGGCTCGGCGCTTCGACCCGTTCCCGATAGACGCGGAAGGCCTCGTGCTGCCAGATGGTGTCCCAGTCGTCCTGCAGGAGATTACCCGCGCTGCGATAGCGTCCGCGCGGCGGCACCACGGTCCCGTCCGGCTCGATGCGCGCAGCCACGTCACCTGCACAGCGCGGCCCCAGGCGAACCTGCGCCTTGAGCGGGGTGTCGGGATCGCGCGCCACGGGCGGCGCCCAGATAAAACGTGCCTGCGCCCCGTGGGCCACCTCCTCGACGCGATTAGCGACCTGCGGCATAGCCTCAGCAACGAAAGCCTCGTCCTCGCTCAAAGCCGGGTCCGCCGTCGCGTAGGCGACGAAGATGATGTTGTCCGCACCTATCTCCAGGAGCGAGATCACCGTCGGCTCCAGAGCGTCCAGCGTCGGCTCGATCAGCGGTACCTCGGCCACGGCGCAGAGCCCGCTGGTCTCCAGCCAGGCGAAGAGTTCGGTGGCCGCCACATGGTCGCCCTCACCGAGCAGCGCATCGTGCAGCGCGCCGTCGGTCGCCGCGTAGGGCAGCGTGACGTGATCGACGCCCGCCATGGCGAGGTCCGGGACGAACTCGGTGATATCCATCGCGCGCCCGCGCACGCCCGCGATAAGGCCCAGATCCTCGGCCCGCTCCACGGCACGTACGAGGTGCGCGCCTTCCGGCGCGACGGGCGCCAGGAACGTGACGTGCGGAATCCCGACCTCCCACAGCCGGTCGAGCAGCGGCACGAGGTGCTCGGGCGATGCCAGCGGCACGGCGGCCTCCAGCGGCGCGATCAACTCCGCCGCCTCCGCCGAGAAAGGCGCCGACTCCAGGTTGAAGACGGGATACGTGTCCCCCGGTTGTAGGATCTGTGCGATCAGTCCCTGGACGCGCTCAATGTCGGCGCGCATGGTGGCCTCTGTTGCCCCCTTGAAGTTCTGTTTCAGCCGCCGCAGGATGGTAGCCTCGTCGTCGCCGTCCAGAAGACCCTTGACGATGAGCGTGCCCGTCAGCGTGAGGCGGGCCGCGGCCGTCGCATTTGCGATGAGCATGCCGCTGCCGTCGCGCTCCACGCGCAGGTGAAAGCGCGTGATGGTGCCGTCGTCGCTCTCCTGCATAACGTGGGTGAGTCCCGGCTCCAGGGGCGGGGACGGTTCGGGACGTTGGACGTCAAACAACCGTTTTAGCCAATTCGATGGTGACATCATCTCCTCCTCTGAGAACAAGTCAAAGGTGATTCTACTGAAAAAAGGTTGTGCCTCACGCAAAGACGCCGCCGACCAAAGGTCGGACAGTCGCCAAGATTTTAAATTTGTCCTTACTTTTCTGAATATTAAAGCCAGCCTAGATCAATAAAATCTACCATCTTATGAATTTCCTTTGCGTTCTTGGCGCCTTTGCGTGAGGTTGATGGTTATTTCAGTGAAGTCAAAGGGCAAAGGTAAAAACCGGATTATTGAGAAGCCTATGAATCTCACGTGACGACGCGCAGCCAGCCGCCGTCGACGTAGTACGTCGAGCCGACGCAGTAACTGGCGCGCGGCGAGCAGAGAAAGACGAAGAAGTCGGCCAACTCCTCCGGCGTGGCGAAGCGCCCGATGGGTGTCTTTTCCTCGGCGATCTGCCGGAGGTACGTCTCCCAGCCCATCTCCCGACCGGCGGTCAGCGCTTTCGCCGTCTTGATCCAGTCGCCGGTCTGGATCAGGCCGGGGTTGATACAGTTGACGCGGATGTTGTCGCCGATAAGCTCCTCGGCCAGGCACTTGGAGAACATGGCGAGTGCCGCTTTGGTGACGTTGTAGATGGGCTCGTAGCCCAGCGGCTGGCGGGCGCAGATGGAGGCGTTGTTCAGGATCACGCCGCCTCCGCGCGCTTGCATCAGGGGCGCCAGGCCCCGGGAGAGCCGCACCGCCGCCATCACGTGCAGGTCCCAGTAATACTGCCACATCTCGTCCGGCGCCTCCAGGATCGTCTCGTTGCTGCCGGTCCCCGCGTTGTTGATGAGGATGTCGACGCCGCCAAAGGCGCGCTCGACCTCTTCGATCAACCGCTCGATGTCGCCGGCGACGGTCACGTCCGTGCGCACACCCAGCACCTCGACGTCGTGCGCGTCTCGAATCTCCGCTGTTGCTTCGTTGAGCCGCGCAGCGTCCCGCGCGCAGAGCACCACGTGGACGCCTTCCGCCGCCAATCCCTTGGCAACCGCCAGTCCAATGCCCGCGCTCCCGCCCGTGATGACCGCGACGTTGCCTTCCAATCCAAGATCCATGTTTTCCTCTCTTTCTCTACCTTCTATCGACAGCCGTATGCGCGTGCCTCGCGCTCCAACCGGCAGCCGCCGCCGCACATCTCAAGATCAGGGCAATCCCAGCAGGTCTCCGGAAGCCCCGCCGCCTGCGGATTCTCCTCACGCTCCCGGAAACTACGGAAGAGATCGCTGTTCCAGATGGCGTCCCAGGGATCGCGCAGCAGGTTGCCCGCCGTCACGTAGTACGATTGGCAGGGCAACACGTCGCCATTAGGCTCGACGCAGATGGAGTACTCAGCGGCGTTGCAGCGTTTGGGCGCCAGGCCCAGCGCCACCGGCGAGAGCTCGCAGTAGTCGGTCACGGTGTACCAGAGAAAGCGCATGCCCAGCTCGGCAGCGCGTTCCCGCACGGCCACCAGCACCGACGCCATCTCCTCCGCCGGGATCGCATCGGGCGTCGCCAGGCCGCGTCCCGCGTAGATTATGCCATTCATCGCGAAGGTCGTCAGGCCGAGGTTGTGCACGAAATCGACGGTCTCCAGAGCGTGATTGACGTTGCGGCGCGTCAGCGTGGTGTTGGTGATGGTGTGGAAATCGCACACCAGTGCGTTCTCAATGCCCCGCACGGTCTGCTTGAAAGCGTCAGCGTTGACCATAGCGTTGTGCACGTCGGCGCGGCAGGACTCCAGCGTGATCTGCACGTGGTTGAGGCCCGCGTCGCCCAGCGCGTCCACCAGCGGTCGATGGGAGAGCGCGCGCCCGTTGGTGTTCATCCCCACGATCTGGCCCAGGTCATCGGCGTGCCGGACGATGGCGGGTAGGTCTGGGTGCAGCGTCGGTTCGCCACCGGTGAGGATGATGTGCGGCACCCCCACGTCGGCCAGCGTCTCCAGCACGCGGAACCAGTCTTCGGTGGGCAGCGGGGGCATCTCACGTCGGCCCGGCTCGTTGTAGCAATGCGCGCAGGCGTTGTTGCACCGGTAGGTCAGCGCCAGGTCGGCTTTGAAGGGCGCGCTGACGGGCGTGCTAAAGAGCGGCGCGAATTCCACCAGCGACTGGACCGCGCAGGTCGGGCAGCCGGATTCGACGGTACGGAACCGGTCGATGAGTTCGTAGACCTGGGCCAGCGCCGCGTCGAGCGCCGCGCGCGCCACACCCCGGTACCGTTGTGCGAGCGCCGCGCGCGCCCGAGCCTGCGGCACGTCATCCAACGCCAGTTTCGCCATCTCCGTCGCCGTCGCGTTGAGATGCACGGCGTCGGTCACGTCGGCGAAGAGCACGCCCGATCCGTCCTCTGCAACGCGCAGATGCAAGCGCCGCTTGCCCTCCCTCACCGGCACCGGATACGTGTACAAGCCCGGTTCCGGCGGTGCAGGCGGCGCTAACAGCGTCCACGCTGCCTGAACCTCTTCTTGAACCTGCGCCCACCAGCTGCCCATCAATTACCTCTCATATCGGCCCGCGCGTAACCCGCGCCGCGTCTACGAAGCAGGCACCTACACAACCAGACGCTCACCGGACGCGCCGCGCCACCGCTTCCAGCCGCGTTAGCGGCGTCGGGTTGATGCGCTGGTTAGGTGCCTCCGCTCTGCATACCAACCTCTTTACCCAAAAATCCTTGTTTTCAATCGGCTATTGCCATACCTCGTTCAACTACCTCAATCGCTTGTCCAACACCGTCTTCAGCACGGATCCGCTCACCCAATGCATCAGCATGTACCCGAATGTTTTTGTCTGTGACTGCCGTGGCAATCGCCGCTCCCAACTTCCTCACTGTCATTCTCTTGCGCGGTATTGCCTTCGGCCCAACACCAAGCCTCATTACCTGCCGCGCCCAGAATGGCTGATCACCAAAGTGGGGCACCAACACCGAAGGCACACCTGCTCGCAACCCCGCAGCCGTCGTTCCCGCTCCACCATGATGCACCACCGCGGCTACGCGCGGGAATAGCCAATTGTGAGGCACCGATTCAAGTTTGAACACACCATCCGGCAAATCAACACTCTTCAGCCCGCCCCAACCTGACGCAACCAGCCCTCGTTGCCCTGACCGCTTCAGCGCTTTCAGGACGATCTCGGTCGTTGATTCTGGATCACGGCTTGACATACTTCCAAAGCCAACATATACCGGAGGTGGGCCAGCCTCAAGGAATCTCACTAAATCGGTGGGGGGGAGCCAATCTGACGAGTGGTCAAGGAACCAGTATCCTGTGACATGAATGTGCTCATCCCAATCCGGTGGCTTAGGGACGACAGATGGACTGTAGCTGTAAAGCATGGGTACCGGTCGTCCATCCAGCTGGCCATAGGGCCACTTGAAGAGCGAAATTGGCGGCAATCCCAACTGCTTTTGCCGCCAGTGGTTGATGAAGCGCCCCGTGAGCTGTTGTGCAAATTGCTCAACCATGATGTGTGTCGAGAGATTGTAACTGCCGCCTAAGGGGAGGAAAGGAAACGCCAGGTTCGGAAAGCTGCGGGTACGATTGAAGAAAGGAAACGGTAAGGCCCAAAAACAAGGCAATCTTTGCTTCTCAGCAATATGATAAGCTCCTATTCCAAGCGTTGAAAAGATGATGGCTTCCGCCGTCTGAGAAGCCTGCCAGACTCTACCCGCGAGTTGCTCCAGCGTCGGCTGCATCATACGGATGATTTGCCACATTCCCTGAATGACATTGCGGCCCGATTCTAGCACATCCCACGCAGCTTCTGTCCCCAACAACTCTCGTGCGTTCATGCCAAGAGAAAAGAAATCCAATCCTTGACTTCTGACAAACCTCTCGAAATCATCAGTCGTGACAAAAGTCACTTCATATCGCCTGGTCTTCTGCAGCCCTACGCCCAGCGCCACGAGTGGTTGCACGTCACCACGCGAGCCAAGTGCCAAAATCATACTGCGCATCGGCGTTTCCTTGGATATTCTACGTCAACCATTCATAGATTTAACAGCAAAGGGCACCTAACCAGCACGTGTGTGGCTCGGTGGGACACCGGCCACAGCGCATCGTGTCAGCATTCGCACTGTGTGGCTCGGTGGGACACCGGCCACAGCGTATCGTGTTAGCATTCGCACTGTGTGGCTCGGTGGGACACCGGCCAAAGCGTATCGTGTCAACATCCAGTACCTACCACTTGGGCGCTTCTTCGATTTGATAGCTGGCGCCGCAGTAGGGGCACTCGACAAAAATCGCGCCGGCGCGCACCGAGAGATTATCTTTATCCAGAGTTCCGCCGCAGTTTCGGCACGTCATCTCTTCCAGCTTCACGTCGCCGCTAAGATCGATCTTCTGCACGATGGTCTTCTCCTCGTGCTTGGGCCGCACGCGGGTGAGATAAATCATCACGCCGGCCCCGGCCATCAGGATCACGCCGACGATCACGCGGATAAACTGACCTTGCGCGCCGACGACGAACATCACGCCAAAGAACGCCAACACCGCTGCGATGATATAGGTCACAATCTCCATGGAACCTCCGTTGTGAATGGATGGTTTGCGCAATACTCTCATTATAGTCTGATTTGGACAGCAGCATAGCGGCGGGACATGAAAGGTCTTCTCAGGAAACGGTGACGATCAAGTTGTGCTATACTGGTAGAAACGATGAGCAGTCCATGTCCATCGACCTAAGGAGGCAACTTCTGTGAGACGCCCGATACGATTTCTATGGCTGTTTTTGATGTTCACGACGTTGGCTTGTGTCTTGCTTGCGACGGAGGAGCCCACGACCACACCGACCGAGGAGGAAGCCAACACGGCGGGAGCGCCTACGTCCACCGACACCTCCGATCCGGCAATGACACAAACGCCAACTGCAACGACTGAAGGCGACGAAACGAGGAACGGCGACACACCCACCTCAACACCGGCAGGCTGCACGTTAGGCGCGAGCTTCATCGAGGACGTGACCATTCCCGATGACACTGCGCTGGAACCCGGCGCGGACTTCCGCAAGACGTGGCGGCTGCGCAACTCCGGAAGTTGCAATTGGGAAGCGGGCACGCGGTTGGTTTTCGTGAGCGGGGAGACGCTGAACGGGCCAGACAGCGTGATCGTCCCGGCGGCTGCGGCCGGATCGACGGCCGAGGTCAGCGTGGAGCTCACCGCGCCCACGACGCCGGGCACCTATCGCAGCGAGTGGCGGCTGCAAGCGCCGGACGGCACCCGGTTCGGCACCACCATCTACGTGCAGATCATCGTGCCGGAGCCACCGACGGTCACGCCCACGCCGACCGATACGCCTGCCCCGATCACTGCAACGCCGACGCCCACGTCAACGCCAGACGAGACAGGCTGCACCACACCCTACGATCCCGCTTTCACCGCGACGATGGACTACGCCGCCGACCTGGGCTTTGACATTGGATGTGCCGAGAGCTTTGGATACGATATGTCCGGTGCTGTGCAGATTTTCTGGGCCAACGTCGACGAGCCTAATCCCCATTTGCACTACCGGACGCTGATGATCTGGAACAAGCCCTACAAGCAGGGCGAGATTTACTACGTCACCGTCTCCGAGACAACACCCGTGCAGCCCTTCCACGCCAGCTACGACACCTGGGAAGAGGAAATGCCCGAAGTCCCGCCGGACTGCGCCGACATGCCGGTGCCCGACGGTTACCTCATCCCTATTCGAGGTTTCGGCAAGCTCTGGTGTGAGCAGGAGCTCTGGACAACTATCGGCTGGCCCAGTGAGTCGGAGGTTGCCATCACGTTTCGCGTCCAGCAGACCGAACACGGCCGGTTGATGCGCTTTGGCGATCCGCTGATCAACACCTATGTTGTGGCGTGGGATTATGATACGAACGAGGCACTGGTGCACATGAATCCGATTGAGCCGTAGGCGAAAAACGTTAGAACGTTTGAACGTTCAAACGCTCTAACGTCTCCGCTTGTGTTCTCGGGTTTCGTGTACCAGCTCGTTATCGTGCGCGGCTAGCGTGGTCGATGTCCCGTCAATCTCTCTCGCAGTTCGATAAACGCTTCGAGATCGCCTTCGGCGAGGAGGCGGGCCTGGTCGAGCCACGTGGACGTGTAACGGACGCGAATGCCGCTCTCGCGGAGTATAGCTTGAATCTCCTCCGGCGTCAGGGCCGCCAGCTGCTCGAAGAGCGCGATGCCGGCCGCGTTGAGCAGCTTCTCGCTCTTTGGCCCCAGCCCCCAGATGCGCTGGAGGTCGTCGGGCTCCGTCAGCTTGCGCTCTTGCACCGGCTCCGGCTTGGCTGCCGGCACAGCAAAGGAGATCGCCGCGGTCGGCGGCGTGGGCATGCGCCAGCGGTAATCGTGCTGCATGGCCTGCTTGAAATCCTCCTGGATGCCGGACTTATCGTGGATCTTCCACTGATCGCCCGTCCAGCGGTAAAGCAGCAGCCCACGGATCTGTTGTGCATACGGCCGCATGTTCCAACCATCGATCTCCTCGTAGATTTTGCGCACCCAGCCGATGTTAGCGTTGATCCACCCCTGCGACGCCGGATTGTCGCACGTGGGCGCGTTGTCCGGGCGACAGACGTGATTCGTCTCGGTGATGTAGACGGGCAGATCCTTCCACTTGTAGGGAATGCGCTCCATAAACTGTCGATAGGTCTGGAAATCGAAGTAGTGATCGTTCAACAACGGATCGCCAAAGGTTTCCAGATGCGTGATGGCTTCCAGCGACGGTCCGTGCGTGTAGGCGTGCAGGATGAAACCATCCAGCGAATCGATGTTGTCCATCATCTTCTGGAAGTAATCTAAGGGCCGCCAGCGCACATTGCCCAGCAGGGGCATGGACGAAGAGTTGTAAGGGTCGACGGCGCCAGGACAGACCAAGGCGTTGGGCAGCACGTCCTTGATGGCAGCGTAGATCTTGTTGAAGGCCTCCGCGTAAAGCTCTGCCGTGATGTGTTGCTTAGGATGATGCAGCCCGCCCGGATGCTCGCTGGGATTGTTTTGCTCGTTGCCAATCTGGATCGTCCAGGTGTAGTCATCCGGCGAGAGATCGTCCCGCTTGAGGTAAATCTCAACCCAGCGCGCGCACGCCTGCGCGAACTCATCGTAGTGGCGGGATTCGGGCAGCGTGCCGCCGGGATGGTAGCCATGATTGAGACGTACGATGACACCGTAGTCCTTCTCCATCCAATCCTGGACGCGGTTGCGGATATCCTGATTCAGACCGACGTCCTGGGGACGCCGCCGTACTACCTCTGTGAAGAAGACCCAGCCCTTCTTCCCCCCGGCGTTGAAGAGATTGCGGATCGGGTCCCGCGTGTAGTGGTCGTCGCTAAGCTGGGCAGCATGCATGCCGAAGATGTGGGGCGAGAGCCCGCGATCTAGCCAGCCGTCGCGCGCCTGTACCCGCTGATCTTTCTGCTCGGGACGACGCACATACCAGGCCGCCACATGTCCCTCTCTCCGCGAGGGCGTCCGAACCTTGATCCATTTCTCTTGCTCGCCGATTTTGTTCCCCGTGACTGTAGGATCTTCCAGAGAGCGCAACACGGCACCATGCGGCACCCACCAGACCTGGACATGATCCGTTCCCGGCCCGCTGCGCACCCGCAGCCCGTACTCGGGGCTTTCCACGACAACGAATCGAGCGGGCTCGCCGGACGGCGTCGGTTTTGGCTCAACCTCGGTCTCGAGCTTGAGATACCAGGCCGCCGTGTAGCCGCTCTCATCTTCCGCCGTCTGAACGTGTAGCCACTCGTCGTGCTCGCCGATTTTGCGCCGCACCTGGTCGGCCGGTTCTAGCGCTTTAATGATCGCACCATCGGGCATCTGGGCGACGATGTCGTGCTCCGTGCCCGGCCCGCTGCGGAGCTTGAGCGGCATCTCTGGGCTTTCTACCACTAACAACAGCGTAGGCGTCGGCTTCTCCTTCTCCGGCAGCCGCAGATACCACGCCGCCGTGTAGCCTTGTTTCCCGTCCGGTGTCTTGACCTTGAGCCATTCCCCGTACTCGCCAATCTTACGGCGCACGTCGATGTCCGGCTCCAACGCCTTGAGCACCGTCCCGTCGGGCATCTCGGCGACAATCTCATGTTCCGTGTCCGGCCCGCTGCGCAACTTGAGGGGGGTCTCGGGGCTCTGGACGACGACGGAGAGCGTCGGCTCCGGCTGTTCCTCCTCCGGCAGTTTCAGATACCAGGCAGCCACGTACCCGTTCTGACCGTTGTGCAGCCGCACCCACAGCCACTGACCGTGCTGCCCGACCTTCTTGAGCGTGACATCCACCTTTTCCAACGAACCCAGGACAGTCTCATGATCCACGCGCCCAACTTGCTCGCTGCCCACGTAAGGCCTGGCCCGCACGTTCAGGAACCCAACCTCCGGGCTGTGCACTTGCACCTTCATGGTGGGCTTAGCGGGTGGTTCCGGCTCCACGCCACCCTCCGAAAACGGCAACAGATAGGGGCGAGGATTCACGATATCGTAGGGAAAATAGGTCTCGTTGCTTCCCGTCGCGCCATCTTTCTTAAGTGTCAGGTGAAGATGCGCACCAAAGGAGTTCCCACTATTCCCGCCCAACCCGATCAGCTGCCCGGCCCGCACGGCCTGGCCTTCGATGACGACGACGGAGGAAAGATGCGCGTAGACGCTGGTGAAGCCATTGCCGTGCTGAACGCGAACCTGATTGCCGTAGGGTCTCTTGTTGGGATTGGAGTTACCATCAAGACTAACGCGACTCACGAAGCCATCGGCGACGGCATAGACCTCACTTCCTTCCGGCGCCTTGAAATCCAGCCCCTCGTGTCCAGGCAACCCAAACTTCTGGTAGAACTCCGGTCGGACACCGAATTCCTGGGTGATCCTGTTAAACTCTGTCGGCCAACGCATACGAAAACTCATAATGAAACCCTCCTTGCCTCGTGGATTTAACGTCCCTTTTGGCATCTTCCGGGATACTTGGAGCATCCCGGAAGATCAGTGAAAACCCTTACTCCTGGGCCTGCTGCACAGCTTTGAGCGCCGCGGCTGCGGCATTCCCCACGGATTCGATCATCTTGGCACGGTTGTCCATGGCCTGCTGGACGGTCTGGGTGTGGATGTCCCAGACGCCCCTATCCACCGTGCCGTCCTCGGCCTGGGGTATGCAGATATCGATGTCGCCGTCCAGTCGGACCTGGGTGAAGGCGCGTAGCTCGATCTTGCCCTCGCCGGCGGCGCCCGCTACGTCCGGTCGCTCAGCGACGAAAATCTGCACTTGATCGTGGGGCGTGGTGTACGTTCGCACGTCCAGGACCGCCACGTCGCTGACGAAGGACTCCACCTTTTCCGCCAGGTCACTCGCGAACTTCCGAACCGCTTCCTGTAAGTTAGCCATTGTCCTCTCCTTTTAGATTAGAGTTTCGATATCGGGCCACGAAGCCCGTAGTTCTTTCAATACGTCTCGCACAAACCGCCACGTGGCGGGTAGCAACAGGACCTGTCCTCCGGGAACCGAGGCTTTCACCGCCAACCCGGCGGCGCCCGTCGCCACCACAGAGACGAGACGCGTCAGCGCGATGCGCGAGGCCAGCGCCAGATGCACTGCCTGCCGGTGTTCCGCTATCGAGGACGGCGTGAGCGCCGGCGCCCAGGTCGTGCCGAAGTCGCCCGTCCAGCCCACCTCGGTGCGACCGACGAACCGACCGCCCACGGTGGTCTCGATGCGGACGTAGTGCGAGACCATCTCGCGCACCCGCTCCACAAAGCTGTTCCATTGTTTGTAGGCGTCGCTGTCCATGACGCGCTCTGATTCACCCGGCCCAAACGCCACCGGCCGCTGCAGCGTGGTGACGCTTTGCCGCAGCGCTTGCCGAGGATCGGTCAGACGATCACCCGTGCCAAAGGCCACCGGCTCTGACGGGTCAAACCGTGCCAGTTCCCGCTCGGCGTGCGCCAGATCACGCTGGCTCAGTTCCAGCGCTTTCGCCCGCGCTGCCAACTCGGTCTGCGCCGCCTCTGGGTTTTCTGACAGGTCGACGCGCCAGGTCAGCACGTCGGGTGCTGCCTCGCCGGCGCCGAAGGAGACGGCCTCCGCTTCGACGGCCCAGATGCCCAGCGGATCTTCGGCCTCCGACCGCGAGACCCCGGTCAGCGTGAATCCGGCGCCGGTCATACAGGCTTCAGGCTCTTGAGCAGATTCGTCGCCATCTCCGCCATGGCCTCCAGGAACTGCGCCCGGTTGATCTGGGCCTCCTTGACCATGTCGGCGTGAATCTTCCACAGCACCTCGTCGACACCGCCGTCCGCTTTCTCCGGCACATAGCTCTGGATGTCCCCGTCAAACTCGATACGCGTCAACGCACGCGGCGTCGCCGCAGCCTCTGCATCTTTGATGACAGCTGCGAGATCCTCAGTGGTGTAAGTTTCCACCTCCAGCGTGGGGATCTCCTCGGCGGCTTTGCCCAGCGCCTCCGCCAGTTGATCGGTGAAGGTGCGCAGCGAGTCGGTCAGCCCGGCGAACTGATCCCGCAGGCCGAAGGCGACGGCGTAGTCCTCGGCTCCTGATGGCTCTGGTGCGAGCGCCGTGGTCGGTTCGCTTTCTTCCGAGGGTGCTGAGGCGGCTTCGCTCTCTGCTTCTGCCAGCTTCTCTTTTGTGCTCTCGCTGATAGTGATGGTGGGACGCTCCGTCTGCGGGCTCTCTTCGTCCTCCGCCACCGAGAGGCGCACCGCCGGATCGCCGATGATGACGTAGCCGCGCGCGTCGTTGTTCGCCGTCCACATACCCGCTAGCTTCACGTCGTCGCGCCGCTTGTCGAACTCGTTGACCTCCTCGATCTCGCTGGCCAGCACCACGGAGAGCTCGGCGTGGCGCTCGTTGAACCACTCCAGAGCCGCGCCCACGGGATAACCGGCCATCAGCTGATCCAGCGTGTCTTGAAAGACCTGTAACTGGCGCCCTGCCCCGCTCCACAGGAAAGAGTATCCCCAGGCGCGCTCGACGTGGCCCACGACGGCCAACGCGCCGCCCTTGGGATGGCCCAGGAGCCGTTGCGGCAACCGCGCGATAAAGGCGTGGGGCGCGATCTCGGCCGGCTCATCAAAGGCCCTGTGCGCAAACTGATCCAGCTTGGGCGTTCCCGCACCGTAGCAGGCGAAGAAGAAAGCCATGGTGCCGGCCAGCCGCGCGTTCGAGGCGACGTCATCGGCCGAGAAGTAGAACGCCTCAGGAATCGGATCGTGCCACTCACGGGGGCCAGGCCAATCCTCACAGAGCAGCGCGCCCTGGTGCTTGAGCTGGCGCGGGTCTCCTTTGGGAAAGCCCATCCCGTGACTGGCCGAGAAGAACAGTACCGGCGTCCCGTCGCCGCCCAACAGCGTTTCGAGACGCGCCTTGGTCGCCTGCCCGATGAACTGGCTATCCCACGACGGCTGTTTGTCCGACATGGCCTCGACCAGGGGACGCACCAACTCCTTGGCACTCATCTCCGTCGCCCGGTCGTGCTGGTTCTTCACACCAAAGAATCGCGCGCGACGCGGCAGCCGTAAATCGCCGGTCTCCGCTGCCACCACACTCTCCGCATACTGCGCGTACTCCTCGAGCGTGTCGAAGAAAATGCGCCCGACGGCATACTGCACGTCGAGCTGATACTGGAAGCGGTAGGGAATCGTCTCTGGCCCGCCGACGATCAGCAGATAGTAGGGCACTTTGGCGGGATTGGCCGGCCCCGGCCCCATGTTGCGCGGATCGCGGCCCAAGAAATCCAAGTAGGAGTCGGCCGGCCGGTAGCCCGCCGCGCGCATGTACTCCTGATAGAATCGTTCGTCGTCCTGCGTGGCCTGCTCCTTGCGCAGATCCAACAGCGGCTTGAGGGCCTCACGGATCGCCGGGGCCCGTTCGTCCTTTGCTCCGAAAATTACGGCCCATCCCGTCTCCGCCAGGTTCGTCTGATCGGCATTGATGCCAAAATGTGGCTGCATGCTGTCATGGCGATTCTTCAACTCCCGGTAATACTCGTCATCTTTGCTCAAGGGCTCGCCCAGCGCGACCGACGCCACGTCCTCAGGCAGCATGGGCGGCGTCCAATACTTCCCGCTGGCACCATTGATACCATTGACGTAAAGCAGCTTCTCTTCATTCATAATTACTCTCCTCTGCGAATCCCTCCGCGTCCAAGTCCAACTCACTTTCCACGTACTGCCAGGATAAATCCAACACGTCCTCGAACCGTACCAGATACCGCCGTATGGTGCCATCCCTGGAACCGGAGGCCAGATAGTGGCCATCGGGGCTGAAGGCCAACGTGTACACGATGGGATCGGTATGCCCAGGAAGCACAGCCATCAACGTTGGCGCGCGGGCTGGGAATCGATCCAACTTCCAGAGGCGCACGTGACTATCACGCGCCGCCGTCGCCAGGTACAGCCCGTCGGGTGAGAAAGCGACACCATAGACGAAGGCCGGATGCTTCAACGGCGCTACCACGGTCGTCATGGTCTGCATGCTCCAGAGGCGCGCCGTCTGGTCCCACGCGCCGGAGGCCAAATATTGGCCATCAGGGCTGAAGTCCAGGGCAGGCACGTAGTTGCTGTGCCCCGTCAGCGTGACCGCCATCGTGACGGAGAGGCCACGCTCGGTCTCTCGCACATCGAAGAGGTGGATGTTCCCACCCAGGTAGCCCAACGCCATCCGGTCCCCCTGAGGACTTAATGTCCCACCCCAGAGGCCGCCGCGCGGAATCGTCACGCGATGATCAAGCGTCCAATCCTCCGTCCGCCAGACAAAAGCCTGCCCGCCATTGGAGACAGTGAGGAGGAAGCGACCGTCCGGCGTGAAGAAGGCCCGCTCCACATCTGCACGGTGTCCTGTCAACGTGGCGATAAGCGCACCCGTGCCCGTGTCCCATACCCTCGCATTGTTATCCGTGGCGCAGGAGACCAGATATGCGCCGCTAGGACTATACACCAGGTCCCAGAGCTCACCGCCAAGATAGCCTTCGATCTCCCGGACCACGTTGCCGTGCACCTGGGACCAGATACGCACCTCTCCGCTCTTACTGGCCGAAGCGAGGAACGTGCCATCAGGGCTGTACGTCACCTTGCGCACCAAGTCGCTGTGTCCCGTGAGCGTCGAAAGACCGGCCTGCCGGGGGAAATCCCGGTCCCAGATGCGCACCGTGTTGTCACCGGCGCCGGCAGCCACCCAGCGGTCATCCGGGCTGAAAGCAACGTCCAGCACTACGTTGCCCGGCCCCCTCAACACGCTGATGGCGTGCTGGTTACGCGAGCCTACGTCCCATAGATGCACCGTCCGATCCCGCGAGCCGGAGAGCAGATAGCGCCCGTCGGCACTGAAGGCCAGGGTTCTCACCTCGGCGCTGTGCCCGACCAGTGTCAGAACGGCCTCACCTGTGTCGAGATCCCAGAGTCGAATCGTTTTATCGGCGGAGGCCGAGGCCAACAGCGGTTCCGTCGGGCTGAAAGCCACCGCTTCCACGGCTTCGGTATGGGCCGTCAGTTGGCGCGGCGGGCTGACCGACAGCAGGCTAGGACCTAGAGCCCGCAACTGCCAGAGCCAAACCGTCCCGTCGTAGCACGCCGCTGCCAGGGTGAATGGCTCTCCAGTAACCATGGCTTCGATAGGTGAAGCGGTGCCTGTGAACGCAAGATCGGCCACGCGGCGCGGCAGCTCGTCCAGGGTGAGCAGCAGCTCCGGCACCAGCGTATCGCCCCGCCGGCCCAGGGACCAGATCCGTATCAGCCCCTCTTGATCAGGTGAGTAGACATCCCGCAGCGTTTCCCCATAATCCCCACCCGTGGCAAGATAGTAGCCCTGCGGGTCGAAGGCCACGGTGTAGATCTCATCGTACATCCCATCCGGCGTTATGACGCGCAGGCTTTCTACCCACGTCTCGGCCTCTGTGTCCCAGATTTCCACGATGCCGCCGGTCTCTCCATCGTCGCCGCCGGTCGCCAGAAACCGTCCGTCGGGACTCAACGCAAGATCGTAAACGGCACCCCGCGTCGGGAGAGGGATTAGCGTTTTCACGTTCATGCGAGTGTCGATGCGTTGCACGCCGCCGGCGGGCAGTGCTGTATAGAGAAAGCGACCGGTCTCGTCATAGGCTACGCTATGCACTTGATCCATCAGGCCCCCATACACCGAGACGGGATAATACTCCTGCACCGCCTGGCGCAGCATGATTTGGGCCTCGTAGGTATTGATCTCGCCCATCAGCGTCTGGCTGCTCTCCTGCCACCAGCCGCGCAGACTGGGCTGAGTCCCGGCGCGGGCCAACCGGATGCTCTGCTCCCGGTCGGTCTCCAACACCGAGCGTGCCTTGGCGGCCAACTCGCGGGAATAGGCCTGCAGGCCGTTACGCATGGCTATCCACGCCAGCAGGCTGACCACAACCAGCACCATCCCGGCGAAGACGGCGCCCACGAGACGCAAACGGCGTGCGCGGCGCTGCGCTTGATCGGCCCGGCGGCTGGCTTCCAAGAACTCCTCTTCGAAGGGCTCCAGCTGGTCGGGATGGACCTCGGCCCAGGCGAGCGCCTCCTCCAGCGTCGCGTCGAGGTACAGGAGCGCCGCGTCGTCGGTCTCCTTCCACCGCTTAGCCGTGGTGCGCAGCGGCGTCTGCCGCGCCGCCTCCCACGTGCGGTTCGACTGCCGGATGGGATCGATAAGCCGGTCGTGGACCAGCTCATACCAGCGGGCACCGGCGCGCAGGTCCGAGCGGATGAGGTGCCGGGCATCCAGCACATCGACGGCGGTGTTGGGCAGACCGGCGGTCTCCTCCGGCCCGCGCATAGCCAGGCCGCGCGTTCCCACCGACGTGATAAGATGCTCGGCGGTCCAGCGACGCACCTGCCGTTCGGGCACCTCGGTCTCGGCGATGACGTGGGCGATGGCGCTCTCGTAGAAATCGACCAGGGCACGGTCAATATCGCCGTATTGCTGAACCTCGTTCCACTGGATCAGGTTGTCTTCCTGAGCCGGCAGGTTCGCCCACAGCCGCTGACAGACCACCTGCAGCTGCACCGGCTCGACGAAGCGCCCCAGCACCTCAACCTCGTCGTCGCGCCCATACCGCTGCACCTTGCTGCGTCGCAGGTCGTCGACCAGGCGCTCGGCCACGCCCTCGTCGAAGGGAACGCCGGTCTGGGCCGCCGGCTTGCGGACGGCTTGGATGGCGCCCTCGACGCCCAGCCGCTCCATACGGAAGCGAGCGCGGAGCCGGCGGGGCAGCAGCGGCGCGTAGGGCTCGACTTCGGCAACGTAATCCTCCCGCATGGCAAAGACCACGCCCAACGTGGGCAGCGCGTCCAACGCCCCCTCAACCTGGACGAAGAAACTCTCGGCGTCCTGCCAGCGGTGGCGGTGCGCCGTAAAGAGCTCCTCGAACTGATCGACGATGAGCAGCGGCGGGCGGTCGTCATCGGGCAGATACGTCTGCAAGAAATCGAGCAGGGACTGTTCGCCCAGTGGCGCCGGCGGCTCGTCCTCGCCGACCAGCGAGAGCAGCACACTGAAGACGAAGACGTTGTCCACGTCCGCGTCGGTCAGGCCGGGCGGCAGATCGTTGGCGACGCGCACCACGGGCAGCACGTTGAAAAGCTCCTCCTCCAGCGCGAGGATGACCTCGGCGTTGAGCAATGACGTCTTGCCGGCGCCAGAGGGCGCGTAGAAGAGCACCACGCGCTCGGCCAGGATCAGGGAGAGCAAGTCGCGTGCCTCGCGGTTGCGCCCGAAGAAATTCTTGCGGTCGGCGCGCTCGTAGGGGCGGGGACCGACGTAGGGATTTCCTTTCATCGTTGCGTCGCCTCCCACCGCTCGCGCAGCTCGGCCGTGAATTGATGTGTGCTACCCCAGAAGACGTTGATCTCAGCATCCTGGAAATACTGGCGCAGGAAGTGCTGCACGGCGCCTACGTCCTCCACCTTCCCACTGGCGCTGTCCAGTTGTACCGTGACGTGCTTGAAACGGTGTCGCTGATTGAGCGTGGTCACCAAGCCCCGCAGGATCACGCGAAACTCCCAATCGTAGAGGCTGTACCCGATGAAGAGCAGCGTGCTGTTAGCCAGCGCGCCCCGGATGTACGTGGGGATGCGCTCCATCTCCGCCGAGACCTTGACGAGGAAGTCGAGGTAGTGATCGGAGGTGAGCACCAGGGATTCCGGCACCTCGTCGTGACCGAAGAGATGGTAGACCAGCGGCGTGTCCGGCGTCGGCACGTAGTTGGGATCATCGGCAAAGCGGCTGGAGAGCCAATCCAGGTCGCGGTGCCAGGGGCAGATCTCGCGTTCAGCGTCTCGACCGCGCGCGGCTAGGGCCGCCGTCATGAAGTTATCGAGGTTGGTGGTGACGTAGAGCGGCAAATTTAGATCTGCCAGCACCTCGTGCGGATCGTTAGGATCGTCACCGGCGATGCGCTGCCATTCCACTGCATCCACCAGATCCGACACGCTCTCCGGCGGTTGGGATGGTTGCAATTCCTCCGGCAATCGCTCGTAGAAATGGTTCACCATGGTACTCAGCAGTTCGTAGCGGGGGAAATCCTCGCCCTGGCTGCTGGCGAGATACTGCGCCACCCACGGCAAGACGATGCGGTCGGCGAAGGGATAGGCGTGAAGTCGCGTCCACCCACCGGCGATTTCTCGGGGCAGGGGCAACCAGCGCCCATGCACTCTTGGCCCGATCACGGGGATGCACTTGCCGCGCTGGATCATACGCAGGAGTCCGGTCCAGAAGATCCGGGGATTCTGCCCACCCAGCACCGCGCCGCGCGCGTCGGCTTCGGCGCTCCACAGTTGGGCTGACTTGAGCCGCATAAAGAGCACGGGCACGGCAGCATCGGGGCGACCGGCGGAAAGCAACGTGCTCCGCGCCACGTTGAGCGCCACGTCCACCTGCCCGTCTTCAAGGAGTCGACAGTAGAACGTCGCGCTGAGCTTGCGGGCCGTCTCCACCGCCACAAAATCCTGCATGGCAACGACGGCGGGCACGCCGACGGCGACCAGCTTCGGCGCCAGTCCCCGGAAGGCGTCGCCGGTAGCCCGCTGCGCGCTCTGGCAGGCATTCAGAAAGATCAGGCGGGGTCGCACGTCCTGGCGCGCCAGCGTATGCACCAGCGCCTCGTCGGTAACGAGCTCCGTGGCGCCGTCCTCGTTCTGGAGAAAGAGCACGGCCCGCTCGCGCCGCCGGCTGTAGGCGCCGTGCCCCACGTAGTGCAGGATGTGATACCCTTCGCGCAACGCTGCTTCAAGCCGTTCCAGCGTGACGGGCGGCTCCAGAAAATCGAGGGCGATCTCGTCCTCGCTCATCTCTTCAAAAGCCGCCGTGAGCAGCGCGCGCTCGGTCTCCGTCTCCACCGGCGTCAGCTCGTAGGCCGATGCCAGATCACTGGGATTGGAGATGACCGCCAGCACACGAATGGGGCGTTCTTCGACGGCGCCGCCCCAAGGTAGCGAGACGGGCAGATAGCGCGAGAAGGGTGTCTTCGCCGTCGCCGAGAGCAGCGTCGTCCCGGTGTGGAGCAGTTCCCAGGGCAGCACGTGGAGCTCCGCCGCCTGCGCGTCGATGCGCAGCCTGATCCGGCGGCGTTCCGCTTGCCCGCGCACCTCGCTCCAGGCCTGGCGCAGCGCGTCGTCTTCTAGAAGCAAATCGAGGAGCTGCTGCCCATCGGCTACGGGATCGCCGCTAGAGGTCCAGTTGGCCGCCTCCGCCGCCAGATAACCCCGGGGGAACTCCTGCTCTCCCTCAAGCGTGATCTCGACGGGATACCCTTGCTCTCGTCGGGGAAAGATGCGGACTTCCAAATCCGCGAATCCGTTCTTGGTGCCGGTTTCACGCATGATCGTATCCTTGGCTATGGAAAATGCGCCACTTGAAGTGTGTCGGCCCAGATTCACCGAAGGTTCAAAAATAGTATAGCATAGATTTGAGGGCAAAACAATAGAGGTGTGGGAAGTGTTGCGTGTTGCGTATTGCGTGTTGCGTGTTGCGTGTTGCGTGTTGCGTGTTGCGTGATGGTCTCTGTCGGGGTTTGACTTTGTAGGCGTACGATGAGAGGATGCCGGGGCGGATGGGTGTCTTGAGTCTGGTGTGGAGTATAATAAGAATCGACAATAAGAGATCCAGGAAGGAGATTATGAGCAGTTCAAAGGTAGCACTGGTCACCGATAGCACCTGCGATATTCCCGTCGAGATGGTAGAGCGGTACGAGATTGTCGTCATTCCGGCGTACGTCATCTGGGGTGAGGAGCAATTCAAGGACCGTGTGGATCTGCATGCCAGGGAGTTCTATCAACGTTTGCAGAGCGATTCGGTCTATCCGTCGTCGTCTCATCCTACGCCCGGCGATTTCTTCAAGCTTTACCAGCGCCTGATTGACGAGGGCGCCGAGGAGATCGTGGTCGTCACTGTGAGTAGTGCCATGAGCGGCACGTACAACGCCGCCAAACAGGCCGGCGGGATGGTTGAGTCTCCCGTCCACGTGGTGGATTCGAAGGGACCGTCTATGTCTCTGGGCTGGCAGGTGCTGGCGGCGGCCCGGGCGCGCGAGGCCGGCGGCGGGGCGGAGGCCATGGTCGCCGCGGCCGAGGACGCGCGCTCGCGCATGGCCCAGCTGGTCTACATGGAGTCCATCGAGTATCTCCACAAGGGCGGGCGCATCGGCAACGCGGTGAATCTACTGGGGACGCTGCTCAAAATCAAGCCCGTGGTGTACATCGATCACGAGACCGGCATGGTGAACGTGGAGACCGCCGCGCGCACGCGCAAGCGCGGCATCAACACGCTCTACAAGGGCTTCTTCAAGCGGCTGGACACGACGAAGCCGCTCCACGTCGCCGTGCTCCATGGCGACGTGCCGGAGGACGCGCAGGCGCTGGCGGCGCGCATCCGCGAGGAACTCAACCCTAAGGAACTGGTCATCAACATCACCGGGCCCGTGCTGGGAATCAACACCGGCCCGGAGGCGCTGGCGCTGGCGGGATATACGGAAGCGACATAGGCTCGTAGTCAGCGACAAAGCGTGAGCGGAGTCGCGTCTTGAGACGGCGCTCCGGCTGCGCCTGCGTGCCTGACTACAAACTTACGGGAGGTTTCTATGACGACCAAAGTCATCGTACACGTCGATCTGGATGACGTCACGCGCGTGAAAAGCGCGTTAGCCAACATCGAGAATCTGCTGGCTGCCGTAAATCCACGTGAGGCCGACGTGGTACTGTTAGCCAACGGGCAAGCGGTGAAGTTTCTGCAGACTGAGACCAGCGTAGGCTACGCGGATCGGCTCCAGCGGCTGACGCGGTTGGGCGTGCGCGTCCTCGTCTGCCGGAACTCGCTGGAGCATCTGGAGATCGCGCCGGAACGCCTGCTTGACGTCTGCCAGATCGTGCCCGCCGGCATTGTGACGCTGGCCCGTCTGCAGAACGAGGAAGAATTCGGTTACGTCAAGCCATGAGGTGATTGAGGTCGAGTTGTGCAAGATAGGTTCGTATTAGCGACGAAGTCCTTGGACACTTGGCCTGGGGCCAATGCCCAAGGGTTGCCCGTGGGGCAGGCATCAGCGGAGTCGCGTTTCTCTTAGAACCTAACGGAGAAAGGAGGATAAGGATCATTACGAACTTGCTCTTCGTACTCTGAGCGTCCTTTATGACAAGCGAAAATCGACATCAATAAGGATTTGCGAATTCGAAGCTGCTTTGCGATCAGGCTTTCTAATTTACGAGAAAGCTCTTTTTGTCCATGGGACACCTTAGTTGCGATAGTCGGTAGACCAGGAAGAGAAAGCTCATACCAAACATGATCAGCACTACGATGCTTCGCCTCAGTGAACCCTAATTTGCGCGTAAGAGCCTTTTCCAATTTATGGACTTTGATCGGCATTTGTTTCTAAGCAGGAATAGGGCGAAGATATGATTTCAGATGACGGAACAAAGATCGAGTTGGCCCATCTGTTTTGTCAACAAGAATATCATAGTACTCCAGCAAAGACTGTATATAATCCGCACGAGCGGCTTCTAGCGAATCCCCATATCCATAAACGAGAAAAATGTCATTGCTAATGATAAAAAAGCCCTCGTCTCGTTCGATGTCTAGAGCGATAGGTTTTACGATCTTCCAACCGGGAGCAATTTTGCCGGTCAGCACAACACGGAGGTCGGGCTCTTAGCAGGTTCAGTACGAGACGCCAAGCCGACGCGAGTGAAAGTATCACTAGCATGAGTGTGCCAGTCTCCTGACGAAACATGGTACCGTTTGACCAAGACAGTCATCTATTTTACTCCTCTTCTGTTTCCTCGGGAGTCTCTACATCAGTAAAAACTGATTCCTCGTCTTCTTCGGTACTATCCCATTCCTCGCGAAGTAAACATCCTATCGCCAACCAACGGGCAAGCAGTAAAATTCCTGAAGTCCAAGACCAACGCAGCGTACGTGCGTCACCTCTAGTATGAGTCAAACCATGAGTTGGTCGAGATTAAGTTGCTTCAAAGTTAGTCCGGTGGGCGCGCCCGTCTCCAGATCCCAGCCGTATTCGGCGTAGGCGCCCGCGAGCAGCGCGTCCAGGTCGGGGACGTGGCCCTCGGTGCCACCCTCCAGGGATTTGCGCAGCAGCTTCGGCAGGCGCTCGTCGGCGCGCGTGAGGCCCCGTTGCAGGTTGAGCAACCGCTTGAGCGTGACCATGCGCTTGCCCAACGTGAGCAGATCCTCGGTCGCCAGGTCCCAACCCGTGACGGCGTTCATGGCGCGCAGCACCCGCTCGACGCCGGGATTCTGGAACTGGCAGAGGATCATGGCGTTGTAGAGCGAGCGCCACGCCTGATGCCGCGCTGCCATTTGCCCCTTGGCCTCGGAGTCATCGAAGCGGTCGCCGGGCGTCACGCCCAGCTCGAAGGGCGGCCCCTGGCCCGTATCGACGCCGTACATGTCGCCCTGCATGTGGCAGGCGCCGCGCGGGGAGAGCGCGTAGGTCGCGGCCATGGCGCCAAAGGCGCGGGGATCGTGCATAGGCACCTCGAGCTGGTTTACGGTGACGGCCAGCTCGGGCGCGCCGACGTGGGCCGCCAGCGCAGCGCTGCCGTCGGCCAGCAGCGCGCCGATGCCCTCCCGGTGCGCCATCAATTCGATAAGGCGATGCGCGGTCTCGACGTCGCCGTAGCGGATCTCCAGGCCGCCGGTCTCCTCGGGCGTGAGCATGCCTCGCTCGAAGAGCTCGCAGGTCAGCGCGAGGGTGCTGCCGGTGCTGATGGTGTCGAGGCCATAGCGGTTGCAGAGGTGCCCCGCCTTGATCACCGCCTGCAGGTCATCGATCATCATCAGCGAACCGAAGGCGATGATGGTCTCGTACTCCGGCCCGTCGACGCGGTCCAGGCCGTAGCGAGGCGCGCGGGTCTCGCGCCCACAGACGATGGGACAGCGATAGCAAGCGCGGTTGCGGTTCTGGTATTGCTCGGCCATGAGCACGCCGGAGAGGTTGCTGGCTTCGGGCCAGCGCCCCTGCTGGAAATAGCGGATGGGCACGTCGCCGTACATCAGCCCCATATCGACGTAGCCGGCGGTGCCCGCCATGCGCAGCGACATCGCCGCCACGTCCTCGTCGAGGTCGGCCAGGATCTCCTTGACCACGGCTTTGAACGCGGCCTCGTCGGCCAGCGGGACGGACGCCGTGCCCCGCACGCCGATGGCCTTGAGCCCCTTGGCGCCCATGACGGCGCCCATGCCGGTGCGCCCGGCAGCGCGCCCGTGGTCGTTCATCACGGCGGCCATAAGCGCGCGGTGCTCCCCCGCCGGGCCGATGCAGGCGACGCGGGCCTTGGGCTCGTCCAGCCGCTCGCGGACGCGATCCTGGGTCTCGTAGCTATCGAGGCCCCAGAGCGCCGTTGCGTCGTGCAGCGCGGCGTCGCCCTCCACGATGGAGAGCCAGACCGGCTGCTCGGCCTGCCCGGTGATGACGACGCCGTCGTAGCCGGCGAAGCGCAGTTCCGGCCCGAAGAAGCCGCCCGCGTTGGCCTCGCCCCAGATGCCGGTGGCGGGCGAGAGCGCGCAGACGCTGTACCGTCCCGCCGAGGGCATGGTGGTGCCCACCAACGGGCCGGTCATGAAGATCAGGGGGTTCTCCGGGCCGAGGGGATCGGTAGTCGCGTCCACCAGGTCGTAGGCGTAGCGCGCCGCCAGCCCGCTCCCGCCGACGAAGCGGCGAGCATAGGTCGCGTCGACAGCCTCGTCACGCAGTTGGCCGGTCGTGAGATCGACGTATAGAGTTTTGCCTGTATAGCCGTACATAATGATCTCCCTGGATAGTCAGATAGTCGTTAGTCGGGTAGTCGCTTAGTCATCTGGTCATTTTCAGGCGATAGAACGGACATAAGAAAGTCGTATCCGTTTAGTATTTTGGAGGTGCGACGCACTTAGGGATGCACATGCTACTGAATCTTCATGAACGACGCAAGAAGCCTCTGGTATCATAGACTTGGGTTCGAAAGTGCGTTGCACCTGTCGTTTGCTCACAAAACTAAACGATTACAGAAAGTCAACGGATGCAAAAGGATGCAACGGATGGAACGGATTAAAGATCAGAAATCCGTTCCATCCGCTAAATCCGTCGATCTGATCAGAAGTCGATGGACTCGCCCTCATAGGCATATTCAAAGAAGCGCCGCAGTTCGTCCACGTTGGGTGTGCGGGCGGAGGCCACCAGGGAGCCGTCGGTGAAGGCTTTCTCCACCAGGGCCTCGACGTTGGCCTCGAACTCCGCGCGGCTGACGCCTATCTCCGCGATGCTGACCGGGCTATCGAGGTCGCGGAGGAGTGTGCGGACGCATAGCGCCAGCGCGCGAGCCGCCGCCACGTCGTCATGCTCCTCGGCACAGCCAACGACCTCGGCCAGCTCTGCGAAGCGCGCCGGCGCTTCCCGGGCGATGAACTCAACGGTATACGGGAGCAGCAGGCCGACGGCGCGACCGTGGGGGACGTGGAAGACGGCGCCAAGCGCGTGTCCCGTCGCGTGGGCCATGGACGCCAGGGCGTTGCCGAAGCCCAATCCGGCCAGCGTCGCCGCGTTGTGCATCTTGGTGCGCGCCTCGCGGTCAGCGCCGTCGGCGTAGGCGCGCGGCAGATAGGTCATAATCTTGCGGATAGCGTCCAGGCAGAGGCCATCGGTCATGTCGGTGTGCCAGGTGCAGGTGTAGCCTTCGAAGGCGTGGGCCAGCGCGTCGAGGCCGGTGTCGGCGGTGAGCTGGGGCGGCATCTCCATCACCATGTCGGGATCGACGATGGCGAGGTCGGCAACGTTCTCGCGGTTGCCCAGGCTCAGCTTACGCTGCGCGCCGGTGTCGGTGAGGATGATGGGCCAGGTGACCTCGGCGCCGGTGCCGCTGGTGGTGGGCACGGTGATGAGCCGCGCTTTTTCCCGCAGCCCCAGGTCGATAAAGGGCAGGATCTCGTCGGGCGCCAGGTCGGGGCACTCGTAGAGAATCCAGATGGCCTTGGCGGCGTCCATGGCGGAGCCGCCGCCCACGCCAACAATCCAATCCGGTGCGAAGGCCTGCGCCGTCACCGCGCCCTCTCGTGCCGTTTGCAGGCTGGGTTCGGGTTCGACGGCGTCGAAGATCTCGCTGGCGAGGCCGGCCTTGGTCAGATGGCGTGTGACGGTATCGACCAGGCCCAACTCGACCAATGTTTTGTCGGTGACGACCAGCGCGCGTTCACCCTGGATATCGTCCAGCGCGTCCAGCGCATCGTCACCAAAGATGATCTGCGGAGCGGTGAAGTACCACATTATTCACCAAACTCCGTGGGAATCTGGCTTGTGCAAGCCATGATCTCCTTGGCGGCCTGGGGATAGCGCATGATCTTCATCATGTTGCCCGCAAGCTTAAGCTGACGGGTCATCAGTCCCTGGATGGGATCAATCTTGCCCTCGATGACTTTGCGCCACGTGTTGAAAGGAGCCTTGATAACGAACTCCGCCGGCTCCTCGACGAGGCTCTCCAGTTCCTTGGCGCCGGTGCTCTCGCCGTGATAGAGTCCCAGAAAGAGGTAGCGAGTCTCAGGACAGGCATCGTCGCTCTCAACGACGAAGGTGAAGTCGCCCTCCCAGTCCTTGGCAGATTCGGCGTAGGAGTCGCTGGTGTTCAGCAACCCGCTGAGTTCTTTGATCCATGCATCTGAGGGGAATGTCAGTGCCATGCTTATCTCCTTGTGATAAAGTTTAGAATCTGTTATGCGTTAGTGGATATAGGCTGCGTGATACGCAAAACGTGAAACGTGAGGATATCTGTAGAAGTCACGCTTCACGTCTTACCGTCCGTCAAAAGAGGCATGATGGTAAAAGTGACACCTTGATCTCGTCTGAGCCGCCCCCGGGAGCGCGGAGCCTGCCTGGAGAGGCCCGGGGCCGGGAGCATCATTGCGCGGCTTTTACCCCAATGCCAAAAGAGGCGTCATGATTACTCGGTAGCGTAGGTCTCCTCGAAGGGCTGTAGAACCACCCAGCCGTCGCCGTCGAACTTGAGCTGGATCGATTCGCCGCTGCCCTTGCCGATAAAAGTCTTGAAGGAGATGTCGGTCACGATCTCCGGCGATAGGGAGCCCGACCAGGCCACGGTGGCGTTGGGATCGGTGAAGATGGGCTGTCCGGCGCCGACGCGCAGCGTGAGCGGATCGTAGTGTGTGGTAAGGGCAACGAGGCCCCGGCCCGAGAGCTCGACGTTGAAGAGCCCGCCGGCGAGCATGCTGGACGCGCGCCGCATCATCTTGATGTCCCACGTGATGCCTTCTTCGAAAGCCAGCAGATCGTTGCCGTTGACGAAGATGGTATCGTCTTCGAGCCGCAAAATCTGCACCTTCTTGCCCTCGTCGGCCAAGTAGACGCGACCCTGCCCCTCCATCCGCATGAGCCGCGCGCCTTCGCCGGAAACCATCTTTTTCAAGAGCTTCTTCATCCCCTGTTTCATGACGCTCTCGCGCGTGAACTTGACGCTGCCGACGTAGGCGATCATGGTGCCGATCTTGGCCCACGCGCGATCCTTCAGGTTGACCTCCAGCAGATAGGGATTCTCAAGTTCGAAGAAACTATTGGCCGCACTATCTTGCGCACTGGACTTCACGAATTCCTCAACCGAATACTTGGACATCTCTGCCTCCTCGTTTAGGATTTGGGAGTTGATTTGTCTATAACGCCTCTATATCTATGCAGGGACATCTACGACACCTTCAACTATAGCACAAACCTGACAGTTTGTTGAATACTATCCCTGCCCCAGAGACAGCGTCGGTTCATCGGAGCGAAGTTGCGGTTCCATGACCCGGCCCCGTCGCACAAACCACCGGTAGACCAAGTAGACGGAGAGTCCGTAAGAGACGATGGTGGTGATGAAGACCGGGTTGAAGCCGTAGGCCTCCTGGACCGGCCCGCTGATGGAGGGCGTGACGGCGCGGCCAAAGTTCCAGATCATGCTGTAGAGGCTGGCGGTCATATTGCGCGAGGCCTCGTCGCTCTCCTCCATGACCATGGTCTGGTAGACCGGGCCGGAGAGGTTCATCAGCGCCATCCGCATGAAGAACGAGATCACGGCCAAGGCGAGGCTAGGCACAAAACCCAGCGCGATCAAGAAGGGGATGGAAAGCCCTTGGGTGATGACCACCGTCTTGGCTTTACCCCACTTCTCCGCCAACACCGGCGCAATGAGCAGCGCCACGCCCATGCCCAGCGAGCCGAAGCCGAAGAGCGAGCCGATGACGTCGTCGGGCAGAGCATAGCGATAGCGGAAGAAGATGTTCAGGAAGGGGATGAGCATCCCAGCACCTAGCGAAATGATGAGCGAGGGAAGCAGCAGGCGTGTCATGGGGCGTCGATGGCGCCACAGCGCCCGGAACGGAGCCACCGGATCCTCGGCGTGGACGGCCTGGCCGACGGGCAGACGGCTGATGGGAACCAGCGCGATGAGATTCAAGAAGGTGGTCATTCCCAGGGCGCCCGCGTAAGCCGGGCTGGCGGTTGGTGTGGTACCGATCCATCCTGCGATCAGCGCCGGCAGCGAGCCGCCGAAGAACCTCCCGACGAAAGACGACATGGTCATCACGCCGGAGTTGAAACTGAAGAGATGGGTGCGCTCGGTCTCGCTGCTGTGTTCCATAAGAAAGGGCGCCGAGGTGACGCTGAAGAGGCTCATCCCCACGCCACGCAACGCCCCGGTGCCGATAAGCATCCAGCGGGTGGGAACGAGGAGCATCAACGCCTGAGCCAGCACAGTCAGCCCGCTGCCCAGCACCATGGTGCGCTTGTATCCCACGCGATCGCTGACGTAGCCGGCGAACAGTGCGACGATGAGCGCCGTCAGTGGCGGGATGCTAATCAGCATGCCTAAAAAGTCCCGCCGGTATCCCAGGCTGAGGACGTAGAAGTTGAAGAAGAGCTGGTAGATGCCCCATCCGGTGCCCTGCAGCGCCGTGATCAACAGATAGAGGCGCGCCTCGGGCGAGAACCTCCGCAGGTTATTCAGATAAGATCGTACGGTTTCCATGCATCATTTCTCCAAATAATGGTTTGCCATGCTAAGGATAATGGAGGGTTAGTATTTGTCAACCCTCACCCTAAGAGTATAATGGCGCCATGTACATTTGGTGGTGGGACGCAGGTCTGCATTGCTTGCGCACGACGGGCGTTCTCTGCCACACAACATCTTTGCACACCGGAGATATACCATGATTGAAGCCGTTCTGCTCGGCACCGCCGCCTCGGCCCCCACCATTCAGCGCGGCCTGCCCGCCCAAATTGTCATTCACCAGGATGAGCGGTTCCTCATCGACTGCGGCGAGGGCACCCAGCGGCAGATCCTGCGCAGTGGCCTCGGTTTCCGCCGTTTGGAGCGGGTTCTGATCACCCACGGGCACCTGGATCACATACTAGGTCTGGGCGGCCTGGTCTCCACCTTCGCCCGTTGGGAAGCGGTGGATCAGCTGAATATCTACGGCGGGCGCTGGGCCTTGGATCGGATCGAAGATTTGCTCTTCCGCGTGGTACTGCGCGGCGCGCGTCCGCCGGTGCCGGTTGAACTTAACGATATTCAACCGGGTCTGTTGTTTGAAAGCGAGACACTCAACGTTTCAGCCTTTGCCGTCGAGCACCGGGGCCCTGGCTGTCACGGCTATCTTTTTCAGGAGAAGGCGCGCCGGCCCTTCCTGGTAGAAAAAGCCGAGGCGCTGGGCGTGCCCGCCGGCCCCGAGCGCCGCGAGCTGGTCAACGGACAGTCTGTCACACTGGAAGATGGGCGCGTTATTGAGCCGGACGACGTGCTGGGGCCAGATCGACCCGGTGTCTCCGTGGCGATTACGGGCGACGTCGCCAGCATTGCCGAGCTGGTCGTGTCGCTTCAAGGTGTCGATCTGCTGGTCTGTGAGGCGACCTATCTTGAGGAAGATGCCGAGATGGCCAAGCAGTTCGGTCACCTGACGGCAGCGCAGGCTGCAACGTTGGCGCGCGAGGCCGGCATGCGGAGCCTGGTGCTCAATCACCTCTCGCAGCGCTATCGCGTGCGCGATATGCTGACGGAAGCGCGGGCCATCTTCCCCAACACCATCGTCGCCCGCGATTTTGACCGGTTCCGCGTCACCCGAGATCGCATCGATCTGGTGAACGAGGAGCTCCACAATGATGAGACGTTCTTCAAGACGTTAGTCGACGAGAGCGCAGACAGATAATCCCCCACTTGAGCCAACAAGCAAAGTCTGATTTGACAACACCGCCTTTTCCTCTGTATAATGGCAGATGTCAGACAAATACATCCCCATTCGGATGCCCTTTATTAAGATGTTTCTTGTTCTGACACGTTTTCCCGGTAAAATCAGTCAAAGTGAAGTGTAACTATCGAATCCACCCTTGATCAGTGACGTGAAGGAGGTGAGAACTCGGCACCACTCGAATCAAGATAATGATCAAGTTTTGTATCTGTTTAGTCTTCTGGGGTACGACGCACTTTCGCTGACGTTCACGAACCTGGGATTCCTAAACTATGCTCGTAAAATATTGTAGCCCGGTTTGTTTCGGTTCGTAAGTGCGTTGCACCTGGACGCTCACAAACCTAGACGGTTACCAAGTTTTTAGCAACATATCCTAAAGAGGAAGAAAAACACTGTGAAACGCAACCTATGGAAAGTTCTCTCTGTGGCAATGGGTTTGATTATCGTCCTCACGGGATGTGGCCTGGGTGCCCCGCCCGAACCTGAAGAGGCCTTCAAGGTAGCCTTCGTCTACATCGGCCCTCCCGGCGACCCGGGCTGGACGTACGAGCACGACCGCGGACGCAAGATGCTGGAGGAGGAGTACGGCGACGCGGTCGAGACGACGTATATCGAAAACGTGCCCGAAGGCCCCGACGCCGCCCATGTGATCCGCAACTACGTGCAGCAGGGCTACGACATGATCTTCACCACGTCTTCTGGATACATGGATCCCACGCTCGAAGTGGCCCAGGAGTTCCCCAACGTCCTCTTCGAACACTGCTCCGGCTACGAGACCGCCGATAACATGTCCACGTACTTCGGACGCATGTACCAGCCGCGCTATCTTTCCGGCATCGTCGCCGGCGAGATGACGGAAGCCAACCAGATCGGCTACGTCGCGGCCTTCCCCATCCCCGAGGTGATTCGCGGCATCAACGCCTTCACCCGTGGCGTGCGCTCCGTTAACCCGGAGGCCGTGGTCAGCGTGGTGTGGACCAACACCTGGTACGATCCCGTCAAGGAGCGTGAGGCGGCTGTCGCGTTGTTAGACGAGGGCGTCGACCTCGTCACCCAGCACCAGGACACGACCGAACCCCAGAAGGCCGCGCAGGAACGCGGCGCGCTGAGCGTCGGCTACGACTCCGACATGCGGTCCTTCGTCGGCGACACGGTGCTGACCAGCCCGGTTTGGAACTGGGGCACCTACTACGTCGATACCGTCGGCGCGGCCATGAACGGCGAGTGGGAAACCCACCAGTTCTGGGGCGGCATGGAAACCGGCGTCGTGGAGCTGGCTGACTACAGCCCCAAGGTATCCGAGGACGTTCGGAACACGGTGGCCTCGGAACGCGAGCGGATCGTTGATACCGACTGGGATATCTTCTGCGGCCCGGTCAAGGACCAGGACGGCAACGTCGTGGTCGCCGAGGGCGAATGCATGAGCGACGAAGATATGCTCAACATGAACTTCTTCGTCGAGGGCGTCTCCGGCACCATCCCGGAAGGGTAATCACTGGGGTGTGTTTCGTTTGAGTCGCGTGCGTATTGCGTGTTGCGTATTCTACGCGAGAAGCTATCTTAGCGATGCCCGGCTCATTCAGAATACACGTAGTTCGTTCGGGTGGAGGGGGGGGACGCACGTCTGCTCCCTCCGCCCCTCCAGCCTAGGACAGAAAACGTGAGGGGCAATGCCGGCTCACCAGGGAAGAGTAAAAATCGGACACGGACGAACACAGAAAAACACGGCAAAAACAAAAAACGAAGCGAAGCCGTAGCGAAGCCGTGGCGAAGCCGTGATCGCAGTCCGTGTTCTGCCGTGTCCTAAAATGGCATGACGGTAGAGTACGCTTGAGGCGCCCCCAGGAGCGCGGAGCCTGCCTGGAGAGGCACGGGGGCTGGGAGCATCATTGTGCGTCTTTTACCCAAATGTCTAAAATAGAACCCTCGTTGTAGTAGTGTTAGCTGCTGCCAGACATTGCCGTTGACGTTTTAGGTTCTATGAAGAGGAGAAATTTATGACCGAAGAACACGCCCCGGTCCTTGAGATGCACAATGTCACCAAGCGATTTCCCGGGGTTCTCGCCAACGACCACGTCGATTTAGAGCTCTATCCTGGCGAAGTGCTGGCCCTGCTGGGCGAAAATGGCGCCGGAAAAAGCACCTTGATGAACGTCCTGGTGGGGCTCTACCGCCAAGACGAGGGTGAGGTCTACGTGCGCGGCGAGCGGGTGGAGATCCATTCGCCCCGCGACGCCGACGCGCTGGGTATCGGCATGGTCCACCAGAACTTCAAGCTGGTGGAGACAATGACTGTCGCCGAAAACATCGTCCTGGGCATGCGCGACCTGGCCTTCACGCCAGACATGAACCAAGTTGCAGCGCGTATTAACGAGATCTCCGAACGCTACAATCTCAAAGTCGATCCTAAAGCCAACATCTGGCAGTTGAGCGTCGGCGAGCAACAGCGCGTGGAGATACTCAAGCTGATCTATCGCGGCGCCAACATCCTGATCCTGGATGAGCCCACGGCTGTGCTCACCCCGCAGGAGTCCGAGGAACTGGCGCGCGTGCTCAACGTGATGACCGGTGAGGGAAAGTCCGCCGTTTTTATCACCCACAAGCTGGACGAGGTCATCGCCTTCTCTGACCGGGTGCAGGTGCTGCAGCAAGGAAAGAGCGTGGCGGTCAAGAAGACATCCGAGACAACGCGGCAAGAGCTGGCGCGCCTGATGGTCGGGCGCGAGGTGCTCTTCCGGCTGGAGAAGGAGCCGTGCGAGCCAGGTGGCGTGGTGCTAGAACTAGAAAACGTGCACGCCCTCGACGATAAAGGACTTCCGGCCTTGCGTGGCGTGTCCCTGGAGGTCCGATCGGGCGAAATCCTGGGCATCGCCGGGGTGGCTGGCAACGGACAGCGCCAGCTCTCCGAGGTGATCACGGGGTTACGCCAGGTGATGAAGGGAACGATTCAGATCAACAGCACACCCATGACGAACACATCGCCCTTGCGCGTGATTAAGGCGGGTGTCAGCCACATCCCCGCCGACCGCATTGGCATGGGCGCCGTCAGCGACATGGCTGTCTCCGACAACCTGGCGATGAAAGGCTACCGCTCACCGCCGCTGGCCGAGAGCGGCATCCTGCGTCCCAAGCGGATCCTGGAATTCGCCAGACACCTGATCACCACGTTCAATATCAAGACGCCTACCCCGCACACCCACATCAAGTTCCTCTCTGGCGGTAACATTCAAAAAGCGATCCTGGCCCGCGAGATCGAGGCGTGCAGCGGGCTTCTGATCGCCGTCTATCCATCGCGGGGTCTGGACGTGGGCGCCACGGAGTCGGTGCGCAAGTTGTTACTTGAAGAGCGGGACGAGGGCAACGCGGTTCTGCTCATCTCCGAAGACCTTCAGGAGCTGATGACCATCGCCGACCGCATCGCCGTCCTCTTTGAGGGCCGTATCATGGGTGTGGTGCCGGCTTCGGAGGCCGATATCGAACAGCTGGGCATGATGATGGCCGGTGAGGAAAAAGTGCCCGCCGGGTAGCCAGCAATCTCACATCGGGTAGCGGATAGGATCAACAAACCCTCCTATTGTGAGTTCCGACCACCGCTGCCAGATCACGTAAGGAGTCATAGATGCAAATTGTCTTTGAAAAACGAGGATCCGTTTCACGTCGCGCCATTGTCCTGGTTCCCATAATCTCATTCTTAGTCTCGCTCTTGCTGGGCGCGATCCTGCTCATCGCCTCCGGCGTCAATCCGCTGATCACCTACGCGGCCATGACCCGAGGCGCTTTCGGCTCGTGGCGCAGCATCTCCGAGATGCTGGTGAAAGCCATTCCGCTGATGCTGACCGGTTTGGGCGTCTCCATCGCCTTCCAGATGCGATTCTGGAACATCGGAGCCGAGGGACAGTTGGCCCTGGGCGGCGTTGCAGCCGCCTGGGTGGCGCTCTTTCTCGCCGATTTCATCCCCAATCCCCTGTTGCTCCCGACGGTACTGCTCTTCGGCGTACTGGCCGGCGCGCTGTGGGCCGGCATCCCCGCGACACTGAAGGCAACGCTGGGCGTGGACGAGACGCTGACCACGCTGATGCTCAACTACGTCGCCATTCTGTTCTCTGAGCATCTCTACTACGGCCCCTGGCGCGATCCCGGCGGCTACGGATTCCCGGGGACGGCGCCCTTCCCCGAAGCCGCGTGGCTCCCGCGTTTGGGCAACACCCGCGCGCACCTGGGACTGATCTTCGCCCTTATCGCGGCGGCGGCGCTCTGGTTCATCTTCAGACGCACCCGCTGGGGATTCGAGCTGCGCATCATCGGCGAAAATCAACGCGCGGCCCGCTACCTGGGCATTAACATCGGGCGGAACATCGTGCTGGCCCTTCTCATCTCTGGCGCGCTGAGCGGCCTGGCCGGCGCCTGCGAGGTAACCGGCATCTCGCGCCGTTTGCAGCAGGGGCTCTCTTTGGGCTACGGTTACACGGCCATCATTGTGGCCTGGATGGCACACCTCAATCCCATCGGCGTCATTTTCGTCGCCCTTCTGATGGGGGCGCTGCTGGTCGGCGGCGATCAGGTGCAGATGATGATGCGATTGCCGGCTGCCGTGGGCGTCGTGCTTCAGGGCATGATCCTCTTCCCCATGTTAGCAGGGAGCCTGTTCACCGAATTCAAGCTGCGTATCATCCGTCCTGCGCAAGACAAAACGAGCATCCCGACAACCACAACCACGGAGGTACCATCGTGAGCGCTATGCCACTGTTGACTTCGATCTTGGCCATCACGCTACGCGCCGGCGCGTCGCTCATCTACGCGACGGTCGGCGAGATCTACACCGAACGCTCCGGCATCCTCAACCTGGGACTTGAGGGCATCATGCTCATGGGCGCGGTGACCGCTTTTGCCACCGCTTATTACACGAAAAGCACCTGGGCAGGCATCGCCGTCGCGATGCTGGTGGGCGCTGCATTAGCTGCCGTTCACGCATTTCTATCCGTCACCATGCGCGCTAACCAGGTGGTGAGTGGCCTGAGCATCACGCTCTTTGGACGTGGCATGGCCAGCTTCCTGGGACAGCGTCTGGGACCGGCAAGTAACGGTTACTATCTCGTCGGTCTGGTAGGCCCCCGCTTCACCGCCAAGGCCATCCCGTTCTTGAGCGACGTTCCCATCCTGGGCGCAGCCTTCAAACAAGACGTTCTCACCTATCTACTCTACGTTCTGGTGCCGGTGGCGTGGTACTACCTCTACAAGACCCGCAACGGTCTGAACCTGCGCGCCGTGGGCGAGAATCCGCAGACGGCCGACGCCATGGGCATCAACGTGATCCGGGTACGCTATATCTACACCATCCTCGGCGGCATGCTGGTAGGCCTGGGCGGCGCCCATCTTTCTCTGGCCTACACGCCGGGCTGGGCGGAGAATATCACCGGCGGGCGCGGCTGGATTGTCATCGCGCTGGTCATCTTCGCCATGTGGAATCCGGGACGCGCGGCGCTGGGCGCCATCCTCTTCGGCGGCATCAATGCCGTGCAGTTCCGCCTGCAAGCAGCGGGCACGACGATTCCCTCGGCCTTTCTGAACATGATGCCCTATTTCGCCACCATCCTGGTGCTCATCGCCATGACGTGGTGGGAAAACCTGAGTAAGCGGATCGGGGCGCCAGCAGCGCTGGGTGAATCCTATATGCGCGAGGAGAAGTAAGTATGACAGATGACTATCGAGCTGCTTTTTACCGACATTGGGATAGCTCTGCCTTATTAGCACAAGAAGCCCAGGGAGAGTCCGGTTCTACCGCCCTACGATACTGGCAGGAAGCCGCTTACTTGGCAGGGTATATCGTTGAATGTGGCACGAAGATGATGATAGAGGAAGCTGATGGCAATCCTTGGGGACACGATCTCGGAGAGCTAAAAAACCAGGCTCTGGCGGTCGCCAGCACCTTGCGTTTACCCGCCCAACTTTCCAGTCTGTTGAGCAGAATAGACACAGGAGATCTCCAAAATTGGCACCCGAGCCTGCGTTATGCTGCAGAGGAGCCAGGGGAACTTGGCTCTTATCAAGGTATCGTGAGTGAATCTCATGACCTTGCAAATGAGTTGTATGTCTGGATAACAAGGTAAGAGGATAGGGGGAACATGATGCAGAGCATCAGGTTCGATGATGTGTTAGCAAAGATAGTTGACATTATTTGCAATTTTCAGCATGCCAACCTCTTGCAGAGCGTCACGCTTATCCGCGATCCTTTGGGACGGGTTCAATTGGCCTTGGCGTGGAAAGCCGAAGGGGAAGGCCGTCAAAGGATACCAGAGTGGGTTGCAGAATTGGAACACAAGTGTCGAGAGGGCCTGGGTATCTATTGGCGATCCGTCATCTGGACGTTGACGGGGATGGAAGAACAGCTGTCAGAGCCAGGTGCCCAACAACTCATGCGTCAGGCCCGCGGCGATTCGGGACAACAGGCTTGGTCGGCGTTGTGGGAGGAGATATGTGCGCAACGGGTGCCTTGGTCCCACCCCCTCACCAAAACGTCGGCGTTTGCCTGGTACAAGATCGAGAAGGTTTTTTCCAATGCCAGTTGGTTGACTCCCCCGGCTAAACCGCTGTGGCCTTTAGACGCCCAAAATCCGGCCGTGGTGGCATTTCATTCTTTTAAAGGCGGTGTTGGTCGGACATTGTCCGTCGCCGCCGTAGCCCTTATCTTGGCACAGAACGGGCAAAACGTTGCTATACTCGATCTGGATCTGGAAGCACCAGGGTTGGGAGAACTGTTCTTTGATGTAGAAAATTTTGACTTGGGCGTGGTGGATTATTTGCTGGCGTATCAACTCACAGGGCAACGGCCCAGCACACTCAGCCGGCACGTTGCCAACATCACAGATTCCACGTTAATTGGAGATATATACCAACAACCCATTCGGCTTTTGCCAGCTGGCCCCATTGATACGAATTTCCCGGAGAAGATAAGTCGCCTGGATTGGGGTGCGAGCATGCGGACGCAAATCTCTGGAGACGCGCTGAAAGCATTGCTCCGACATGTACGCGATCAATATAGCCCGGATTTTGTCCTCCTTGATTCTCGCTCCGGTTTGCACGATCTTGGGGGTCTGTCTCTGCTGCACCTCAGTCACCTGGCGATTTTGTTGGGGCGTGATACGTCCGCAAGCTGGCATGGATTACAGGTCATCCTAGAACTCTTCCGAGATGCCCCGCACGCGCCCCTATTTTTCCTAGTTGAGGCATTGGTCAGGCCGGAAGAGCTGAACGGCGAGCTTTGGGATCTAGACTATCAAAGCCGCGCTCAGCAGATCATGATGGAGATCAGTTACCCTAAAGATCTACCCGATCTGGGTTTCTCTCTTTATGGCGTACCGATTGTGTACGATAAGACGCTCCACGCGGTGACGCGGATCAACGAATCTGTGGCAGAGCGCCTAACTGGGGCAGAAAGCGACTATGTTCGTCTGACACAGGAGATCTGTTTGCAGGTGGAACGAACGTGTTTCTAGTCGATCACGTTGAGGGCAGGAAAACATGAAACATAGGGATGAGTTGTTACACGCTCTGGAAAAAATCGGTCAATGGGGAGCCAAGGCCGAGACACTGGATCAAGAAACTTTACTCCATGCCACCCTCCCTACCCAGGCATTGAAACTCATTCATGATCCCGAGATTCTGCTCATTGTGGGAGGACGTGGGGCCGGGAAAACCCATCTTTTCCGTCTACTGAACATCTTGGAAGCGCGCGAGATTCATCTGGAGGAGATGATACTCCGACAACGCGAGCAGGATCGTTGGCTTACCGGTTTCAGCACGTTGACCGATGCCGGGCAGCGATTCCCAACGTCCTCTACCCTCCATGCGCTGGCCAAAGACCGGACTCGCGCAGAGCTGGTTTATTTCTGGCGAGGCTTGTTGGCCCACGTCTTGCTGCGCAAGCGTGACGAGGCCTTTCTTGCGCCTTTCCACGCGACCCTGCAAGATGCCCTTTCAGCTCAAGCGTTCAAGACGTTAAGCCAGGATGTTTTCAAAATCAACCATATATGGGACCTCACGCAATCTTCCAACGTCTCTGCGGCTATGGATCAAGCCTTCTACAAGCTAGACGCGAGCTTGAAGTCGTCGGGTCAAGAGCAGTATCTGTTCATCACCTATGATGACCTAGATCATCTGGCTCTAGATTGGGAACAGGGCCGTAAATTGATCCAATCCCTGTTTCAGTTCTGGATGGAACAATGGCGAATTCTGCATTACATACGCCCCAAGATTTTTATCCGTCAGGATTTGTGGGCACCGGAGTTCTTGGATTTCCCCGATGCCAGTAAATTCAACGCACACCGGATAGTGTTGACGTGGACGCCGCGCCTGCTATACCAGCTGGTGTTCAAGGCCTGGGCCAACGTGCCGGAGCCACTCGGTAAGGCGGTGCGCGATTTTTTAGATCATCATCTTCAAATCCGATTTAGCCAAGGCGCATTGGGTTGGATGTACGAAGATTACCCCCGCCATCCCAACGAAGGCGAACTCCAAGCGGTGATGCACGCCCTCGTCGGACCATATATGGGCAGCGGCCCGACCAAAGGCCGCTCTTACAATTGGCCCCCCAATCACCTGCAGGATGCGAAAGGCGACCTTTACCCCCGTTCTATGCTGCTACTTTTCTCCAAAGCGGCGAGTGATGAGCTCAGCTATGGACGTGGGCGCGAAGATCCGGCATATCTACTGACGCCGACTTCATTCCGACAAGCGATGACGGAAGTCTCCAAGCAGCGGCTTCTAGAACTGGAAGAGGAATATCCTTGGATTAAACGGCTTAAGCCTCATTTGCAAGATAAGTTGGTTCCCATGCCGCAGAGTGAAATGGAGGAACTACTAAAGGAGATTTCATGGGAGGAAGCGTCGTCCCGCGAGACCCCGCCACATACCGCTCCGCGCCAGTTGATAGCGTACATGCTTTCCATTGGCGTCCTCCGCCGGACCAATGACGGGCGACTACATGTGCCCGATATCTATCTTTATGGCTTTGAGCTTAAGCGCAAAGGCGGTATTCGTAAGCCAAGAGAGGAACTCCAATTTTGAAAGAAACAGAACCTGCTTTCAGATCCATGCAGCCCACTTCGCGCATGTGTTTCGTATGTGGACGAGAAAATCCGACCGGTTTGCATATCCAGTTCTACGAAAACCGTGCCGAAGAGCAGGTCGTCGCGCACGTCGAAATCCCCGATTCGTATCAGGGCTATCCCGGCATCGCCCACGGCGGGATTGTCGCCGCGATTCTGGACGAGGTCTCCGGTCGCGCCGTCATGATGGACGCGGACGAGACGCCCTTCTGGGTCACGGCGAAACTCGAGATCCGTTACCGCGAGCCGACGCCCACCGAAACGCCGCTGGAAGCGGTCGGCTGGGTAGAGGAGCGCCACCGACGTTCGGCCCGGGTCGCCGGGGAGCTCCGGCGTGAAGATGGCACCGTCACCGCCGAGGTCACGTCCGTCGTCGTCTGCCCCAGGGAGGAGACGCTGCGCGAGTGGCAACAGGAGCGCGAGTTCTGGCGAGTGACGGACACCTGAGTCTTGTAACGGGGTAAGAGTTGCCAATAGCTGGAGGCTAGAGAGGGAATAACTTATGAGAGAACGACGACGAGGACTCCTGAAACCAGAACTGCTGGATGCGGCGCTGCCGCTGCTGGCGACACTGGCGGCGCTGATCATCGGCGCGGTGTTGCTGCTCTTTCTGGGCGCGAATCCCATTTCTGCCTACGGCGCGCTGTTTGAGGGCGCTTTTGGCAGCGCCAACTCGATAGCCGAGACCCTGGTGAAGGCGACGCCCCTGCTGCTGGTCGGCGTGGGCATCTGCATCGCGGCGCGCGGCGGCGTCAACAACATCGGCGGTGAAGGACAGCTGGTGGTCGGCGCGCTGAGCGCGACCATCATCGGACTGGCACTACCAGGAGTCAGCGGCTGGCTTATCATCCCGCTGGCGATGCTCGCAGGATTTGTCGGCGGCGCGATCTGGGGCGGCATTCCCGGCTATCTCAAGGCGCGCTTCAACGTCAACGAGATCCTGAGCACCATCATGATGAACCAGATCGCCGTCCACGGGATGAACTTCTTGCTCAACGGCCCGCTCATCGATCCGGTGCAGCTGCAACGCGCCTCGCGTATCCCCCAGACGGCGCGCCTCGCGCGCGGGTTTGATCTGCCACGCCTGGTGCCCACCCGCCTGCACCTTGGGGCCGCCTTCGCCGTGTTGGCGGCCATCGTCGTCTATATCTTGCTCTGGCGCACCACGCTGGGCTATCGCATCCGCGCCGTGGGACTGAATCCAGAGGCGTCACGGTACGCCGGCATCAACGTGCCCCAGCACATCGTCCTCTCGCTCCTGTTAAGCGGCGCCCTGGCCGGGCTGGCCGGCGCCGTGCAGGTCTACGGTCTGCATCACCGGATGTTCACCGATGGCTCCACCACCGGCTTCACCGGCAACGCCGGCTTCAACGGCATCGTCACGGCGCTCTTTGGACAGCTGCACCCGTTAGGGACGATTCCGGCCTCTTTTCTCTTCGGCGGATTGCTCGTTGGTGCGAATAAGTTACAGCGGACTGCACAGGTGCCCGGCGCCCTGATCACCACGCTGAACGGCCTGGTCGTGATCTTCGTCGTCAGCAGCGAGATCTGGCAGCGGCGGCGCGCGAAGCGACGGTTGACTGCCGAGGAGACGCCCGGCACTGACGACGAAATATCTGAGGAGGTGGAGGCATGATCGCTGATCTCTTTTCCGCGCAGGTCTTGATCGGCATACTGGCGTCGGCTATCCGGCTGGCGACGCCCTATCTCTACGCCGGGATCGGCGAGACCATCGCTCAGCGCAGCGGCGTGCTCAATCTGGGCGTCGAAGGTCAGATGCTGTTGGGGGCCTTCGCCGCATTCTACACCGTCTATCTGACCGGCAATCTCTGGCTGGGCATCGGCGTTGCGCTCATCGTTGGGATTGTCATGGGGTTGATCATGGCCCTTGTCAGCGTCACGCTCCAGGCGCAGCAGGGCATCAGCGGCATCGGCGTCTTCCTCTTTGGGCTGGGGCTGAGCGATCTGCTCTTCCAGAAGCTGATCGGCACGGTGGAGACGGTCAGCGGTTTTCCGCCTCTGCACTTGCCCATCCTCAGTGATCTACCGGTGCTGGGAAAGATTTTCTTCCAGCACAACATCCTGGTCTACATCGCCTTCGCCTTGGTTCCCGTGGCCGGATTTCTGCTCAACAAGACGACGCTGGGGCTGAAGATCCGCTCCATCGGCGAGAATCCGAAGGCTGCTGATTCGCTCGGCGTCAACGTCAACAGGATTCGCTATCTGACCGTCACGGTGGGAAGTATGTTGGCAAGTCTGGCGGGCGCGTCGCTGTCCATCGCCCTGCTCAACGTCTTCCAGCAGAATCTCACCAGCGGCCTGGGGTTCATTGCCGTGTCGCTCGTCTACTTCGGCGGCTGGCGACCGGTCGGCGTGCTGGGTGGCGCGCTGCTCTTCAGCGCTGTCAACGCCTTGCAGCTCTGGGTGCAGGTGTTGGGCATTCCGATCCCGTCGGAATTCGCCGTGATGATGCCCTATCTGCTGACCATCGTTGCGCTTATCGCCGCCGGGCGGCGGGCGCAGGCGCCCAGCGCGTTGACCAAACCCTTCGTCCGAGGCGGTGAATAGTCGATGTTGAGCTCTGTCCGAGACAAAAACCAACCAACGGATTGAACGGATGAAACGGATTCTTACTTGATCTGTTGCATCCAAGGATGACCTTTGACCTTTGGCATTCGACATTTGACATAGACTCCTTTTCAAGGAGGTGCGATGGACCCAATCTGGCATTTAGCTTAACGATTCTTTCAGCCCTTACCAAGAGGAGATAAACAATGCGTAAACTATACAGCACCATGATCGGCTTAGTTCTGTTGAGTTTGTTGCTTGTCGGCTGTGGTGGCGCGGCGGAGGATGACGGCGTCTTCCGCGTGGCGGTGGTCATGCCCAGTGCGATCAATGACCTCGCTTTCAGCCAGAGCATGTACGATGCGTTGATAACGCTTCAGGAAGAGCGCGGCGGTGAAGAGAATTTCGAGATTGCCTACTCCGACGGGACCTTTGTCGTCGACGAGGCTGCGGCCGCCATCCGCGACTACGCCGCCGAGGGCTATGACCTGGTCATCGCTCACGGCTCGCAGTATGGCAGTTCGTTGCAGGAAATCGCGCCCGACTTCCCCGACACCAGCTTCGCCTGGGGCACCACGGTGGACACCTTCGTCGATCAGGGCATAGACAACGTCTTCGCCTACGAGGCGCGGGCGGAAGAGGGCGGCTACGTCAACGGCGTCATGGCTGGCACGCTGACGGAAAGCGGCGTCATCGGCGTGGTGGGACCCATTGAGACTGGCGATGCCAAGCTCTACGTGGACGGCTTCGTCGCGGGCATTAACGCCGCCAATCCAGACGCGCAGGTTAACGTCAACTGGATCGGCTCTTTCAGCGACGTGGCCCTGGCCTCTGAGGCCGCGCAGACCCACGTCAACGCCGGTGCGGACCAGCTTAGCGGCACCGCCCAGATGGTCGTAGGCGCCATTGGCGTGGCCGAGGAGAACGACGTCGCCTGGTACGGGACCCAGTCCAGCCAGACGTCGCTGGCGCCCAGCGTTGTTGTCGCCAACCAGATCTACGATTGGACAGGCATCTTGAATGAGATACTGACCCTGATCGAGGAAGGAACCTTGGGTGGCAAAGCCTTTGCCCTGACGCTGGAAAACGGCGGCCTGGTCATCGAATACAACCCGGATTATCCACTGCCTGATGACGTAAAGACGCTGGCCGAGGATACCATCCAGGGCATCATCGACGGCTCCATCACCGTGGACGTGGCCGAGTAGTTGTAGGATAGGACGACGAGCACGAGGAGACATCCGATTTCGCGTGAAGTTCACGTTGAGAAATCGGATGTCTTTTCCCAACCACAGGCATTTGAGCTGTGGCTTTAGCAGAAGTATCTGTTTAGTCTTCTGAGGTGCGACGCACTTTCGCCGAAGTTCACGAGCCGAGGACTCCTAAACCATGCTCGGAGAACTTTGTAGCGCGGTTTATTTCGATCCGTAAGTGCGTTGCACCTGGACGCTCATAAACCTAAACGGTTGCTAGCAAAAAAGGATAAGCGCATGACATACGAGGATCGATTACCTTCGAGCGACCAGCGAATTGAGCGGCTGGAGATGTGCGACATCACCAAGCGCTTTCCCGGCGTGCTTGCCAATAGCTGCGTCCGCTTCGACGTGCATGCCGGTGAGGTTCACGCGCTGCTCGGTGAAAACGGCGCCGGCAAGAGCACGCTGATGAACGTCCTCTACGGGCTCTACCAGCAGGATGAGGGCGAGATCAGGATTAATGGCGAACCGGTGACCATCGAATCGCCCGTCGACGCCATCAAGTTGGGCATTGGCATGATCCATCAGCACTTCATGCTGGTCCCCACGCTGACGGTGGCCGAAAACGTCGCGCTGGGGCTGCCCTCGTCGCGGGGATTCCTGACCGATCTTGACCGGGTCGCCGAGCGCATCATCGAGCTGGGGGAGACCTACGGCCTCGTCGTCGATCCCGAGGCTTACGTCTGGCAGCTCTCCGTCGGCCAGCAGCAGCGCGTGGAGATCATCAAGGCGCTCTATCGAGGTGCCCAGCTGCTTATCCTGGATGAGCCTACGGCGGTGCTGACGCCTCAGGAGGTCGATGACTTCTTCGCCATTCTCCGTCAGATGGTGGCGGAGGGCCATGCAGTGATCTTTATCTCCCATAAGCTCCACGAGGTCCTGGCCATCAGCGACCGAGTGACCGTGCTGCGCGATGGCGTCGTGACCGGCAGCCGTCCGCTGGGCGAAGCCACCAAAGAGGATCTGGCGCGCATGATGGTGGGACGCGAGGTGGATTGGCAGCCGGAGCGTCCGCCGGTGGAACGCGGCGACGTGCGGCTCTCGCTTCGGAACCTTCAGGCCTTCAACGACCGGGAACAGCTGGCGCTGAAGGGCGTCGACCTCGACGTGCACGCGGGGGAGATCCTGGGGCTGGCGGGCGTCTCCGGCAACGGTCAGCGGGAACTGGCGCAGGTCGTCACCGGGCTACGGGAGGCCACGCAGGGCGCGGTGTTGATGGACGGTCAGGAAGTGACCGAGGCCTCGGCCAAGGCTCGTATTGAGCGCGGGATCTCCTACATCCCCGAAGAGCGGATGCGCGACGGGATGATCAAGGAGTTCAGCGTGGCGGAAAACCTGATCCTGCGCGAGCATCACCAGACGCCCTATTCGGAGCGTGGCTTTCTCAGATTTTCGGCCATAGCAGAGCGCTCCAAATCGCTGATCCAGCGGTTCAATGTGAAAACGCCTTCCCAGGAGACCCCGGCGCAGAACCTCTCCGGCGGCAATATTCAGAAACTTATCCTCGCCCGGGAGATATCGCGTCATCCCAAAATCATCGTCGCTGCCCAGCCGACGCGCGGTCTGGACATCGGCGCGACCGAGTACGTGCGCAATCAGCTGCTGAAACAGCGCTCTGACGGCGTCGCCATCCTGCTGATCTCCGAGGACCTGGACGAGATCCTCGCCCTCTCGGATCGCATCGCCGTCATCTACGAAGGGCAGATCATGGACGTGCTGCCGGCTGATGAGGCGACGGCGGAGCAGCTGGGCTTGCTGATGGCTGGCGTGAAGTCTGAGAGGACAAGAGAGGTTACTTGACCCTAGGGCGGTCGTCGCTGGCGACAGACTTGCTCTTTCTTTCACATCTGGCTACAATGGGCGTGCATGACTTGGCTAACCACCCGGCCCTGTTAGGGGCCGTTTTAGTTGAGGAGGTTCTTGATGCTACGTAACGTGAAAACCTATCACAGACCGGCTACCGTTGAGGACGCCGTATCGTTGGTGCAGACCAGCGCCCACGCGGCTTATCTCGGCGGCGGCGCATGGCTCATGGCGCAGGGCGACACCCAGCTCGAGGTCGCTGTGGATTTACAGGATATCGGTCTCGATGTGCTAAAGGGCGATATTGACGCGGTGCGCATCGGCGCGATGGTCACACTCCAGGAGATCATCGATCACAGCGACGCGGGTAAGCTGGCCAACGGCGGGCTGGCGAAAGCCGCCGGGCTGACCCAATCCCGCAATCTGCGTGAGCAGGGCACGCTGGGCGGCACGCTGATCACCGCCGGGCCCGCCGACCCCCTGACCACAGTGCTACTGGTGCTCGATAGCGAGATCTTCTACGCCGATTCCACGGGCCACTCCGCGCCCTTCGCGAGTTTTGTCGCGTACCGGGACCGGCTGATTAAGGCCCGCGCGCTTCTCACCGAGGTGCGCGTCACGCGCCCGCCCACGCGCAGTGCAGCCGCCTACGAGGTCGTCGGACGCTCGCCCAAGGACAAGCCCATCGTCGGCGCGGCGGCCTACATTGAGATTGAAGAGGGGCTGGCCGCCACGGTGCGCCTGGCCGTCGGCGGCGCTGACGCCAAGCCCGTGCGCCTGCTCAAAGCGGAGCATCTGCTGAAAGATACCTTACTCAGTCAGACCAATATTGATGCTGCCTTGCGTCCGGCGCTGGCGCAACTCAAGCCTGTTGGCGATTTTCGTGGCAGCGCAGAGTACCGCCTAGAAATGGCGAAGGTGCTCTCTCGCCGCGCGCTCACGGCGGCGTGGAAAAAGGCGCGACGCGGGTGAACAACGCCAAAGAATCGAGACTGCCCCACAGCGAGAAGGACGAATCACGCGAATCGTTGGGCTGGAATTACGGCGGTCAGGCCGTCATTGAGGGCGTCTTGATGCGCGGCGCGCACCAGGCAGCCATCGCCGTGCGCCGGCCCGACAACGGGGAGATCGTCGTCAAGACAGAGCCGGTCAGCGCGCTCTATCGCGGCCCCATCAGCAAGATCCCCTTTCTGCGCGGCATCCCCATGCTCTGGGACGCGCTGGGGCTGGGGATGCGGGCGCTCTTTTACTCCGCCGAGGTGGTGGGACAGGCTGAAGATCCTGAGTTCACTATGGAAGGCGGCGCCGGCATCGCCACAGGCGCGTTCTCGCTGCTCGTTGGCGTGTCGCTCTTCATGCTCTTTCCTTCTTGGCTGGCGGGGCTGCTGGTCCCAGAGAACGAGCTCCTCTTCAACTTCGTGGAGGGCGGCATTCGCCTGCTGATGCTGGTGGCGTATATGGTGCTCGTCGCGCAGATGGAGGAGATCCGCCGGGTCTTCGCCTATCACGGTGCCGAACACGCGACCATCAACGCCTACGAAGACGGCGCGCCGCTCACCGTCGAAGATGTGCGTCCCTACTCCACGGCTCACGCGCGCTGCGGGACGGCCTTTCTGCTCCTGGTGGTGCTGATCTCCATCCTGGTCTTCCTACCCTTCGGCAAGCCACCGCTGCTGATCCGCCTGGCGTCGCGCCTGGTGATGGTCCCGGTCATCTCCGGCATCGCCTACGAGGTGCTGCGCTTTACCGGCAAGCACGCCGATAATCCGCTGATCCAGTGGCTCATCAAGCCCAACCTGGCGCTCCAGCGGCTCACCACGCGGAAGCCGGACGACGAGATGCTGGAAGTCGCCATCATGGCGTTGAAGGCGGTGCTGGAGAAGGAGAAGGCGCCAACCGCTCCGTAGGGCTGACGCAAGCTTTCTTAATGCTCCCCGCTCTCGTCAACCGCGTAGCCTAGTGGAGGCCGGGGGCGGGCACGGTGGGGACACCGGCCCGAACGAGAAGGTAGGCGTGATGGGGAGGCCGGGAACGGGCACGGTGAGGACACCGGTCCGAACTAGAGAAGAGCGGGCGCGGTGGGGAGACTGGGGGCGGGCACGGTAGGGACACCGGCCCGAGCGAGAGAAGGGCGGGCGCGGTGGGGAGATCGGCCCGAACTTTAGGGACACCGGCTCGAGATACCCGTGGGGACGACGCGATTGGGCTCCAGGAAGAGCGAGATATTGGCGGCGATGATCAGCGCACCGAGGGTGATCAACAGATAGTCCCAGAGATGACGGAGCGCACGCCGCCAGCGCGATGATAGACGGGGTCGTTTCACGTAGTTTCCTCCTCGTCGTACAAAATCATCAACGGATTTAGCGGGTTAAATACGAGTACGGACTTACCAGCATGATCGTGGACTGCTTTGTGACTTTGGAAGGACATGCTCACAGGAGCGAGTCGCCCTTTGAATCTGTTGGGAAAGCTCGCACGTGTACTGAAGAAGACATTCGCGTCTGGGAAAACGGAGGGTGTATCTGTTTAGTCTTCTAAGGTGCGTCGCACTTTCGCCGACGTTCACGAGCCGGGGACTCCTAAACCATGCTCGGAGAACTTTGTAGCGCGGTTTGTTTCGATCCGTAAGTGCGTTGCACCTGGACGCTCACAAACCTAAACGGTTGCCGGAGGGTTAGCGGCGGCGCAGAAAGAGTGCGATGCCCAGAAGCCAGGCGATGCCCTGCAGGAGGAAGATGATCAGCACCGGCCAATCGGTGCCACCGTTGGATTCGACCCACGTTTCGGTGGGAAGCGGCGTCCACGTCGGTAGAGGCGTGATCTCGGCGCTCTCGGTTGTATCGAGCGGCGTCTGCGTCGGGAGCGGCGTGCTCTCCTCGACGGAGGGGACGGGCCTTGTCGGGAGCGGCGTCGGCGCGGTCTCACCACCGGCGCCCTCGGGCGTGGATGTGGGCAACGGCGTGACTTCGGGCACCGCCGTCGTCTCGGGCAGCGGCGATTCTGTCGGCGCATCACCGGGAGACACCAGCCGAATCGTGTCCTCGCTGATCGTGGTTCGCCCTGCGCCATCCCGGAACTGTACGTAGACCGCGTAGCTCCCCGGTTCCGTGCCCTCCAACGTCCAGGGCACGAGTTCCTCCCAGGGCTGCCACGGTTCGCCGTCAAAATCGGGGCTGTTGCTGATGCGGATCTCAATGGCCTCGCCGATCCGCGCGCCCTCGCCGAGCGGCTCGGCCTGCTCGTTGGTAAGGCGCAGCGCAACTTGTGGGGACTCCGTCACCTTGGCTCCATCGTTGATGAAAATGGGGAGTACGCCAGGACGCGAGCCGAAGTCGACGACAAAGTAATTGACGCCCTGGGGATCGCTGGCGTAGCCCACGCCGACCTCGCGATAGCGCGGATCAACGAAGAACTTCCAGCGGTCCGGCTCCTCACGGAACCAGTTGAGGGCATTCTCCGCCGTTCCCAACCCGGCCCAGATGGTCTCATTGACCAACAAGCCGTTGTCCCAGGCCTGATAGCCCGCTTCCCGGATGCGCTGCTGGTACGTGGACCCGTCCGACCCCACCTGATCGATGCGGGCATTCTCGGCCATGTCGGTGGCGTGACGCTGGGCCGCGTTGGTCAAGAGCGTGGAGGAGGCCAGCGGCGGCAGGCCCTGATCCAGTCGCGCCTGGTTGATCAGGCGAAGAAAGAGCCGCGCCGGATCGTCCTGCGTCCGCGCGATGGGCCGACCTGCGTGCAGCCAGAGCAGACTGCCAAATAGAATGCTCGCCAAGATGATGCGCAGGGTCCGCCTCATACGTGCTCCTCGGTCAAGACGGCTCTGAACTCGGTAATCAGCGCAGACGTGGCACCGATCAATGGATCGGACACCGCGTCCGTCCATGGGCCGCCAGACAGCCGCTCTACAGCGCCGCCCGCCTCTTCCACGAGGAGCACGGCCGCCGCCTGATCCCACGTCCCCAGATGTTGAGCCACGAAGAGATCAAGCCAGCCGGCAGCGACGTAAGCCATATTGAGCGCCGCCGAGCCCAGGCAACGCAGCGTGCGCGCCTCGACCAGCATCCGGCTGACCAGAGCGGCGTGCTGCTTGCGAAGATCATAGTCGCGCGGCCAATCCGTGGCAAAGACCATCTCCTCGACGCGGGTCCGGCCCGACGTGCGGAGCGATGCGCCGTTGAGCGTAGCCCCGCCGTTGCGGTAAGCCGCAAAACAATGATCGCGCAAGGGATCGTAAATCACGCCCACTGAGGGCTGCCCCGCGTCCAGCGCGGCGATGGAGACACAGAAATTCGGGTTGTTCCGCGAGAAGTTTGTAGTGCCGTCCAACGGATCCACGAACCAGCGCACCCGGCCCTCATGCGCGTCGGGGCCTGCCTCCTCCGAGGTGATGGCGTGGTCAGGAAAAGCCTCGTGCAGCCCCTGGATAATGATCGCTTCTGCCGCCAGGTCGGCCTCGGTGACGATGTCGCGGAAGCCCTTGGACGTGACCGCGTGCGCCGTCGCCCAACGCTCACCCAACTCGGCGCCCGCCTCCCGGGCAAGCCGCACCGCGACGGACATCCACTGTTCGTATTCGCTCATGGCAGCTCCTCAGCCGCTCGCGCGCACGCTTCCTGGGCGGTGGTCAACACGTCGAGCACACTTTGGTCGGTGTTCAGATTGAAGAGGCTCCGCACCAGCGCAGCGCGGCACTCCGGCTGACCGGTGACCGGCCTCCACGTTGACCAGCCATTCTGCTCGGCTGCAGTCAGCGTCATGGCAAGCAGTTGTCGTTTTGATGCACGCAGCGTTTCGTCAGCCTGCCAGGACTCCGCCAGCGAACGCCGGACCGGCAGGTAATTCGTCTGTTCAAACCAGATGGCCTGCGCTTCAGGGGAGAGCATCCAAATGGCGACCTCCAGGGCAGCATCGTGCTGTGAGCCATCGGAGGACAGAGGCAACACGGCCGGCCCGCGCCAGAGCGAGCCGCCTGTGTCGGAGACCGGGGGCAATGTCATCACCCCCAGAGGAAAATTCCACCCGCTTAACACACGGTTGACCACCTCAGGCTCCTGTAGACTAGAAGCGATAAGCAATGCAAGGGTGCTGTCTCCAAACTGGTCGATCCCGGCATCCAGAAATTCGTAAACCCGCCCACATCCCCGGCTGAGCACGTCATGCCCAACGCTGGCTGCGGCGACCGCACCGGAACTCTCGAAGTTATAGTGCCCATGGGCGTCAACGATGGATTCGCCGCCTGTGGTCAGCAAGCTCAACAGGACATCGGCCTGCGCCGGGATACCCAGACCTATCTGTCCGTTTCCCATGTCCGTGGCAGCACAGGCCGTGTCGAGCAGATCCGACGCCGTCGCGGTCTCCGCCTCGTAGCCCAGATCTCGCACCCAGGCCTGATTGTAATAAAGCACGCTGGTCGCCAGCCCCAGCGGGAAGGCGACCAACGTTCCATCATCTTCGTACAGAGCCTCCGCCATCGGCAGTAGATCACGCCGTATGGAAGAAGGCAGCGCCAAGGAGACCATCCTATCATGAAACTGGGGGACCGTATCGGCTCCGGTCACGACGAGATCGGGTTGCTGTGCCGCCGGCAACGTGTTCAGCTTCTCTAGAATCTCTTCCTGGTATTCTACAATCAACGTTGGCCCGTCGGGATGCCCAGCGTCGAACCGGTCTCCCAATGCCTCAAGCGCCGCCCGTTCTGCCCCGGCGAAGGTGTGCCAGAGCACAACGATATCCGGCCCCGGGCCCAAAGCCGATATGGTGTTATTACAGCCTGCCATGAGAAGAAGCACCATGGCGCCGATGATCAAACGGTATACCTTACAGATATGTCTCATGTCTTAAACTCACTGTTCTTTTGTCTCGACAGATGACGTGCTTCGACGGCCCATCATATCACAGATCGGTGCGATGGTTTATCCGCTTTAGGCGCCGCATGACCACGTCACGCAGCAACGTCAATTCCTCAAGGCCCATGTAACGCATTAACATGATGTAGATTAGCATGCCCAGGCCGCTCGCCAATCCCACCTGCATCAGTACGCCCTCGAAGCCGGTCTGACCGAGGCGCTTGACGGCCCAGTTCCCGGCGAAGACAAAGGGCGCCATTACGACCGAAGCGCCCAGCGAAAGGCGCACCGTGTGTCCCAGGCCGTAGTCACTCAAATTCCCCACTTCGCGAATAAAAAGCGCCAACATCAACAACGCATGGAGGGTCAATTTGATAGAATTGGCCAGGATCAGCAGGGGGAGCGTCAGCTGGCCCGCGACCGTGGGCAAAAAAGCCAACAGAGAGTAGATGGCCGTGGTCACCACCCCAACGAGCGCCGGCGTCCAGGTGTTCTTGCGGGCGTAGAAAGCAAAGATCAACGGCTGATCAAGTGCGGCAAAGATCAGCCCCAATAGATTGAATCGTAGTGCGACGGCGACGGCTTGCGTATCCGCCACCATAAAGTTTCCCCGTTGGAAGAGCAGCGCCACCAGAGGCTCAGCGAGGACGAGCATCAGTGAGGCAGCCGGCAAGACCAGGATGAGCACCAACCGCAGGCCCTGGGCCAGGGTCGCCCGGAACTGGGTCTCCTCCTCATCGGTGGCGTAGCGGGAGAGCGTGGGCAGGATGGCGATGGAAATGGCGGTCACCACCATGCCCAGCGGAAACTGGATGATAGTGGCCGCGTACTTCATCCACGCGATGCCGCTGGGTCCGGTCCGAGAGGCCAGGTTGAAGCTGAGCGCCACGGCCACTTGATCGACGATCAAGCCCAGGCCGATGGGCAGGTACAACGCGGCGATGGTGCGTAGGGCTGGGTGCCCCACAAAGGGGAAGATAAAACGCAGATGTGCGTCCCGGAGATCACCGAGCTGGAAGAGCACCTGCATCAGACTGCCCGCCAGGAGGCCCACGGCCAGGCTGAGCGCGCCTAGACGGCTCCGCCCCAGCAGAACCACGACGATGACCAACGTCGCGTTGGAAACCGCGCCCAGAAACGCCGGACGTTTGAAGCGTTGAAGGGCATAAAGCACGCCGGAGAGCAAACCGGCGGTGTTTAGGAAGAGAATGGCAGGTGTGGTGATGCGGATCATCTGCGCCGCCAGCGTCAGGTACTCAGTCGTCAGCCCGGCGCCCAGGATTCGCGCCACGGCGGGCGCAGTCACCTCGATGATCAGGATGAAGGCGCCCAGAAAGATCGCCAAGAGGGAGATCAGCAGGCTGATCAACCGCCAGAGCTCTGAACGGCGCTCTTCGGGCGTATAATCAGAGAAAACCGGCACCAGGGCCGAGCTCAACATGCCCCCAACCAGCAGATCGTAGAGCATGATCGGCACTTGCGCCGCCACGTCGAAGGCGCTGACCGCGCCGCCGGCGCCGAAGAAGTACGACTTGGCCATCTCGCGCACCAGGCCCAGCACCCGGCTGCTCACATTGCCGATGGAAATCAGCGCAGCGGCGCGGGTGACCTGCCGTGTTTCACTTGAGATGATCGTCGTTTCTTGACCCATGACAAGAAGACATTCTACCGGCTTTCAGACGATTGGCAAGAGATCAACGACGCCACAGATCCACGTCTTATGAAAAAGCCCCCGGAAGCGTGTGTCAAAGGGCAAAGACCTCAACGTGATCGAGGGTCTTTTCCAAAGCACCGTCCGCGTTCGAGTCAGGCGAGGACGCCGGCTGCCTCGGCGCGAGCGTTCTCCTCGCGCGCGATGCGACGCCCCTCGTCCTCGTCCACGCGGGTCAGCAGGAAGATGCCCCCCAGGAAGAAAATGATGAGTGAGACGATGCTCAGCCGGCTCTCGCCGGCCAACTGCGAGACGATGCCGAAGAGTAACGGTCCCACGATGCCCGCGAACTTGCTGGAGATGTCGTAGAAGCCGAAGAACTCCGCGCTGCGAGCCTTGGGCGCCATCTGGCTGTAAAGACTACGGCTGAGGCCCTGCGTCCCGCCCTGGACCATGCCGACGGCGAAGGCCAGTGCCCAGAAATGCCACGCGGTGCTCATAAAGTAGCCACCCACGGTGATGAGCGCGTACCAGCCCAGCCCCAGGATAATGGCGCGTTTGGTGCCGAGCCACTTGCTGATCTTTCCAAAGAGCAGGGCGAACGGAATCCCCACGAATTGGGTCAAGAGCAACGCGCCGACGAGATCCAGCGTGCCGATACCGATTTCCTGGCCGTAGATGGTGGCCATCTTGATGATGGTGCCGATGCCATCGTTGTAGAGCCAGAACGCGATAAGGAACTTGAGGAGCTCTTGATACTTGCGGATATCCTGGAAGGTATGGCCCAGGCGCCGGAAGCCTGCGATCCACGGCGTGACGCCCTCGCCAATGCCGGTCTTGTTAGCCGGCGGTTCGGGGACGCGCCGCAGCAAGGGCACGGTGAAGATCGCCCACCAGATGGCCACGGTGAGGAAAGAGAGCCGCGTGCCCCAGTTGTTGCCGGTGATGAACCAGATCATGGCGATGTTGACAGCCAGCAGCAACCCACCGCCAACGTATCCCAGCGCGTAGCCTTTAGTCGAGACGTAGTCTCGTTCGTCCTCGTCCGTGATGTGGGAGAGCAGAGCATCGTAGAAGATGTACGAGCCGCCGAACCCGACGGAGCCGAAGAAAAACAGGGCCATGGCCAGCATCCAGTCGCCCGTGTTGATGAATACCATGAGCGTGGTCGCCACAATGCCTATCGCAGCAAAGAGTGACAGAAGCCGCTTCTTCCCGCCGGTATAGTCGGCGATGCTGCCCAAGATGGGTGCCAGTAGCGCGACGACGAGCAGGGAGAGCGAGTTGACATAGCCCCAATACGCCGTCGCCACGTTGCCCGCGAAGACACCCTGCGCGATCTGACCGAAATAGGTGGGCAGCACTGCCGCTTCGACCGTCGTCGAAAAGGCCGAACTGCCCCAATCGTAGAGACACCAAGCGTTCGTGATTTGTTTGTGGTTGTACTGCTGCTCTTTGTTCATGTGTCTTCCTTGTGGAGTATGAAAATAACAACGAAAGCATTGTACTGTAGGGGAGTATAGACGCAAGTGAAATCTGGATACTGATAGCACTCAAGCATCCACTAGAATTATGGACAAATCCGCCGTTCCAGCTATAATAACACTCCGATGAAATGATGAAATAAGGTATGCCCGTCTCCCACACCGATCAAAGGAGATCACACATGAAATTGACCACAGAGAAGTTCAAGAACGCTACGCTGATCCGCATTGAAGGTCGTATTGACAGCCAGACCGCGCCGGAACTGGAAACCGCCCTGACAGACATCATGGACGACGGACGCTACAAAATTGTGCTGGACATGAATGAGGTGGAGTTCACCTCGAGCGCCGGATTGCGCGTGCTGATCAGTGCGCAGAAGAAATGCAAGCACCTGAATCGAGGTGAGATCGTGCTGGCCGACGTCCCGGAACGCATCGAGAAGGCCCTCGATCTGGCGGGCTTGCTGCCCATCTTCCGCATTACTGATGACGTATTGCACGCCGTAGGCAACATCTGAGATCGTTTTTTTCCGTCTTAGCGAGGGACCGCCCATTTGTCTTACAAGCAGCCCCCCACGACCTGTTGATCAAGCCTCATGACTAAGAAGAGAGCAACCTTCACCGCTCGCTTTGAGAACCTCGCGCTGATTGACGCGCTGGCTGCCGAAGCCGCGGCCGCGGCCGGATTGGACGTACAAGCCACTTATGGCGTCGAGATGGCCGTCGATGAAGCATGTTCCAATATCATCGAACACGCCTATGGCGGCGAATCCGACGAAGTTATCGAATATACGCATGAGATCAAAAAAGACCGTCTGATCATTACATTGCGCGATTACGGCGAGCCGTTCGATCCTAGCTGCGTCGCCGAACCGGATCTGTACTCAGATGTCGAAGAGCGGAATGTGGGCGGCCTGGGATTTTTCTTTATATGTCAACTGATGGATGAAGTGGACTTTGAATTCTCCCCGGACCAAGGCAACCTATTGACGATGGTGAAGCACAGGCCTGCCGCCGGAAACCGTGAGCGCGTAGCATGAGAACGTGGCTGCGCACCCTCGCCCGGCGACTGTTCCCCGAGATTGAATCCTTGGGACCGCGCGAGCGCACCTACAGCCTTGCGGACATCACCGGGGTGCTTTATGCGTCACCGTTAGCCGTGGTAGGCCTGATCTGGCTGATCACCGTCACCGATCTTACCCTATTCCTCGAGGCGTGGTCTCTCCTGCTCCTGCTGCTGGGGTTGCTCTTTATCTTCGAGTGGCTCGATTTCTTCGTCTTCGTCGAGGTCACGCCGGGTATTTACGCGGATTGGCGCTGGTCCCTCTGGAGCGTTATCACGTGGTCGGCCGTACTGATCCTCGGTCCTATGACGCTCTGGCTGACAACGCTCTGGCGAACCATCGCGTTCATCCGAAAATGGCAACGAGCCAAGGTCAAGGATTGGCGGTGGAATATCTCCCGGAACTTCGCCATCGACATCGCCTCGGTGACTTTTAACGGACTCGTTGCACTCTATCTTTATCAGAGGTGGGGTGGGCAAATCCCTCTGCCTGGTCTGAGCCTGCTGGACTTACTGCCGGCGCTTTACGCGATGCTGGTTTGGCTCTTACTCTCCGTCCTTCTCTGGACGCCACTTCTGGCGCTCTTCAGCACCTCCAAGGAGTTCGCCTGGGCCCAAAATCCCTGGGTTACCTTCATCCGCTACATGGGGCTGACCGTGGGCTGGCACCTGTTGATGGATCCCTTCGCTATTCTCGCGGCCGGTCTGTACGCCGAGTACGACATAGGCGGCTACTCGCTCTTCATCCTGATCCTGCTAATGGCCGGATTACTGGCGCACCAGCTGAGCCAGGCCGTCGAACGGAGCCAGCTCCGTTCCCGTGAGCTGGAAAAACTGGAACGCCTGGGGCGCGCCCTTATCAACATGCCGCCGGATGCCTCCCGGCTCTCCGAGATTCTGGCAGAACATCTCTGCAACATGTTTCCCTATGGCCAGATCGAGATCCGGTGTTTTCCCGATACCACGCTGTTGCACACGCCCGACGATTGGTCCCCCGTACCCGAAGGCGCGTGGTCATGGTTGCAGACGACCTGCGAAGCCCAAGTCTTCCAACCCGAAACGACGACGCCCTGGGCCGAGACGCTTGAACACAAAGCCGTGATCCTGGCGCCCATCGTGACGCAAGATAGCCGCGTTCCGCTGGGCGGTATCTATCTCGCCCGCTACCGCGACACCGACAGCATCGCCAATTTGCTGCCGGCCGTCCAGACGTTGACGGCTCAGATTGCATCGGCCCAGCAACAGGCCCAGGCCTACCGGCGGACGTTGGCCTTGCAACAAGCCGAGCAAGAGTTGCGCGTTGCGGGGCAGATCCAGGCCAGTTTTTTGCCGCGCGAGTTACCACATATCCCAGGCTGGGAAATCACGGCGAGCCTGCGTCCGGCGCGCGAGACCTCTGGCGACTTTTACGACGTGATCCCGCTTCCCAACGGACGCTTCGGCATCCTCATCGCCGACGTGGCCGGGAAGGGCACCGGCGCCGCGCTCTACATGGCCCTCAGCCGCACGCTGCTACGCACCTACGCGCTCCAGTATCACACGCGCGCTGACTACGTTCTACGCGTGGCGAACCGCCGCATCTTGATGGACACCGACACCGATCTCTTCGTCACCGTCTTCTACGGGGTACTTGATCCCATGACGGGTACACTGCGCTACGGTAACGCCGGTCATATCCCACCCTACGTGCTGCGTGCCGGGGTGAACGCCGCGTCCCAGGGGTTGATCCGCACCGGAATGCCCTTGGGCCTCTACGAAGGCGAGAACTGGCGCGAGGAAGAGACGACGCTTGACGCGGGAGACACGCTGATTCTTTACACGGATGGCGTCACCGACGCAGAGAATGCAGAAGGAACTTTCTTCGGACACGAGCGTCTGCTCGACAGGGCCCAGGCTCATGCCGGATCTCCCGCGTCCGCACTCCAAGACGCCCTTCTCTCCGAGGTATACGGATTTGTCGGTGAAGGCATGCAATCCGACGACGTTACACTGATGGTTCTGTCAAGGCAAAAATGAGCCTCGTGCGTCGCTGTAATGTAATGAGGCGCGGACATGATCCAGCGTGCTTCGCAACAAACTCATATCGAAAGGATGGTTGATCCATGAACATCTTAGTCACCGGTGGGGCCGGCTACATCGGCAGTCACACCTGCGTCGAGCTGTTGAACGCCGGGCATGACGTCGTGGTCGTCGATAACCTCGCCAACAGCAAGCGGGAATCTCTGCGGCGAGTGCAGGAGCTGACCGGGAGGCCGCTCACGTTCCACAAAGCCGATCTTCGGGATCGTGCGGCGCTAGACGCGGTCTTCGCGGCGACCCCCATCGACGCGGTGATTCACTTCGCCGGGCTCAAAGCCGTGGGCGAGTCCGTGGAAAAGCCGCTGACTTACTATCACAACAACGTCACGGGCACACTGGTGCTCTGCGACGTGATGCGAACGCACGACGTGGACGACATTGTCTTCAGCTCGTCGGCCACGGTCTACGGCGATCCTGAGGAGGTGCCCATCCCGGAGACTGCGCCGCTGGGGCCGACTAATCCCTACGGGCGCACCAAGTGGATGATCGAGGAGATTCTGCGCGACTTGCACGGCGCCGATCCGGCCTGGAACATCGCCTTGCTACGCTACTTCAATCCGGTCGGGGCGCATCCCAGTGGGCGCATCGGCGAGGATCCCAGCGGCATCCCCAACAACTTGCTCCCATACATCGCGCAGGTCGCCGTGGGCAAGCTCGACGAGCTGCGCGTCTTCGGCGCCGATTATCCCACCCACGATGGGACCGGCGTCCGCGATTACATCCATGTGGTGGATCTGGCCGTGGGCCATCTCCGCGCGCTGGACAAGCTGACCACCGATCCCGGCGTCGTGACCTACAATCTGGGCACCGGTCAGGGCTACAGCGTGCTTGACGTCGTCCAGGCCTTCGAGCGCGCATCGGGACAGGAGATCCCCTACCGGATCACGGGCCGGCGTCCCGGCGACGTGGCGACCAGCTACGCGGACCCCAGCAAGGCCGGAGAAGAGCTGGGCTGGGAAGCGGAGCGCGGTATCGAGGAGATGTGTGCCGACGTCTGGCGCTGGCAGTCCAACAATCCGAACGGGTACGAGGAAACCTGAACAAGGCGCCGTCTGCCGGATGGACTTGCAGTTTCAGATCAGCACATCACTTAAAAAGCACCGATACTGACGCGCGCCATCTGATACGAGAACAAAATAACGGTCAACTCGCAACCTTGGCTGCCATGAAAAAAGGTCCAAAACTCGGAGTTTTAGTGGTTTACCCCCTACATCTAGTGATTTTGGTTACGAAAAATCTACATGTAGTGTCAAGTTCCGGAAAACTCCGAGTTTTCCCAGTTATTTCAGTGCAGTCAAAATTTACCATCTTATGAATTTCCTTTACGTTCTTGGCGGCTATGCATGAGGTTGATGGTTATTTCAGTGCAGTCAACAGTAGGCCAGGAAAAGTATATTAACAAATGCTCGGAGCCCCCGTCTCGGGGGCGGTCTCCCTAAAACCGAGAGGTTCGCGATTAGCCGTCCCCGAGACGGGGACGGGAAGCGGAGGGTGTATAAGGCTAACGTAAAGAAACTTTTACGGACGTACTTAGTAATTCAGTTCTCCCAGGAGAGCCAAAGATTAGGCTCAATCAGGCTGGTAAGTAACTTATCCCAACCCTCCGGCTCATCGTCTTACTTGTCACCAGTATCCCAAAGTCACGATCACAAAGCTGAAACGAGGCACCGATGAAGCAAAGGGACCCTGTCCCCGATAATCGAGAGCTGCTGACGGCCTTACGCAACTATTTACCCCCGTCACTCGCACAGTGCAAACTCCAGGCCGGCGCGCAGGACCTACCCCTCGCTTGCGTGCAGCACCTGGATGCGCTGCTGCGCACCATCGCCACGTACCTGCCCCGCCAGGTGGTCGAGCCGCTGCTGATTGATCCGCGGCTGGGCCGCGCCGAGGGCGGCTTTGTCCACGGCACGGTGATGTTCGCCGATATCTCCGGCTTCACGCCGCTCTCCGAGACGCTGTCGAAGTTGGGCAAGGCCGGCGCCGAGGAGATCACGAACATCGTCAACCATTTCTTCACCGAGCTCATCGCCGTCGCCGAGCAGTACGGCGGCGATCTATTTAAGTTCGGCGGGGACGCACTGTTGCTCTTCTTCGGCGGCGAAGCCCACGAGTTGCGCGCCTGCTGGGCCGCGCTGCACATGCAGGAGACCATGGCGCAATTCCGGGAGACGGTCACCTCGCAGGGTGTCTTCAAGCTGCAAATGAGCGTGGGCATCGGCACCGGCCCGCTGTTTATGGCCAACCTCGGCTCGGACGAAGGCATGGAGTTCGCCGTCATGGGCCAGACGATGACGCAGATGGCCCAGGCGGAGCACTACGCTTCGGCCGGCGAGATCTTCGTTGATACAGAGACGTATCACGCCCTCGCCGGTCAGGCTAACGTTCAAACGCCGGGACCCCGAAAGGGCGAAATGCCAGAAGGCTTCTACCAGCTGCTGGGATTCAAGAAAGGACGGCCCGATCCGACAGGCATGGTGGCCGTGACGCTGCCGTTTCCCGCGTTACCTCAAGACAACACGCTGGCATGGGCCAGAGAAGCGGTGCGGCGCATTCAGGCCCTGGCGCTTTTTCTGCCGCCCGGCCTGCTGGATCGCATCAAGCTGGAGCCGGAGCGCGTCGTCATTGGCGGCGAGTATCGCCCGGTGACGATCTTCTTCGCCAATTTCTACGGCATCAACGAGATCATCGCGCGGCTGGGGCCGGAGCGCAGCGCCGAGATCACGGCGATTCTCAACACGCACTTCACCAAGATGCGCCGGATCATCGACAAGTACGGGGGCGTGGTCAACAAGGTCAACACCTACGTCGTGGGGCACAGCATTATGGCGCTCTTTGGTGCGCCCCGCGCCCACATCGACGATCCGGAGCGGGCCGTGCGCGCCGCACTGGAGATGCAGGCGGCCATGGCGGCCTTCACGAACCTGGAGACCTCGGAGGGCACCTTCTCGCTTAAGCAGCGCATCGGCGTGAACACCGGCCTCGTCTTCGCCGGAAACGTCGGCTCGCCCACGCGCCAGGAGTATTCCGTGATGGGCGACGAAGTCAACCTTTCTTGCCGCCTGATGGGCGTCTCCGAGGAAGGACAGGTGCTCATCAGCCTGCATACCGCACGCCAGACGGGCAGCACCCTGCTCTTACAGTCGCAGCCTCCGGTCAAGGTCAAGGGGAAGTCGCAGTTCATCTCTGTTTACGAAGCGGAGGGGGTGCGAGAGCAGCGCGCCCACGAGCGGCGTCCCTTGGTCGGGCGGGAGATGACGTGGGCTACGATTCATGACTTGAGCGAGCAGGCGCTGGCCGGGGAGACACGGATCTTGACCCTGGTGGGCAACGTCGGCCTGGGCAAGTCGCGGCTTCTGGCGGAGCTGGCAGTCCACTGGCTGGAGGAGCATGGCGCATTGAGCGTCGAGACCGCCTGCCCGTCCTTTGGTCGCCACACGCCCTACCTACCCTGGCGTAATTTACTTCGCCCCCTCTTCGGCCTGGAGGCTAACGACACCCCAGCAGAGAAGCTGGAAAAAATCGATGCGTGCCTCACGGACATCGATCCGACGTGGAGCGATTGGACCGTGTTGATGGCACGACTGCTGGGCATGGAGATCAAGGAGACGGACCTGGTGCGGGCCCTCGACGCGCAGACCCGGCAACGGTTGATCTTCCGCGTGGTAGCCGGGCTGGTGGATCACGTCGCTGCCCGGCAGCCGCTGCTGCTGATCATCGACGACCTCCAGTGGGCCGACGATACCTCGGTGGCTCTGGTCAATCACGTGGCACACGAGGTGACGGGACGCCCGCTGCTGCTGGCGCTGGCGTATCGCCCCGATGACAGTCTGGCCCTGGAGGTCGCGGATCTGCCGCATCAGGCCCACGTCCAGCTGGATGGGCTCTCGGAGGACGCGGCGCTGCAGCTGCTGGACACCCTGCTCCCCACGACGCCGCAGATGCCGACCCGGCTCAAATCCCTGATCCTGCGCAACGCCCAGGGCAATCCGCTCTTTATCGAGAAGATGGCCCACACCCTTATCGAGAGCTACCTGACGCTCGATGAGGAGAGCGGCACCTATCGCGCCCGGGAGGACCTGGAGCAGATCGAAGTCCCAGAGACGATCAACCGTGTGATCATGAGCCGCATGGATCGCCTGGACGAGAGCAGCCGCAACGTGTTGAAAGTGGCCTCTGTCATCGGCAAGGAGTTCAAGCACTGGCTGTTGAACGAAATCTACCCCTATCGGCACGCCGAAGGAGAACTCCAAGAGCGGCTAGATCGGCTCTCAGAGCGCGACATCCTGGAGGGGCCCCACTCTGAACTGCTTTATTTATTCCGCCACATCCTGACCCGCGAAGTTGCCTACGAAAGCCTGCTCTACGCCGACCGGCGCCAGCTGCATCGCAACATCGGCACGTCCATCGAGCGGCAGCGTGCCGGTCGGTTAGCAGAGTACTGGGAGGTGCTGGCCTATCACTTCGGCCTGGCTGAAGAATGGAGCAAAACCCTGGACTATCGTCTCAAAGCCGCGCACAAGGCCCAGGAGATCTACGCCAACGAGGACGCCCTGCACCACTATCGCGCCGCGTTGAAGGCAGCGGACAAGGTGACGGAGAGTGCTGCCTCCCGGCTGGAGGCCCACGAAGGCCTGGGCGAGGTGCTGGATACGCTGGGCGAGTACGATGAAGCGTTGGCGCACCTTGAACAGGCGCGGGCGCTGGTGGGCGAGGCTGGATTTGAGGAAGAAACGGCAGCACGTCGGCTGGCGGATCTGTGTCGGAAGACGGCGGCGGTTTATGAGAAGCAAAGCAAGTACGATACGGCATTTGAGTGGTTACAACAGGGACTTGCTCAATTAGACAGATTAGAAACAATTGAAACAGCACGTATCTGTTTATTGGGAGCAGGAGTCTACAGAAGACAAGGAAATAACGACAAAGCGATTACCTGGTGTCAAAAAAGCCAACATGTGGCTTCTCAGATTCATACTCGAGAGAGTCAGCAAGTTATAGCACATGCCTACTATAACCTTGGTGGGATTTATACACGGCTAGGCGACTTGACTCGTGCAGAGTGGTTCTGCAAAGAAAGCATAAAAGTTTATCGAGGGATTGAGGGCCTCGTTGGATTATCACAAGCATATCTTAATCTAGCCAACGTGTATTTGGATAGAGCAGACGAAGGAGATTGGGTAAGAGGTACAGAATACTACCTACAAGCTTTGGAGATCAAGCGCAAAATCGGCGATGTTTATGGTCAAGCCATGATCACACTTAACCTAGGACAAGCTTACTTAGAACAAGGTTCTCTTGAACAAGCCTCTAGCTACAACGAACAAAGCCTGGAAGTGTGGCAAGATCTGGGGTCACCTTACATGATTGCTGTGCTCAACAACAATATGGCAGCTGTAAATCTACGTCGCGGCTATCCTGAAAGAGCACTGAGACTTCTCCAAAAGAGCCTGGAAACCTTCAAACAAATAGAGTCTTTTGACATTCTCCCCGAAATATACCGGCACCAAGCCATAGCTTATCTACTACAAAACAGATTCGATAAAGCGTTGAGATCTTGCCAATCTTCTCTCAGGCTAGCTCAAGATCAAGAAATGCAACTGGAAGAAGGTGCCACTCGCCGGGTATTGGGACAAATCTATCTGGCCCAGGGCGAGCTCGCTAAAGCAAAACGAGAGCTCCAACAAAGCCTACACATTTTAGAGGAACTCAACAGTCGTTACGAAATCGGCAAGACGCACTTCCAGCTGGCACGATTGTACCAGGCGTTGGGGGAACAGGATTTTCTGGAGGTGTACGTGGATAAGGCCCAGACGATTTTCGAGGACCTGGGCGCGCGCCTGGATCTTGAAGAGGCCCGCACGCTGCGTGAAGAGATGGCCCAATCATCAGTGGATAAAGAAACAGAGGAAAAGGAGTGAGGGAGATGAAAAAGAGATGGATTTGGTTCAGCTTCGCACTGTTAACGGGTATGATTCTGTTACTGCCCTGGATATTTGGAGAGAGTCAATCGTCTGTTTCGGCGGCGCCCATTGAGCCCATGACGGGGGGTGAGGAGGCGCCGGATACAACGGTCTCGTCCACGTCGCATCCACAATCCACCGAGCGGCAGGTCTGCCCCAGCGGCTGCGCGTACGACTCTATTCAAGGCGCCGTCGACGCGGCCAATGATGGCGACATTATCAAAGTTGCCGAGGGTGTATATACGCACGCCCATCAAACCAAAGGCCTTACGCAGATCGTGTATCTCACCAAAAGTGTGACTATCCGGGGCGGATATGATACAAGTTTCACCGAACCCCCTGACCCCTGGGCGCACCCCACAACGCTCGACGCGCATGGCTTAGGGCGCGTGCTCTACATAATGGGTGACATCAGCACGACTATCGAAGGTCTGGAGATAACAGGCGGTGACGCCACTGGATTGGGAGGAGCAGAATATGATGCCGGTGGCGGTGTGTATGTCCTCAGCGCCACGGTCACGTTGAATCACAACAGCATCTACAGTAACACGGTAACCAGCCTTTCTGCCAAAGGGGGCGGGGTATATCTTCGCGCTGCCACCAACGCGATATTGGAGAGCAACTCAGTTTATATGAACGTGATGACGAATACGGGGAGCAATGGCGGCGGTATAGCTATCCAAGATTGTCCAGGCATCTCGTTGAGTTGGAATAACGTCGAGGGAAATGTAGCGACTGAGTTTGGAGGTGGTGTCACGGTTGTAGGCGGATCAGGGACAACGTTGAACGATAACTTCGTTTACAACAACATGGCTGCCTATGGGGGCGGCATCAACGTCGGTGCCCCGGACACTGTGCTCAGTCGAAACGACGTGCAACATAACCATGCAAGCGCCGATGGTGGAGGCATTTCATTGAGCGAGGGGAGCGACGGTGCCAAGGTCACCGGCAATCTGGTACATCACAACCACGCGAATCAACTGGGCGGCGGCCTCAAACTCCACGCGATTCAAGGGGTCACATTGGACAATAACGTTATTGTGGATAATACCTCCCTCGCTGATGGCAGTGGCCTCCATATTGGGGGAAGCGTTGTCGAACTTTACCACAATACCCTCGCCCACAACGAAGGTTCCGGTGATGGAATTAATATCGTGCAGATCGGAATCGTAACACCCACGTATAGCCGCGTCGCATTGACCAATACGATCCTCGTCAGTCAGACGGTGGGCATTACCGTGACCACGGGAAACACCGCCACGCTTGAGGGCGTGTTGTGGTACGGGAACGGTCTCAACACGGGAGGCAATGGGCTCATTTACGCCAGCACCGAGATCACGGGGAATCCAGCCTTTGCGCCGGACGGCTACCACCTGACCCAGGGCTCCATCGCTATCGACGCCGGTGTTCCTGCGTCCATTATCATTGAGGACGTCGATGGAGAAAAACGTCCCTTGGGAAATGACTATGACCTGGGCGCGGATGAGTGGTCTTGTTACGCGCAAATCGACGATGGCGGCGGGATGACATATCCATCGTTGCAGCAGGCGGTGGATGCAGCCAGCTCCGGGGACACGATCAAAGTGACGGGCCACTGCCGAGTGGTGGAATCCCGCGCCAATATGACGCAGACCGCCTATCTCAGCAAGTCACTCACCCTACGGGGCGGCTATGACTCTCATTTCAACGAACCGCCCGATCCCTGGGCCTCAGCGATCCTGGACGCCATGTACCAGGGACGAGTACTCTACGTCGAGGGGCCCATCGATATCTGGATCGAGGGATTGGAGCTGCAAGGCGGGAAGGTTGGAGAGAACGAGAACGGAGGCGCGCTCTATGTGGTCACGGCGACCACGACCTTAAGCAACTCCAAACTCTTTGACAACCATGCTACGCGTGGCGGCGGCGGATATGCTGCCCATGCGCAGCTTCACGTCATCAACAGCCATGTGACCAGCAATACTGCAAGATTTGGCGGTGGATTCTATATGCAGGAATGCGACGCGCACATAGATAAGAGCGACATTGACTACAATAAAGCCCTCCGTGTGCTCACGGACGAGGGGGATGGCGGTGGTCTGTATTTGGATGCCGGCGTTGTTACCGTTACCCATAGCTTCCTCACCAAGAACTACGCCGAAGAGAGAGGGGGCGGCTTGTATGCTGATAACAGTCCAGTCACGTTGCTCGGCAACGTCATTATGGGTAACCAAGCAGAATATGATGGGAGCGGACTCTATCTAGGCGCGGGAAGCAACGCCTATCTTGTCAACAATGCCGTGATTGACAATGAAATCCTAGACTCAGATCAAGGGGGCAGTGTCTATGTTGAATACGCCTCACCGACCTTCAAGCATACCACCTTTGCCCGCAATGTTGGTGATGATGATGATGATGATGATGATGGGGTCGCACTCGTCATCAACGCAGCCGAGTTAAATCCCGCTCACGCCCTTTTGACCAACACCATTTTTGCCAATCATGACGTGGCTATTCTGGCGTCCCATTACAGCACGGTCA
>DAOTUH010000127.1:0-48608 GCA_034437255.1 Anaerolineae bacterium
GGTGCCGTCGGAGAGGTCCAACCGATGCACCTCGGCGAAGGCCTGGCGCGTCACCAGTGGGTCAGCCACGTAGCGGGAGAAGTACAGGCTGGTGGAATCTGCCGGGCGCGTCCCTCTGGATGACGGTGAAGCGCGAGGAGGAGACGGTCTGCAGTCGCAATCTGACATTGCAGGCGGAGAGCGGCGAAGGCGCCGTGGCGTGTTATCGTGACGACGGCACAGTTTTTGAGCCGGGCGTGTATCAGGCGACGTTCACGCTGGTGGGCAGCGAGGGAGAGCTGACCTTCCGCCTTGGCGAAGAACCTAAGCCGGTGGCAACCGAGGAACCCGTCGTCTACGACCCTGTCTGCGAGTCTCCCTTCGCGGCCGTGGGCCTGATGCCCGACGAGACCCCCTACCGTCCCCAGGAGCGGTTTGAGTGGTATACACAGAGCGTTTACGTAGGGACGCAGTGCCGGGATCTGCCTCCCAGTTTCATCTGGGTGATGCGCTGGTATCGTAACGGGGAAGTGGTGCGTGTTTATCGCAACCGATGGCAGGGAGGCGAATCGGGTTTACTGTGGGATAGTCTGACGGGCACCGAAACCTCTCCTTTTCTTCGGCCGGGAACTTACACGGCGACGCTGGCACTGGCCGACGAGCCGCCGTTGGAGGTTGGCTTCCGGGTTGTCGCCTATGTGCCCCTGGAGTAAAACGCGTAACGTGGTTTAGGTGAGATGGAGGCGTCAAAACCTAAAACGTAAAACGTGAGGATATTTTTGTGTAGCGTCCTTTTCAGATGAGACGCACCATGTTTTAGTGCCTGAGTCAAGGAGGTAACGCATGAGCAGAGTCGTCACAGTTTCGAGACAACTGGGCAGTCTGGGAAGCTATATCGCTGCAGACGTTGCGCGTGAGCTGGGGCTGCGGTATCTGGATCGGGAGATTCTCTATCGTGTGGCTGAGACGGCGGGCTATCCAGACGACGATCGGATGATACGTCGTCTGGAGAAACAGGAGCATATTGATGGTCTGCTGCGGCAGATGCTCGCTGCGCTGGCGTCGCTTCCGCCCGTTCCCCTGGTGCCCAGCGCCAGTTTACGGGAAATTTACGCCTACGATAGCGTCATCTCCGCGTTTATGCAGCAGGAAGGCCTCAGCTACAACGAGGCACTCCAGCGTGCCGAGAGAGAACGCCAGCAGGAGATGTTGGCGGCGGACTATGCCGATCTGGTGCGGCAGGTGATCTTGGAGTTCGCGCAGGCCGGCGATGCGATCATTGTGGGGCGCGGCGGGCAGGTGATTCTCTCCGATATGCCTGACGTGCTGCACGTCCAGATCATCGCGCCGGAAGCGGTCCGGGTTCAGCGTTTGATGGAGCGCATGGATATTAGCAAGCGGCAGGCGCAGGAGCAGATCTGGCAGGCCGACGGGGATCGCGCCCGCTACATGAAACACTTTCATCACGTGGATTGGCGTGTGCCTGAACTTTACGATCTGGTGATCAATACACGAAAGCTCTCGGTAGACGCGATCAGTGCTTTTCTATGTGAGGCCGTGCGCCAGTCGTCTTGATCCAGAGAAAGCAAAAGGCCCTCGCACTGCGGCGAGGGCTCTATTGCTTCGTTAACGGTTGCCTAGAGGAGTCCCAGGTTACTGTAGTCCCCTAACGTCAGCTTGAGTGCCTTCGGTCGCATGGGCGAACGTTTGAGCGTAACGTGACGCCCGATGAGGCTGTCCTGAATGCGCGTGTGAAGCGATTCCAACCGGCTGTTCTCTAGCACAATCGAACGTTCGATCTCACTGTCCTGGATGACCACGTCGTAATAAATCGACGTAAACGGCCCGATATAGGAATTGATGATCCGGGTGTTTTCCCCAATAATGGTCGGGCCGCGCACCACGCTGTTGATAATCTCCGCGCCCTTTTCGATGGTCACGCGGCTGTCCACCTGCGAATCGCGATCCACGTATCCGAAAATCTCCGGTTCCAGTTCCTCAAGGACCAGGCTATTGGCCTCCAGCATGTCACCCGGACGCCCGGTATCAATCCACCAGCCGCGATGGATGTAAGGATAGACGCTGTAGTCCTGGTGATCCACCAGCCACTGGATGGCATCAGTGATCTCCAGCTCGCCTCGCCAGGAAGGGCGAATGGCCTCAACCGCTTCGAAGATATGGTGATCGAACATGTAAATGCCCACCAACACCAGATTCGAGGGGGGAACTTTGGGCTTCTCGATAAGCTGAATGATCTCGCCTGACTGGCTGAGCTCGGCCACGCCGTAGGATTCAGGATGTTTTACTTCCGTCAGCACAATCTGGCTGCTCCACTCGGCATCCGAGAATTGGCGAATGAGCGGCGAAATGCCGCCCTGGATAACGTTATCGCCCAGAAACATCACGAACCGTTCGTCACCCAAGAAATCCTTGCTAATCTTGACGGCGTGCGCCAATCCCAGGGGCTCCTCTTGATGAATATACGTGACCTTCACACCCCACTTGTTGCCGCGTCGCACCGCCGCCTTGATCTCGTCGGCCGTGTCACCGACCACGATGCCTATCTCGTCGATGCCCGCATCACGTATGGATTCGATGACGCGGAACAGGATCGGTTTGTTGGCGACGGGAATCAGCTGTTTGGCACTGGTGAAGGTCAGCGGATAAAGCCGCGTCCCCTTCCCGCCACTGAGAATTAAGCCCTTCATGAACCCTCCTCGTGATTGTGTGATTGAGCCTTCTTAAAAAAGAGCGTGGAACGTGTTGCATAGAAGCCATGAGTCAGGAGTCATAAGTTAGGATGACAGAACGACCCTGCCCCCTGCCCCCTGCCCCCTGAGCAGTTTCACGTTAACAGCCCTTCGCCCGGTGCATCGGTCAGGACGGCGCCCAGCACGTTGACGTCGAATTGCTTCAGTTTCTCCTTTGCGGCTGCCAGCCGATCGCGGCGCGTGTGACCGGCGCGGGTGACCAACAGCAGGCCGTCGGCGCGGGTGGCCAGGGCCGGGGTGTCGGCGGCGAGCAACACGGGCGGCGCTTTGAGAATGACCACGTCGGCCGCTTCCGCCAGCCGGTTCAGCAGGGCCGTCATCTTCTGCGAGCTCAAGACGTCCACCGGATTTGGGGGCGGATCCCCGCTGGTGAGCAGCTGCAACCCCTCAATGTCGGTCTCCAAAAGTGGAAGCGTGGCGTCCGCTGTGTCCACGGTCAAGATCGCCTGTGCAAGCCCCTGGGCGTTATCCACCTCGAAAATCTCGTGGAGCCGAGGGTCGCGTAGATTGGCGTCCACCAGGATGGTCCGCTTGCCGGCTTGCGCCATGGTCACCCCCAAGTTCACGGTGACCTCGACGTCTTTCGTAGCTCCTTTTTCGCTGGCAGGCAAGGCGACGACGAGCGTCTTCAGTGGCTCGTCGAGACTGGCGTAATGGAGATTAACGCGCAGCGACCGGTACGCCTCGGCGGCCGACGACTGCGGATCGGATAGCGTGACGATTTTCTCTCGTTGCATGTTCGCTCCTTGTGGCTATTTCTTTGTGACCGGGGGCACCACGCCCACCACGGCTAATCCTACCTCGTGTTCGATCTCACCCGGGTTTCGGATCAAGCCGGCGTCCAGCCATTCCAGGCCGATAACAATCATTGCGCCGATGAGCAGGCCGAAAATACCGCCCGCCGCTGTGTTGATCATCGCCTTGGGCCGCAGCAACCGGTACTGTGGCTCTTCGAGGATCGTTGCGAAGACGCGGTCCGGTTTCATCTGCAGCTGGTTCTCTTGATCGCGCCACTCGACAAGCTCCTCGGCCCACGCTTTGGCGATACGATTGGCCTGCTCACCGTCGTAGTCATCAACGTCAATCTGAATGGTCAAATCTTGCGTGTCCGAGGCGATGATCACGTCGCTTTTCAAATCCGCCGGTGTCAGCATCAATCCTAAACGGTCAATGACTTCCTGGGCCACCGGGCGCCGGTACATAAAAGCGACATAGGAATCCAACAGGATCTTGACTGTCTGCGCAGCACCCCAATCGGTGCGTCCTTGAATGCCGACACGCACGCTGGACCGGTAGATCGGCGTCTGCAGTTTGCTGAACGCAAAGGCGCTGCCGGCGGTGATGATCACGGCCAACACGATAAGCCAGCCCCGGCGGCGTAGGATTTGGATATAGTCCTGAATATTCACAATAAACTAACCTCCTGCTAACGGCTCAAAGCTAGCACGAAATGAAACTTTCACTTTGGGACACGGACAAATACGGACTTCGCTCATAGTATGGATATGTGTGGTGGCGCACTTGGGCCCGACAACCGTAAGATACTATGCGTGTCGAGCAGCAATCTCATGCATACTCCACGAAATCCTCCAACGTAGCATCGAAATCGTCTGCCTCGTGATCAGCTCTTCGGCACTGCCAAACGGGCGGGAACGTTCATGAGGGGGCGACAGGGGCGATCTGTATCATCTCTTGGTCGTCTTTGATGATCAAGACTCATTCGCCCTTCATAACTGCATCAATAAGTGTCAGCAGTTTACCTTCTGCCTCGTTATATGCAACGCGATGCATGTTTACACGCCTTTCTCTGAAATTGACGGTGATTGGCTTTGCCTCGTTTAGCAGGGATGGGGAATGTATTCACAATAAATCTCAGATACACTGTTACGGTATTACTTGCCCCGCAGCCGGAAGCGGACTTCGCGGCAGTAGGGGCAGTGCGATCCGATGTACTCCCGCCCACACGTCCGGCAGGTCTTTTTCTCCATAGGGTGTTCGCTTTCTGTGGAGATCAAGATCAAGGTGACGTCTTCCCCGGCGTTGCGGGCCAACCATTCGTTTAGCGCAATGTTGCCCACCATCCAGCGTCCATCCTCTGGATTGCGGTGCAGAACGCCCTGCGCCGTCCGTCCTTCCAACTGATATGCGTCTGACGTTAATTGGCGAATGCTCGCTTTTCGATAGACTCCCATAGTTCCTCCAGTGGGTCATTATAAAGGGTTTGGGCTGGAGGGCAAGGCAAAATCTGGAAAGGGATGACGTGATAGGCTGAATGTCTCTCTGTCAGCAGATTTACGGTTCAGTTGGGGTAGGCGGGGTCCAGAGCATGATGCGCGTTTTCTGCGCGGGCACCGGGGATGGGCGGTAGATGTACCACTCGATGGCGCCAGGGCAGACCGGGGGCAGCAGCTGCGTGCAACTGGGCACGAGTATGGTGGGCTGAAGCGCAGCGGTGAAGCGCATGCCCTGGTAGGTTTCGTCGATGCCGGCGACCGGCGTCACGTCCTCCGGCGTGATAACGAGATCGACCGGCTCGGCGGGCCACGCCTGGGTCACGCGCAGCGCGGGCCAGGTGCGCAGCGCCCAGCGGACGACGGCGGTGGTGCCGGAATCATGGGCCAAGATGGCGATGTCCAGGTTCTCTGGGCTGACGCCCCGGCTTATGCAGAGCATCTCGATGGTCTCCTGCAGGTTGTACAGATCGCGGGAGGCTAGCGACGTCACCAGCGGCTCGTGGGGCGCGGTGGCTGCGACGAAGTTGGCGCGCCACGCAAAACTGACCTGGATGACCAGCAGGCATATAATCGTCGCGATGAGCAGGCCCTGCCACGCGCGTTTTGTTCCGACCAGTGTGGCAAATCCCGCGACTAACAGCCCCTGAATCAGGAGCACCAGGAGGATCAGGAAGAACTCCAGGTCGTTTTGCAGGTGCGTGGTCTGGCGAACGATGATCAAGCCCGCGAAGATCCAGAAGAGCAGCGTCAACGCGACGTGAAGATAGGTGTGCGACGTCGGGCGGAAGGATTTTGCGAAGTCCCCGGCGGTCTGGCCGGCGAGTAGCGCCAGGGGCACAAGCACGGTTAGCAGGGAGAGCGGTTCGGTGCCCGGTCGTAGCAGCGTCAGGAGGGCGCCGGTGACGATCCACGGCGCCATTTGAACCGCAAAGGGCCGGGGCACGCGCGTGCTCAGTCGCAGGCCGATGGCAGCCAGCAGCAGCGTCACCGGTTCGTAGAGCAGTAGTTGGGCCAGATTGAGGGGGCCGGTCTGGTCGGGCGACCACCACGTCTGGAGCCAGGTTGCCAGACCGCTTGCTGGTCCAGCCCAGCCGCCCCATCGCAGGCCGAAACCTACGGAGATGAGCAGCGCTGCGCCGAGGCCGATGAGCAGTCCTCGAATAAGATGCTTACGTTGGGGAAGCGCTCTCTGTTCAGGAAAGAGGCGGTGAGTAAGCACCCAGGCGGCGAGGCCGGGCAGCAGAGCGTCGTAGAAGGCGGGTCCGCCGGTCAGCCCCAGCGCCAGGCCCGCGGCCAGCAGGAGATCGGGGCGCCGCTGGCTGGTGGAGAGCGCGGTGATCACAAGCGCGGCCCCCAGCGTGCCGACGATGGTCGCGTCCACGTGCCGGGCGCCGAAGAGCGCGATGGGCGAGAGCGCCAGCAAGCCTGCGGCAATGAGCGCGCCTTGCTCGCCGAGACGCCGTCGCCAGAACCACGGCATCGCGACCAGGGCCGTGCCCAGGAGCGCCGGCAGGAGCCGCGCCGTGCCCTCGTTCGGCCCGAGAAGTAGGAAGATCAGGGCGTTGCCGGTGAGCAGCAGCGGGCTTTCCGGCGCATCGGTGAGCCACTCCGCGCCTCGGCTCGCCTCTAGGGCCGGGATGGCGAGTAGAGCTTCGTCTGGACTCAGTGGCGCGGTGCTCAGCATCGTAAGGCGCAGTGCCAGCGTGATCAGAAGCACCGCTCCCCAAAGTAGCAGTTTTCTCGCGTTTCCTTTGGTCATTTGCTCATTTCCAATTCACTTCTCTCATTTGACACGGTAAATCGTGACGCCGTCGCTCTTGTACACGGCTGGGTAGAGCGCGTCGAATTTCTCCAGGCCTTCAGCCGGATAGCGCGCCCGCTCCGTTGGGCCGATGTAGACGTAGGTGACGTCGTAGCGGACCAACAGCGTCTCGGTCTGCGCCGGGTCGGTGTTGGTGAAAAGCTGCTCCAGATCCTGTTCGCGGCGCGCTTGCACGTCGTAGGTGCCACGCCACTGGCGTTCGTGGCCCGCCCAACCCAGCACGGTGGGCAAGCCGGTGAGCGCGGAGACGCGGCCCTCGTAGACGTAGGCCTTGTGCTGGTCGCCGGGCGTCTCCAGGATGACGGGCCGCCCTTCGACGTTGGTGTTGAGCCATTGGATGGCGTCGTAGTCCTCCGCATGGCGCTCCGAGAGCCACTTGGCGCTATCTAGCGTGCCTGCCCCGGTCTCGCCGTAGAGCGCGCGGTTCTGCGATGCCCGAGCCGGGACGGCGTAGACGGGATAGACGAGGCCGACAAGGATGAGCAGGCCGGTCAGCACGCGCGCCGCGTCGGCGAGGGTTGTTCTGGAACGGTCGTTGAGCAGCCACCACGTCCCCGCCAGGCTCCACAAGATCCAGGCCTGGAAGTAGAACTTGAAGATGGTGTTCATTCGGGTGCTGAAGACATCCTTGAGGAAAACAAACTCCGGCGCCAGCGTGAGCCCCAGGCCCAGGAGCGTGAGGATCGCGGGGAAGGTTACGGTGGCGGTGCGGAAGCGCTGGATGTAGTTGAGCAGCGCCAGCCCGAGGGCGACGACGCCGGCGGTCAGCGCCAGCGCGGTCCACGGGTTGAGCAGCCGTCGCAGTAGCGCGGCGATGACGATGTCCAGGTTCACGTTGTAGCCCAGGATGGGTTTGCCCTGCAGGATGGGTCTTAGAAAAGGCGAACCTATGATGACGCCGATGACGGTGCTTACCAGCAGGACGCCGACGAGGGCGAGCAGGCTCCAGCTGAGGATTGTGGTCCAGCGTAGGTTGGCTTTTCGCGCGGCGACCACGACGATGCCCACCACCGGGATCACGAAGGGCGCGAACATGACGGCGAACTGCGCGGGGTGGGTGGCGTTGAAGAGGTTGGGCAGGATGCCCCCTGCCTGGGAGCGCAGCCCGATCCAGAAGGGTAGGTAACAGAGGACGCTGAGCAGGCCTAGGCCCGCAGCGTCCGGCAGGGTCTTCCAGAGAGTCTCGGTCAGCGGTCTTTCGGCGCGATGGCGTTTGAGCAGGAGTGTGCCCGTGGTCAAGGCCCAGTAGATGGGGAAGTCCCAGGTGTTCAAGAAGCCGAGGGCTCCTATCACCACCGCGTAGGGCAACCATGATCGAAGGCGCGCGGCCCAGCGCAGGGCAGCCACGTTTTGATCTCGCCAAACGTTGAAGACATCCGCTTGACGGCGCCAGAGGTTAAGCGCCAGGGCGACGGCCAGCAGGACGAAGGGCAAGGCCAGCAGGTGCGGGTGCATGTCGCCCAGGATGAAGCTGAAGGCCGGGAACTCGTCGATGACTTCCTGGCTGACGGGGTTGGTGGCGGTGCTGATGGGCGCGTAGTCGTGGAGTGTGCGCGAGGCGCGCCACCAGTCGAATTGGTCCGGTGTGAGCCACGTGCCGGGGGTAGGGGGGGGGGTGTTGATGCCCCGGATGTCGAGCCAGCGCCAGAAGGCCGCGGGCAGGAGGCCGCGGGCATAAAGGAGCTGCAGGAAGCCGGTGGCATTGCCGGTGAGCAGCAGGAGTAGGGGCGCGAGCAGCGGGCCGAAGGGTTGGCGGCCCTCAAGCAGGTCGTAGACGATGCCGTAGGCCACGACGGCGGCCAGGGCGAACCAGGCGGCGTTGCCCAGGGTGAAGGCGATGGTCGCGGGAATGCCGGCGACGCTAGTGAGCATGGATAGGAGCAGGTAGCCGAGGTAGTAGTAGGAGATGGCGAAGCCGGAGAGCCAAGGATCATGCGGTGGCATGGAGGGTGAGCGTTGCAGCGCGTTGAGGAATGCGATCTCCATCCACTTCTCGCCGCCGGCTGTGGCGAGCTGGGGTTGCGTGGCGCGCACGGCGACCCAGAGCACAAAGGCGATGAGAAAGAGGGCTTCGGTGGTGACGACGAAGGTGCGGTGAGCTTGCCACCAGGCTGGAACCTCGCTCCAGCGTCCGTGCATGCGCCAGAGGCCGAGGGCAAGCACCATTAACGCGACCATGACGGCGGCGCTGGCGGTGTTAGGCCAGATGTGCAGGATGCTGCCCCACCAGAAGAGGACGCCGCTTAGGAGCAGGCCCAGGGCTTTGGCCGCCGCGTAGCCCCGCGAGGGCAGGTCGCGCAGCCAGGCGAAGCTCAGCGGAAGGCTGATCACGGAAAAGATCTGTAGGGTCAGGTACCATGCGAGCAGGGTTTGGATGTTCATCGGGGCTTAGTATGGCTCAGGATTGGATTTTTTGCAAGTGGAATCAACGGATTAAGCGGATTTAACGGATGGTCATGGTCCGGTGGAACGGGAGACGAGATACCAGTGAGATCATCACGCATCACGTTTCACGCACGGCGCTTCCAAGGTGACACGGAGATCACAGATCTTGTCCGTCTCGTTAATCCTATCCGTCATCCACGGTGATGTACGGCTCGATCTGCGCGAAGATGCCCTCGCCGATGCCGCTGACCTGCTGGATGTCTGCGATGTGCTCGAAGGGGCCGTTAGTCTCGCGGTAGGCGACGATGTCCTGGGCGCGTGAGGCACCGATGCCGGGCAGGGTCTGCAGTTCCTCGGCGGTGGCGGTGTTGAGGTTGATGATGTCGGGCGCTGCCGACGTGGGCTCGGCTTCTGGTGCGGCTTCGTCCTCGGTTGGAACGGAGGTTTCGGTCTTGCCGGGGATAATGATCTGCTGGTGATCGGCCAGGGGTGCCGCCAGGTTGACGGCGTCCAGGTCTGCATCGGGTGCCGGACCACCGATGGCGTCTAGTGCGTCGGCGACAAGGCTACCGGCCGGCACAGTGATGACCTGCGGCTGGCTAACCGCGCCGCTGACGTAGATGCTGAGGGTTGCCGGTGTGCCTATCGGCTCTGTATCTTGGGCGGAGATTTGAGGGGTGCAATCTTGCTCCCGGTCCGGTGACGGTTCGCTTTGCGCGATCGTGAGGCTCGCTCTCGTTGACTGCCCAAAGCGCCCAATCGCCACACCGACGAGCAGGCTGACCAGGGCGGTCAGAGCGACGTAGCGCCAGGTGGACGCACGTATTGCAGCGCGCAGCTCTGCTTCGGTCGGCGGCCTTTCGATGAAGGATTCGAGGTCGGTGTCCACGGTCATCCTCCATATACATTGCTTCCGCTGTCCGGGGAAACGGGTGAAGAGATGTATTGAGGGCTTTTTGGATGAAGTAACGACGGGGCTGCGGCAAAACTGAACTATGGAGCGGTTATGTCCCCAGAGTCAACTATTGGGTCCTTGTTTCACGTGCTCAAGAGAAAAGGGATGGATCGACATCCTTGGCGTAGCTGTACACCTCAACGCCAAGTTCCCGCGCTATCTCCTGCGCTTGTTGCTCTACCATGGGGGAAATCGCCAGGGCGCGGTCGGCCTTTCGCTCGTGAAGCTTTTCGTAAAAACGCACTTTTCGCTCAAAGGTGTACATATCCGCCTTGCTCATAGAGGACTTGATCTCACACAAGATAAGCATCCCGTTCTTGATGATGACGTCCAACTCCACTTGGTCGGGGTGCCCGAAGACCTCGCCGGCGTCGTCGAATTCGGTCACGTTGATGACTTCGACATCAAAGGAGTCTTCCAAAATACCCTTCAACGCGTTGCGGAAAGATTGCTCGGTATGTAAGCCCCAGCGAGCACCCAAAGCGCCGATGGTGCTGTCATGTTTGCGTGACGGATCCTGGATATCTTCTAGCATTGCGCGAATGGTCGCCTGATTTTCCTCCCACTTGCGATTCTGTTCCTCGCGCATCGCACGGATCTCTTGTTGAGTCTCTTCCCACCTGCGGGTGTTCTCTTCACGATCCCGCCGCAGTTCTTCAAGTATGCGGTCGAAGCGACTTTCTGTCTCTTCCTTGTCAGCAAAGTGCTGCCGGGAAAGGTGCAGAATAAACTGGCGCACCTCCGGATCTTGTTGCATGATGCCGGGCAGTTCCCGCATGACAATCTGTTTGATCTCTTGGTCCTGTTTCCTTTTCATCTCTCCACTCCTGTCGATTTCCACGCTTTCCCCTTACATCACGGGACGGCGTCATCCCCCTTGTAAATAGTATAGCCTCTTTAGGGGTGGTGTCAAGCTTGTTGCAGACAGAAGCCTTGATGCATATTTGTCATGAAAAGTTATTGTGGTTCTTATCTGTTAGCCAGGCTCTGTCGCCTTGTGTGTAAGCGTATGCTTGGACGTGATGGTGTCAAGGTGGGTGCCGTTTCTGGAGTAAGGCCTAGGGTTCGGCTGGCTCTTCCGGTTTTTCAGGTTGCTGGCGACGCAAGAGACGTCGAGGGGCGATCTTACGCAGGTGTTTGTAGAGGGAGCGGAGTGCCGGCGGCTGGATGGTGCGACCGGCTTCGAAGTACCGGCGCACGGCCTCGCCAATGGCCCACGTGGAGGCGCCGGAGATGGCGCCGGAGACCAGCCAGCCCGGTCCGGGCACGAGCTTGGCCAGCTGGATGCCCAGATAGCGAGAGAGCAGGCTGCCAGCCATGGTAGAGAGCAACTCGCGCGCGTGGGAGGCGGACATGGACTCGCCGTAGATGGCGGCGGTACGCAACACGAGTCGTGTCTGTGAGGCCAGCAGCACGGGGATGTCTAAGCCGGGGACGGGTTGGAGGGCAACCAAGGCATTGAACCAGGCGGTTCGGCGGATGAGACGCTTGGTCATCTGGGTGCGGACGGCGGGCAGCGCGCGGGCCAGCGCGACGCCGAGAGCGGGTTGGGCGTTGACGATGGCGGGGAGCAACCGGTCGGTTACGCCTTCGCCGGTGCGCGCTGAGATGGGGATGGGACGTAGACCCAGTATTTGCTCCGCGTTTTCCAGCACCCAGGGCAAATCTTTCTTGATAAGATCAACTTTGTTCAGAGCAACGATGACGGGCCGGCGCAGTGCGTGGAGCTCCTCCCAGAGTTCTTGATCGCTCTGACGAACGCCGGCGACCGCGTCTAACAGCAGGACGATCACGTCGGCTTTCTGAGCGGCTTCTTGTGCGATAACTGCCCGATCGACGCCCCACACTTCGCCGAAGCCGGGCGTATCGACGAGGTAGAGCGGCCCCAGCGGATGCTCGACCACGCCTTGAGTCGTGCCGGGCACGGCGCCAGTCGCGGAGAGTCTACGGCCCTGGAGGTAGTTGAAGAGGGTGGATTTCCCGCTGTTGACCGGCCCCACGATGGCCAAGCGCGTTTGGATCTCCTGGTCGACTTCCTGTTCCACCAGGTGCCAGTCGAGCCCGCGCAGCAGGAACTGCAGGTCTCGGATCTGCTGGGGCAATGGAAGGAGTTTCATGGGTTTTGAGGATAAGACTCAACGATGAAGCGTGATGAATCGTTCATCAGCGCGGACATTTGTACAGACCTCCCTAAAGGTGACACGGTCCCTGGCTTTGGGCCGCTTGGCCCATGTAATAGATTGGACACAGCTTGCAATATGTAGCTTGGGCCGGTGTCCCCACCTGCCCGTCCCCGTTGGTGGGGAGTACGCATCAGCCTAGATCTTTGAGCTCGTCGTTATCACCCAGGAGCACGCGACGCTTACGCCCGGCGGCGCGCTGCGGCCCTACAATGCCCATGGACTCCATCTCTTCCATGAGGCGGGCGGCGCGCGGATAGCTGATGCGCAGCCGTCGCTGGATCCCGGACGTGGTGATTTTGCCCTGGTCGCGGGCCAGCGCGATGGCCTGTTCCAGCAGTTCCGCGTCCTCTGATTCGCCCTTAATGCGCAGCTTCTGAGGGCCTTCTTGCTCGGCGGCGACCTGCCACGGTGGTTTCGCCGGTGTCGCGCCGACCTGGCGCTGCCAGTAGCGGATGATGTCTTTGATCTCCTTCTCCGAGACAAAACAGCCCTGGATGCGGCGCGGTGCTGCGGCGTCGGGTGGCAGGAAGAGCATGTCGCCGCGTCCCAGCAGCGTCTCCGCGCCGGGCGTGTCCAGGATGACGCGGGAATCCACGCCGCTGGCGGTGCCGAAGCTGATGCGTGCCGGGAAGTTGGCCTTGATCAGGCCTGTGACCACGTCGGTGCTGGGACGCTGCGTTGCGACCACCAGGTGGATGCCCGTGGCCCGCGCCATCTGCGCGATGCGCGTGAGCGTGCGCTCGGTGTCTTCTGGCGAGGCCATCATCAAGTCGGCCAGCTCATCGATGAGCACGACGATGCGCGGTTTGATCTCCTCGCCCTTGCGCTTGGCTTTCTGGTTATAGTGATCGAGATTACGTGCGCCAACCTTGGCAAATTCTTTGTAGCGATTGTCCATCTCCACGGCCGTCCAGCGCAGGACGCGCAATATGTGATCTAGATCGGTCTCGGCCGGTCCCAGCAGATGGGGGAGCCCGTTGAGATGGCTCAGTTCCACCATCTTGGGATCAATGGCGATGAGCCGGAGTTGCTGAGGCGTGTTGTTCATGATCAGGCTCACGGCCAGCGATTTGACAAAGACCGACTTACCGCTGCCCGTCGTTCCGGCGATGAGCAGGTGGGGCATCTTGGCGAGGTCGGCGGTGACGACGCTCCCGGCTACATCCAGGCCCACGGCGAAGCAGAGCGGCGCATCGCACTTTTCGAAGGCTTTGCTCTCCAGCACCCGTCGCAACCGGACCAGGTCGATGGTGTCGTTAGGAACTTCGATGCCCACGATAGCCCGGCCGGGCACGGGTGCTTCGATGCGGAGGGAGCGTGCAGCCAGCGCCAGTGCCAGGTCATCCGTCAGTGACGTGATCTGGCTGACGCGCACCTTGCGGTCCCGTTTGCCTTCCTGGTCACGGCTCAGGTAACCGGGCGTGATGCCGAACTGGGTGACGGTCGGGCCGAGTCTCACTTCCGACACTTCGGCGGGTATGCCGAACTGGGCCAGCGTCTCCTCAATGATACGGCTCTTGCGGCGTGTTTCGCGGTCGTTCATGCTACTGCCTCTATCGGTTTGCAGCAGTTTGATAGGCGGCAATGCAACGGCCTCGGCCTCCTCAGATTTGGGACGTGGCGTCGTCTGGCGAGTGCGCGTGCTGGGCTTCGTCTGCGGCTTTTTCGGCGCCTCCTTTTTAGATTGAGATGGTTCTGTGAACACGCGAGGTGACTCCGGCTTTGATCCCGTGTCAGAGAGCGGTGAGCTGGCGATCCCGTTGCCCAGCATCGCTACCGCAGGTTCGACTTGTGGTTTGGGTGCCTTGGTCGCTTGCCGGGCGCGGTATGCCCGCCACAGACTTGCCAAGCGCTTGCCGGCGTTTTGGATTTCCTGCCCGGTGATATCGAAGGCCAACCCGGTGCCGACCAACGTCATGAAGATCAACAACACCCCAGCGCTCAGGGGACCGAGATAATTGGTGAGGAAGACGCTCAATGCCCAGCCGATCAGACCGCCGCCCTGACCTGACTGGACCAGCAGCCACCCCTGGTGGCGGAGCAACGTATGGGTCAGCCCTAGTAAGCCGAAAAGAGCCAGCTCCAGACCGAGGAGCGGGCGCCAGCGCCACACGGTTCGTTTGTGAACCAGATGCCGGAGCCAGAGCAGGCCCAGGGCCGTGATCAGCACCCCGGTGGGATACGCGCCCCAGCCGAAGAGCAGCACCAGCAGGCGTGCCCACCCGTTGATCAGCGCGCCCGAGTTGAGGCCCGCGACGGTGAAGAGCGTCAGCACGCCCAGCGAGGTGACGGCAAGTGAGAGCAGCTGTTGGCCTGTGGGGCCACCTAGAATTATAGAGAGGCGCCGCACTACCCGGTCGCTGGCGGATTCCTCAGAGGTTTTCTTCTTGGTCCCTCGCTTGGGGCTCGCCATGCGGTACGTCTTACGTCGGGCCATGGCCGTTGTTATGGATATTGGGCAGGCCGAGCGCGATCCGGTGCTCGTTCGGTGTGATGTCTAGCACGCGCACGTCGATGGTTTGTCCAACCTGATAATTGCGGTAGAGCGTGTCTTGATCGCCTTTACAGATTTCGGAGACATGCAGGAGGCCTTCCAGACCGTCGACCAGCTCGACGAAGACACCGAAGCGCTCCACGCTGGCGATTTTGCCGGTCAAGTCGTCGCCACAGTTAATCTGCTCTTCCACCGTGTCCCAGGGATTGGACTTCAGGCGCTTGGCGCTCAGCCCGACGCGCTGTTGTTCCCTGTCCACGTCAAGCACCAACACCTGCACGGTGTCACCGGCTTTCAAGAACTCCTCGGGGTGACGGACGCGACTCCAGGAAATCTCGGAGATGTGGATCATGCCTTCCAGCGGGCCGATGTCGACGAAGGCGCCAAAGGGCCGGACGCTGGTGACGTCGCCTTCGCAGAGTGCTCCCGGTTTCAGCCAGGCGGGCCACTGTACCTGATGGCTCTCGCAATCCTCGACCTGTCGCTCTGATAGGAGAATGCGATTGCGGGAGGGGTCGACTTCTATGATGCACAGGCCCATTTCTTGCCCGACGTACTCCTGGAAGCACACTTCACGCGCCACCGGATCGGCGGGAAAGGGATACGCCAGCAGGTGAGAAGCTGGGATGAAACATTCCACATCTTCCCAACGGGTGATCAGCCCACCTTTGTTATAATCCACGATTTCCAGAGTCAGAATCTCGTGGGATTCGTAGGCTGTTTGCGCTTTATCCCAGATGTGAGGTGCGATCGCAGATTTCTCCGTCCATTCCCAGGGGCCGGGTGATTTGCTGCAGCTTAGCGCACCTTGCTCTAATAAGGCCATCCAATATGGTTCACACGGAGGAGACTTGGGGGGAATATAGACTGCTTCCATAATAAATCCTTCTCCTTGACTGCCCCTATTGCATCAATAAATTCCCAACCCATTGTACCAAATAAGCGGATTTTAACCACAGGGTCAACACGAATGTCTATGTCTCATCCCGTTGTCCCTGTTTCTTCTGAAAGGTGGTTTTGTCTGGCGTGAATCTCCATATCTGTGATAATCTTTGCTAAGTTGTCGATGGCGATGCGCTGTTTGCGATAGAGATCTGATTCACTCACGGCCAGCTGCATGGCAACTTCTCGTACCTTCTGCCCCCTCAGAAACTTCAGTTCTAAGATATTGTATAACAACCACTCAGGTGTTGTCAACTTCCGTTCGCCTTCAGGTCGCAATCGCTCAATCCCTTCCGACAGCACGGCACGCAGCGCTTTGATGGCGTTGTGATCGTGGTCCGGGAGGGCTTGCTGTACCACTTCCAATTCCAAAAGCGGATTCTTCGTCAGGCGCGGCCCGCCCCAGTAATGAGAGAGCGCGTCGTGGATCTGATCCGCGATCTCCTCCGGGACGACCTGGGAGAGCTCGGTCGCAGGTTGTCCCTCCTGGTGCAGGGTGCCCCGGAGACGCTGGATTTCTCCCAACTCGTTAAGCAGCGGCGTGAGCGCCATGAAAACAAATTGCTGGAGGCGCCGATCGTCGAGAGCGGCGCTGGCCTGGCTGAGCAACTGTTTTAGCTGTTCATCTTTCGCCGGCGGTAAGGGCAGGGAGACGCCGGGTTCGCGTAGCCCCAGCAGTCCCAGCAGATGATTGCCCGACTTATCACGAATTGGGGCGATCCAGTAGTTGTTCCAGACGAGGAAGCCGTCTTGCTGGAGCGTCTTGGCGGCTTCGGGGATGGGGAAATTGGCGACTTCCTCGCGTGAGATGTGATGTCCGCACCAGATCTCACGGTGCAGGTGATCTTCTTGCAGCGTGGCGATGAAACCGCCCCGGCTGCTGACCAGCTCACACATGGCGGCTAACAGATTCTCCAGGAACTGGCGCAGGTCGGCCGTGGTGAGCAGACGCTGGCTGAGTTCCTGGATCTGGGCGATTTCCTCCTGTCCTTCTCGATGGAGCGCGAGGTCAAGCAGCGGCTTGGCCAGCTCCACGGCGAGCTGAGCCAAGATGATTACTGTGGCTGCGGCGACCAGCGAGAGCGTGTATTGTCCCAGCCCCCCGGCGCGTTCCAGAGTGAGACCGGCGCCAAAAGCGATGAGCGCGAGCAACGCTGTCGCCGGCCCGCGCAGGAGGAAACGTACGAGGCGGTGTTTGATCACCCGCTCTGGCGTCAGCGTGCCGATGAAGGCTACGCTGTAGGCTATCAGGGCCAACATCACCGCGATGGCCACGTTGCCGACGATCAACAGTCCCCAGAGCAGGATACCGGGTAGCGTGGCCGGCCAGCCGATGATTAGTAGATAGGGAAAGACACCGAGGGCGGGCGCCAGGAAGCCGATGGAGAGATAGGCCATGCGGCGGCGCGCGGCGCTGGTCTGACAGCGCCGCCGTGCCTCATTGGTCTCGCGCCATCCCCAAAGCGTGACGACGGCGTAGAGCAGAGCGAAGGGATAGAAGAGTGGGCCGGGATGCAGGTGGGTCGCGCTGGCGACGATGACGCCGTTGTGCACAATCAGGTCCGTGAAGAGGGCCAGCAACACGATCACGGCGCTCAGACTCAGACTGCCAATGCGCAACCAGCGCGGCACGTTGTCCTCTTGCACCGAAAGACGGATGGCGCGGGAGAACTCCAGATACAGCGAGGGCGTGAAGGCGATACCTAACCACTGGATACGCAGCAGAAGGTCGCTCAGGTCGTGGCTGTAGCTGTCGGTCAGCAGAATATCGACCAGATAGACGATGATGAGGCAGATGAGCAGCCCGTTGAAGCTGCGGGCCACTCGACTCTTGCGGTTGTAGAAGAACAGATAGAGCATTAGAGCGAACGCCGTCGCTCCGACGCTCGCGGTCAAGACATCATTGACGCTGATTAGAAAATTTAACCAATCCATATAATCCCATAGATCAATAAGCGGTGTTCAACGGAGGCGTTTGCGTAAAAAAAGCCCGACCTCCTGCGCTGGCCAATAGCTATCCTGAAATCCGCACATGGTGAAACCATGTTTCTGCGCGAAGGCGATGCTGGGTTGCGCCTTGAGCCGGCACTCGAGAAGGATCTGTGTCATGCTTTTCCGCAAGGCCCAAGAGATCGCCTTCTCCAGCAACTCCGCTCCAATCCCGCGACGGCGAAACGGCACATCGACGACGAGATCGACGATGCGCGCCTGCTGGCTCTGGGCCTCCAGCCGGACACCGATGTAGCCGCGAATACGGGTGCGTTCTGCTGCAACCCAAAAACCGTCGCAGCGCTCCCACGCGAGCAGGCGGTCTTTCGCGGCCACCACGGGCTGGATGCGTTGCGTGCGAGGCAGTCGTACTTCCCGAAAACGCACGCTCCATACGTTTTGTCGTCGCGTTTCTTCCATCTGCCAGGCAATATCCGTTTCGTAGGACGCGTCGAGTGCCAGGCAGCGTTCCCAATCATCACTGCGAGTAGAACGAATGCGCAACGGAAAACTCCTTATTTACTGTTGGCTCTCTTGGATTTTGCAGGGTGACTAAAAAGCGGTTTTAATTTTCTCCACAGATTACACAGATTTTCACAGGCTTTTATTTTTTCTATGTGAGTCTATGAGGTCTGTGGTTAATATTTCACTTCGACCCGGCGAAATCCTGAAGATCCTTACTGTTCACTGACATAGACAGGGATGACACAGCTGGTTGTGTTCCCGTAGATATCCACGGTCACTAGACGGAAACGGTAGGGCCCGCCGGGCGGATAACGCAGCGGATCGGAGACCTCCCAGTATCCCAGGATCCCATTTTCCACCGGCGTGTCGAATTGGCTGATGAAGTTTGGCGCCTCCGATCCCGGGAAGACCACCTCGAATTTGTAGTAGGCGAAGGCGTTCATGGTTGCCGTCCCCCGGATCTCCACAGTGCCGGCGACCTGGCTGCCGGCGATCGGCGCGATAATCTGCACGTTGGGCGAGGGACAGACGGGCGGCTCGGCGGTGGGTAGCGGCGTGGCGGTGGCTGTGGACGTTGGGAGCGGGGTGGGGGAGGTAGCCGCATCGGGTGTGGTCTCTTCCCCAGGCTCGGCCGGCTCCGCCGTGGTTAGCGGAGGTAGCGTGGGCGTCGCGGTCGGGCGTGCCGTTAGCGTGCGCGTCGGTTGTGGCGTCAGTCCGGCTTCCAGTGGCGGGGTCGGCGTCTCGACGGCCGAAATCTCCGGCACGACGTAGCGGTTGAGCAGAAAAATGAGCACGCCTAAGACCAGGAAGAGACCAGAGGTGGCCCAGGCGCGGATCATGTTCTGGTGAATGATTCTCCGCTCTAGGGAGAATTGCGCTGCGCGCAGGCGTCGTCGTGCCGTAAGCGCCGCAAAGATATAGATGACCATACCGATTAGGCAGGCCAGGTAGAAGAGCACCGCCTGGCGCGCTAGCCATTCTAACAGTACGCTCATGAAAAATGGTCGCTGGGATGCATCAAAGGTCTAGAGAACCTCAGCGCGGAGGATGCCACGGATAATTGCCTCCATGCGCGGCACCAGTTGCTTGCCGGCCTCCAGGACCTCTTCGTGGTTGGGTGGTGGCGCGCCCTCCTCGCCGACCAACGTGTTGGTGATGCCGGAAAGGCCCAGCACGCGGGTGCCGCCATGCCGCGCGACGTTGACTTCGGGCACGGTGGACATACCGACGGCGTCGGCGCCGATGGTGCGCAGGAACCGCACGTCGGCGGGGGTCTCAAAGCTGGGTCCGGCCAGGCAGATGTAGACACCCTGATGGTGCGAAATGCCCGCGTCCAACGCGAGTTCGTGGGCTTTTGCCCGCAGGGCCGGCGTGTATGCTTCGTTCATGCTGGGGAAGCGAGGCCCCAGCTCGTCGATGTTTGGCCCGTAGAGCGGATTCTGCCCCGCCATGCCCAGCAGGTTGATGTGATCGCGGATGATCATCACGTCGCCGGGGCTGTAGCTCAAGTTCAGGCCACCGGCAGCGTTGGTCACGATAAGTGTCTCCACGCCGAGCACCTGCATCACACGAACCGGGAATCCCACCTGCGTGATAGGGTATCCCTCGTAGAAATGGGCGCGGCCCTGCATGACCATGATGGGCTGTCCTTCCAGATGGCCCATGACCAGGCGGCCTTCGTGGCCCTTGATGGTCGAGACGGGGTAGTTGGGCAGATCCTGGTAGGGGATGATGGTCGCGTCCTCAACGGATTCTGCCAGGGCATTGAGGCCCGATCCTAGAATTATGCCTACGCTGGGTTGCAGCGTCGTATATTCCTGGATGATGTTGGCCGTCTTTTCGAAATCTTGCATCGTGAAGAGTTTCATCAGATGGCTCCTTATTTAGATATGGTAGCCCACTGACGTGGTATCAGTGGACTGGAGGTGGCTATATGCTAGTGGCATCATAGATCGTCAATATTCGCTGCTCAGTGAAAGCCTGGGTTCCGGTCAAAACCGGTCACGTGTCGGATTCTGAATCGAACGCCCTGGGATGTGCGCGGTCGTAAGCCTCACGCTTGCGCCGGCTGGTGACTTTGGTGTAAATCTGGGTTGTCGAGATGCTGGCGTGCCCCAAAAACTGCTGGAGTTCTCGCAGATCGGCACCCCCTTCCAAGAGATGGGTGGCAAAGGTGTGCCGGAGTGTGTGGGGTGTGACCTTGTTCTCAAGATCAACCGCTTTGGCATACTGCTGGATGATAAACCAGAGGCCTTGTCGCGTCAGAGGGTGTCCGATGTGATTCAGAAAGACGGTTGTCTCACCGGCTTTGCGCATCAAAAAGGGGCGCCCGTTTTCGATGTAGCTCTGAACGGCGTCTAAGGCTTTCTCATGCAAGGGAATGACGCGCTCTTTATTGCCTTTCCCGCGACAGCGCAGCGTTTCCCGCTCAAAATCGATGTCCCTTATTTCCAGCGTGACTGCCTCGGTGGCCCGTAATCCGCTGGCATAGAGGATTTCGATCAGGGCGTGATCCCGGAGCCCTAAGGGCGTATTATCTTGCGAGGCTACGCTCAGCAGCGAATCGATTTCATCGTAGGATAAGGCTTTCGGCAACCGGCGCCCCACTTTCGGTTGCTGTAGCCATTCGGTCATGTCGCTCTCCAATACGCCTTCGGCGAACAAGAAACTGAGGAACGAGCGACCACACGCGACCTTGCGAGCTACGCTAGACGCGCTGTATTGCTCTTGTAACTCGGCGATGAAATCCTCCAATACATCCGGCATCAATCCTTCCCAAGACATCAGGCCCTCTTCCTTCAGGAACGTTTGAAACTGCTTGAGATCGCTCCGGTAGGCAGAGATCGTGTTGGCGGAATAGCCACGCTCATATTTCAGGTATTTCAAAAACTGTTCCGCTTGAGAGTCCATTTTTGATTGAAGTTGTTGGTAAGAACAAGGTTTCACTTCTGGGATTATAGCATAATCAGGATGAAACCCAAAAAGGTCTGATACTTCACAGAGCGGAAGCGGGCTGAATTACTCAGGGCTTTATCATTCTCTCACTATACGTCTATGCTGGCTTGAAGTGGATTGCTAAATCCACGTTTGCGAAATGTTTTTGGTCGCTAGCGGTTTGTCAGTCCTGATTTGATGAATTAAACAACGAGCACTGAAGTACCCTACCGAAGCCTTCCGGCTGAACGTCCACCTTCGTGGACGGAAAACACGTCGACGTAGGTCGACGCCCGGCGCGCCAGCGACGCCGTCTCGCAGGGGGCGAAAACTCCTTTACACTTTCGAATAGCCAAGACCTTGAAAACAATCTCAAAAGCCGTGGAAAATGGTGTTTGGCGGGCCAAATCGAGTAGTTTTCGCCATTTTGAGTCCCTGAACGCCCCTCTCGATTTATTGAATTTGTAAAGGAGTTTTTTTGCCCGAATGAACCATGCCACATCCCCAGCGTCAGAAATCGGGTTTATATGTCTATTTCAGGTGAAGTTGCTGTAAAAATTCTAAATACTGCGGATTTTTAGCGAGAAATCTGCGTCTATCTGCGTTCATCTGCGTCCTATGGTATTTGTATGGTAGAGAACCGAGGTCTGGCTCTCCATGCTTTACATACGCCATTGCCGTTTGTAGGTTGGTATTTGTAGGGAATAATTGAAGTGATCTATCTTATTTGAATTCTGAAGTTTAGATGCAATTACCCTCTAGGAGTGCTCACTTGACCTTGAAAACTTCGCTTCTATAATAATGCTCGGTGGCATGTGCCCGAGGATAAACCTGGGGCCCAGCTTCGCGGTGTGAGACTAACTATCCTAAGCGTGTCCGGTAATCGTTTTTGATCATCAAGTTTAGGGAAGATTTCCAAGCCGGTTTCGTGTAACAAGAGGTTCGTAGTCAGGCACGGAACCCGTGGAATGCCGTTTTACGCTGTCCGACGCCACTCCGTTGCACTTTGTGGCTTACTACGAGCCTTGTTACATTATGAAGCAACAAAGCGTGGAATTATAGATCAAGAATAGAAATGGCCAATTTTGATAGTCAAAAACGATTACGTAAATGCGCTGCGAACACGCCAATTGATCAGTGTGCGCTCGCTTCGGGAGCCTGATCGGAACTGCTGTCTGACGTTACATCGTTGCTGGAGGTTGGTCCCATGGAAAGCCGTGTTTTGTTGATTGAGGACAATGCACTCAACAGTCGGGTATTGCAAGAGCGGTTTAGAGAAACCGAGATGCAGTTTGATGTCGTGGAAACCGGGCAAGAGGGGATCGTGTTTGCTGCTCGGTTTTTGCCTCAGGCGATTATTATCAGTTCCAGCCTCCCTGATATGGACGGTGGCGATGTAGTGCAACGTCTTCGGGATATGACGCGCACGCACCACATTTTCCTTATGCTGGTGGCCGATAAAGAGATTCATCGGGAGCGCCTCAATGCCTTGGAACTGGGGGCCGATGATTTTGTCTCTGCTCCTTTTGATCCAGATGAGGTGTTGTTGCGGGTGCGAAATGCACTCCATCGCGCTAACTCCTCCAACCTCATCGATCCCATCACGGGTCTTCCCGCTCTCCGCTTGATCCAGGAGCAACTGCGCCGCCTGATCAAGAATCCAGAAGGGGATTGGGCGTTGGTGCGCGTGCACGTGGAGGCCCTGGAGCCGTTCCGCGAGGTGTATGGATTCCAGGCCGGTGCGGATTTTCTCAGTAGCGTGGCTCGCATCCTCACGATGGTTTTAAGCCATGATGACGTGAAGGATGACTTCCTTGGATATGCCGGCAATGATGATTTTGTGGTCTTAACGCATCGTGAACGTAGATCTAGCCTTATCAAGGAAATTCAGGTGGCGTTCACGGAGCAAGTGCAGACGCACTACGGTTTTATGGAGCGCCAACAGGGCTTCGTCCAGGTCGATGATGCCAGGGCTCCACTGGCGTCTTTGAAGATCCGAACGATTACAGCCGAAGATGGGCCATTCTACGATATACGATCACTGAGTGAGGCGTTAGCCGGCTAATTGGAAGACGCAGGTTTCTATGACCCGCTTGGTAGCCTTCACGGCGGCTTGGGGATTGGGCCTTGTGCTCGCCCAAGCCGCTTTGTTTCATCCCATCTGGTTTCTGCTCACGTTGCCCCTAGTCCTGGTCACGCACTTTGCCTGGGAGCACAGGCCTTCGGGGCGGCTCGCAGTTTGGGCGCTGATCGGGCTTTTGTTAGGTGCGGCGCGATTTCAACTCGCGATCTCACCTCCCGACGCCGGGCACATTGCCCACTATAACGGCGCAGGCCAGATCGGCGTCACCGGGGTCGTGGTCGCAGAACCCGACCGGCGAGCGCAGTTCACCAACCTGCGGGTGAAGGCCGAAAGCGTCCAGCTGGCCGACGGTGCCCGTACCGAGGTGCACGGCTCACTCCTGGTCAAGGCGCCCGTCTACACGCAGGCGTTTTACGGCGACTGTATCACGGTCACCGGCATGTTGGAGACGCCGCCGGTCTTCGACACGTTCTCGTACCGGGATTATTTGGCCCGCCAGGGTATCTACTCGCTGATGCGGGCGGAGAGCCTCACTATTGCAGCGTCGCACCAGGGGTTTCGAGCGTGGGAATACGTGCTGCGCTTCAAGGCCCACGCGCTGGCGCGGTTGTTGCGGATCATGCCCGAGCCTCAGGCTTCGCTGCTGGCCGGCATTCTGCTCGGTGTGGAAAGCGGCATCCCGCAAGAGCTCAACGAGGCTTTCGCGGCGACGGGCACCAGTCACATCGTGGCTATCTCCGGTTTCAACCTGACTATCATCGCCGGCGTCTTCATCGAGCTGGCTCGTTGGGCTGTGGGACGTAAATCTGAGGTCCCGGTGGCGTTGGCCGGGGTGTGGCTGTACACATTGCTTGTTGGGGCCTCGGCAGCCGTCGTGCGCGCTGCCGTGATGGGAAGCGTCGCTGTGATTTCCCGCCACGCGGAGCGCTCGGTCCACGGGCCGACTTCCCTTGCGTTCGCGGCTTTTGCCATGTCCCTGCACAATCCCTGGGTGCTCTGGGATCTGGGATTCCAGCTGAGCCTGGCTGCCACGGCCGGTCTGATCCTCTTCACCGATCCGCTCACGTCGCTCTTCCGCCGGCTGCTGGAGCGGTTCACGTCTCCCGAACGCGCCGAAACGCTGCTGGGATGGCTAAGCGAGGCGCTGATCGTCACGCTGGCGGCCCAAATCACCACGACGCCCATCATCGTGGCGAAGTTCCAGCGCCTTTCGTTGGTCACGCTGCTCACCAACTTTCTCATTCTGCCGGTACAGACCTTTGTGATGCTCTTTGGGGCGGTGGCCCTCTTGGGGGCGCTGGTATGGCTGCCGCTGGGACAGATGCTGGGCTGGCTGGCCTGGGTCTTTCTCACGTACACCATCGAGGTCGTGCGTTGGACGGCGACGTTTCCCTGGGCTTCGGTCCCCGTCGGCCGGTTGCGTCTGCCGCTGCTTTGGGGATACTACGCCGCGCTGATCGTCGGCTGGACGTGGGCCTCGGCGGATCGGGAGGCGCGCCGTCGGTGGTGGCGCCACCTGGTGAACCGGCCTGCGTGGCAGCCAATGGCTTGCGTCGCGGTCATCGCGCTGATCGGCGTGGGGCTCTACGTGATCCCGGATGGTTGTTTGCACGTGACGTTCCTCGACGTGGGCCAGGGTGACGCCATTTTCGTTCGCACGCCGACGGGGCGCCAGTTCTTGATCGACGGTGGCCCCGACGCATCGCGCACCCTCTCGCGGGTGGGGCGACGCTTGCCCTTCTGGGACCGGCGGCTGGACGGCGTGATCCTCACCTCACCGGACGCGGAACGCCTGACCGGACTGGTACCGGTGCTCGAACGCTACCGTGTGGACAGAATCGGGCAGGGGCCGGAGACAGGCGCCGGCGCCCACTTCGAGCGCTGGCAGGTATTGCTGGCCGAGCGCGACGCCGCGACGGTCGGCCTGCTGCAGCGGGGGGACACCTGGACACTGGACGAGGGTCTGTGGCTGCGCGTGCTTTGGCCGCCGGAGGGCGAAGACGGCCCGCTGGTGCTATCGTTGAGTTATGGCGAGACGACGTTCTTGCTGCCCGGCGATGCCACCACGGTGGTCGAAGCCGCCCTGGTGGAGCGCGGTGCGGGTGCGCTCTCGAGCAGCGTGCTGCTCGTTCCCCGGCACGGCGCCAAGACGGCCGCCACGCCCGCGCTTCTGCGGGCGGTCTCCCCAGAAATCGCTGTCATCAGCGTGGGCGCCAACGATGCCCGCAACTACCCGGCGAAGCAGGTGCTGGCCCGCCTGCTGGATGTGCCGGTCTATCAGACCGCTCGTCACGGCGCGATTGAGTTTATCTCCGACGGGCAGTCGCTTTCTGTGCAGACGGCCCGCCGCGCCGACTGAGGTTTACACTTCGGCCAACGGACGCGAACCCTCCAGGGATTCGCGCGTGACGCGCAGCGCCCCATCAACGTCGGGCTTGATCCACCACTTGATCAGCTCGATCCTGCCTGTGACGATCTCCAATCCGGTGATGCAGCGAGGGTGGACGCCGCTGCCTGTGTTGTAATAGGGCGGCATTCCCTCGGCCGGAAAGACGGAGCGGTGTGTGTGCCCGCAGATCACGGGCTGCCGGTTCTCCCTGATCCAGTCGATGATTTTGTGCTCCACCTTGTTGCGTTTGGTGAAGTTCTGGGCCGGACTGGTGGGATCTCGCACGCCGATCACCTGTAGCGGCTTCCAGATAGTTCTTACGAGAAACTGGCTGATAGGCCAGAGGGTGTCGGAAAGCAGGTCGCCTTGATGCCCGTGCACGACGAAGAGCCGGGTATCGCTCTCTTCGTGATGGAGGATCAGGCTTTCCAGCGGCGTGATGCCGGGGAACAGGGGACGCCGCGCCTGTGCGACTTCGTCGTCGTAATCGTAGAGGTGCTTTTTGACGTAGCGAGGGTATTTCCAGGCGATGTTGTGATTGCCGAAGATCAGGAAAAAGCGCCGATCTTTATAGAATTCGCTCATCAGCCAGTAGAGATGGCTATGGCTCTTTCGTATCTCCTTAAAGTTGGGGTTTTCCCAGAGCTCGTCTCCGTCCCCAACCTCAACGTAGGTAAAGCCCTCGTTGTAGTAATAGCGCAGTGCGTGGAACATGAGCATCTGGTTGTGGCTGGAATCGTCGGCCCAACTGTTGTCGCCGCGATGGCAATCACTGAAGAAAATGAACTTGTTGCGGTTGTTAAAACTGATCTCTGGCGACGCCTCAAACACCTTGGTCAATTGACGCTGGGTGGACATGGCCACGCTCCTTGTGCCTGACGGCGCTACGTGTACGTCACAATCGCGTAAACATCCACGGTCAGCTCCATACTGTCTCCTGCGACGGCAGATGATGGAGCGCCGGGCGCAAGCAACGTCCCCGTGATAGGATGCGCAAATGTGATCTTGACAGCCTGTGGCGATTCGGCGTAGTTGACAAGATGGAGTTGGTGTTGATCCGCGCGCCGCCCGTGCTCGACCAGCAGCGGTGCATCGGCGCTGATTTTGAGAAAATCCGGTTCCCCCACGGCTTCCAGTAATTGTTCCTGTTGCGATGGGGACGGCAGATTGAAGTGAGGCGTCTGCATGAAATGGTTCTGGGGCAGCGCCGAGCGGTCGATGAGCCGGCGGACCCAGCGATACCGGAAGTAGGCGCGGAAGAGTGTATCCAAGAGGCGCGCCGTGAGCCGGCGGACGAGCGGGTGTTGCGCCAGGTACGTGGATTCAGCGGGCGCCCAACCGTCCAAGCCGGGCAGGTGGATGGTGCGGAGATCCGGGGGCACCGTCACCTCGTCGGGCAACGGCGCGATGTGGAGCAGCACGTCGAGATCGGAGAGCTCATCCTCGGCGGTGACGACGCGCCACGGTCGGGCGGCGGCCGTCAGCGTCTGCGCCGCGCCGAAGAAAAGCCCCGCGAGCCGGTGCCAGCGCTGCCAGAGCGCGTCGCCCGGATGCAACAGTCCCACCTTGGCGGCGTTGTCCACGTCCTCGTAGAGCGCCGCGTGCTCTTCAAGCCATCGATGCAGGGCGCCGATAGCTTCACGTTGGGCAGCGTAGGCCTCGGCGGTCAGCAGTGTGAAGGCCCCGTCCGGTTCCACAAACTCTGTGCCTTTGACGACCATGGGCGCACCGCAGGCTGCCGCTTCGGCGATCCCCTGCTGGAAGCGGCGCGGGGCATAGACTTCGTCGAAGCCGATGCCTTTATCGTAAGGATCCACGGTCAGCGGCGTCTTACCGACGAGAGCACGGGCGGTGCGAATCGTGAGCGCGTCGTTGACCAGGCGGGCGGCTTTTTCACCGGCCGTCGCTCGCCACCGGGGGAGCGCGAAGTCCTCAATCATCATCACGTCCTGCACCTTGCTCAGGCCCTCCAGGTCGATGCCGTAGGTCACAAAACTGGGGCGCATGACGGCGTCGAAATCGTTGACGCTGACGACGACGTTGGGGTCGAGCGAGCGGGCGTAGTCCGCCAGCATGCCGATGGTTTGCGTGACCTGGTCCGCACGCCAGCGCAGATAGGTCTGGCTGTTGGCGTCCTCCGCCGGATCGATCTCGGTGGGGATCTCAAGGCCCGTTGCCTTCCGGTACGTTGTTTGGCAGCGTTCGCAGTAGCAGCCGGCGCCACCCAGCCAGACGCCGCCGAACTCTCGCGGCTGGACCCCGTACCAGGGATTATCCAGAAACACGCCGTCGGCGCCGGCCGAGACCACGCCAAAGACCATCTGTTTAAGGTGATCGCGCCACTCGGGGTGCTGCCAGCAGGCCATGTAGCGTCCGGTGTAGTAGTGGAAGGGGCGACCCCGAGGATCGACCGCATACCAGTCCTTCTCCCGGTACGTACCGTCGTTCACGTAATTGGAGAGCTGCACGTAACCGAACACTTGCACGTCGGCTGCCCGGTAGACAGGCACGGCCTTCTTAAAGGCGTCCCAGTCCTCGTGCTCGATCTCGGGGGGGAAGCCCCAGTCGTACATGAGGTAGGCCCAGGTGCAGCGCGCTTCCTGCGCCACGCGCGTCGCCCCCGCAAGCGTGTGTGCGTCCAGGTGGACGGCTTCGTTCACCGGCGCGTTCATAAACTTGAGCCGATTCATCCGAATGGTGCCGGGTCCGGCCCAGAGATAGATGGGACGATGATGTCCAACGGCGAACGGTTTGGGTGCTGGGGGCATGCTTCACTCCTTTTCCGCGGATTACGGACCTACCCTGCTTGCGCGTTGACGGTAGATTCTACCGCAAAGCACACAGAGATCGCGGGGAAAACCTGGCATAACTTTATAGTCTTATCGAGAAGGGACACCCCACTCTATGGCTTTGAGTCATCCTCTTCTTGTCCCACGGCGGTGAGGGTCTCCCACGCACGACGATATCGTTGGAGACGGGCGAACTCTTGCTCGCCCCACGGCGGCAAGGGTAGACGACGGATGTCCATGTTATCGCGGAGATCGGCTATCTTCACGCGGCGGGCCAGCGGGTGGGGGCGAATGCGCCGGATGTAGCTGTCGTACGCTTCACCCGGCCGCTTGGTGAGGTGATCCACGGCGTGTACGACCTTGGGCGGATACCCGGCCTCCGCCAGATCGCCCAGCGTGATATCGCTGTCCTCGACGACATCGTGAAGGAGGGAGACCATTTTCTCGGTCATGGTTTCAACCCGGCCCATCACCCGGATGGGATGAAGGATCGCGGGCGCATCGTATTTGTCGCGCTGGTCTTGATGGGCCTCAATAGCCAGAAAAAGCGCATCCTCTAACGTTTTCATGGCGCTCCTTTTGTCACCTGATTCGATCTCTCCACGATAGCCTGGGCCTCGGGATAGGCGCTCAAGGCTTCGCGGAACTCGTCTCTGAGGGCGGGACGTTCGATGTCTGGGATAAACGCGACTTCCACGGCGTTCCAGATCGCCTGGTAAATCATCCGCTTGGCCAAACCGATGGCCCGAACGGCGACGATGTACTCGTCGCTGAGGGTGGTATCGCTTACGCTGGGATCATCGGTGTTGATGGTAACCGGGAGGCGTAAGCCGAAAAGGTCTAGCAGCGGATGTAGCGTCAGGTGGGGGACAGCACCTGTCTGGAAATTGCTCGTCGGACAGACTTCCAGGCCGATACGTCGCTCGTATAGCATTGAGACCACGTCGGAGTTTCCGATGGCGTGGATGCCATGTCCGATGCGCTGAGCATTTAGCTCCTCGACGGCGACCCGGACGCTCTCTGCCCCGCTGGCTTCGCCTGCGTGGACCGTCAGGCCCAGGCCAGCGGCTCTTGCGCGCATGAAGGGCTTTTTGAACAGTTGGGGGGGGTAGCGGACTTCGTTACCTGTGAGATCGATCCCGCGTACCAGTGGACCGAAGTTAGCAATCGCCAGATCGACGATGTCTTCGGCAAGATGAGTTTCGGCCCGATTGATAGAAAGGATGAGGCAGGTGCGTGTGCCCGTCTCTTCCTGAGTCTCAGCCACGGCCTCTTTCACCCATTCGATGACATCGCTTAGCGGGAATTCTTGGACACGCGCCAGCGCCACCGGGTTGAGGCGCAATTCAAGATAGCGAACGTTATCTTCAGCCGCGTCCAGAATGGCTTCTCGGGTGACCCGTTGGAGAGCCTCTTTTGAGGTGTAAAACCGGCGCAATAACTTGAATTTCTCCAAGAACCGTTGAAAATCAGGTGGATCGTCCGTTATCTGCACGTAAGGGCGTAACTGATCAATGTCGTAGCTGGGCAAATCGATGCCGTGCTCGATGGCGATGTCGGCTAGCGTATCGAGTCGCAGGGAGCCTTCCAGATGTCGATGCAGATCAATCTTGGGTAACCCGCGTGCCCATTCCAGGAGGGTTTGTGATCCTTGTTTTGGGTCCATTGGATTTGTCTCGTCCTCAATCTAGGGCTGTGGTAAAAAAGGCGCTCTAACTATAAAGGATACAAAGGACACCGACACACCTCATCGGGTGCCCGAATTTGTTTAGTTTCATGACTCTACTGAAAAAGGTCCAAATCTATAAGTGCGTACGGTGTTAATGCTTGCGGATCAGCCAGCCCCAGTAAATTAACGTGACCACTGAATTGATCATGATGCCCAACGCCAACGGAAGGTGAAAAACCAGCAGCGTGACACCTGGTTTTATCAGCCAGCCAGGTTTTCCTCTGAGTGAAGCGTTATTGTACAAAGTGTATCCAAACATAGCCAGCGCGATAAAAGTCTCTCCGACATAAAACCAATAATAATAGGGTTTCATCCTCGTAACTTCACCCAGGCGCCGGCTGAGTGCGCGTAGAATCCATCCTATATAGAGGATGGCTATGAGCATGGGGAGCACCAGGTGCGAGGTGAGAATCTGAAGATCGTTCATAGGGCCTGATGATCTTCCATCATTTCTTCGTAAAGATGGGCACTTAAGATGATCAATGTGAGCCCGGCACAGAACAGCGCCAGGTTCGCCGGTGGATCGCCGACGAAATTTAGCGAAAAGGTATGAGAGCTGAGATGCCAGATGTAACGTCCGGCGCCAAAGGTGCTTAGGAGCATGGGAACGAGATATCCACGATACCACGTTTTCTTTCCGGAATTCTTCTCAAAAAAGATTGCTATACTCATCAGCACAGATTGGAGCACAAGAATGCCCAGCCAGCTGATAACGGCTAATGCCAGAGTTAACCAAATCACCAAGGGTTACCTATCCGATATACCTAACGCCCAATGAAGGCTTTGATGAATGATTCGGCCATGCGCTGTGGGGTTCCGCTTAAGATAGCCTCGCGGTCTTTGAAAGGATCCTGAATGTAGAGACCATGAGGCCCGATATCGAACTGGCGGATATGGGTGTCGTGGCGACTGCCGCGCATCTTCAGGACGATAATGGCGCGCTGAATCGCGCTCTCGATTTCCACGTACCGCAAGAGAATGTAGGAATCGACAAGAAATCCCAGGGGGGCATCGTTGACAGGCTCTTCTTCGTCGCCAAGCAAGACGTAGGTCTCGCGTGTGAGCAAGGTGGTTACCCCTTCACGTTTCAGGGCATTGAGGAAGCCATAGACTTGGGAACGGAGCACTGTGGGATCCTGGCTTATCCGCTCAAAGTGCGAGAGACTATCAATGAGAACGCGCTTGCAACCGGTATTCCGAATCCAATGTTGGATTCGACCATTGAGATGTTCCAGGTCCGCTTTCACCACCTCAGGACTACTCATTATCACTTTGAGTTGTCCTTTTTTCTCCAGCGCGCGAAAATCCCAGCCGAAAGAGATGGCGTCACGATAGTACTGTTGGGGGAACTGCTCGAATGTCAGGATAAGACCCGGTTCGCCCTGTAAGGCTCCTTGACGGATAAATTGCATACCCATGGTCGTTTTTCCGCATCCAGGAGCGCCTTCGACCAGGTTGGCGGTCCGAGGTAGAAATCCGCCGTTCAACATCTTGTCCAGGCCCGGGATGCCGGTCTGCTTGCGCTGCTCACAATGTTCCGCCGCGTTCATACCTCACCTTCTCCTATCGGTTTCGCATGTCTCTGATCACATGGTACGTTGCCCGGATACGAAACTGCTGATCGTCACTGGCTTCCACAAAGCGCATCAGTTGTTCTTGAATCTTAGGGGACGTGTTGAGCGCGTAAATTACCATATCTCCCATTTTTGTCTCTCTGAGCATGCCTCTGGCGGCCAGCTCGGAAAGTTCTCTCTCTACGATTTTCTGATCGCGACCAGCATACCGGGCGATATTTTCCACCGTATCGATAGTATGGGGATTCTTGTGGAAGAAGAGCAGAAGGTCCCACTTGATGAAAGAATCCACGTATTTTTTGACGAACTGGAGGAGCTGTGGATCCATATCATCATATATGCGGCTGGTCAGACTGGATTTGACCATACTTTCTCCTCAGATTTATGGATGCCTGTTATTTTATGATAAGTCAGGCCTTGTGCTTTGTAACTCACACCGAAGTCTACACTTCGATCATGGCTGTTGTGGCGTAGCTGGTTAGATTTCACATCTCGTGGCCTACCGTGAGACCAACACCAGGTCAAACTGTAGCGCAACTCCCCTGGATCAGCGCCGCTGGGCCTTACGTTGATCTGATCGCAGATGACAGTGCTTGTACTTTTTGCCGCTGCCGCACCAACAGGGATCGTTGCGTCCTGGCAAATCTCGACTTTTGTCGGGTCGCGGTTGCGATTCGGCGGATTGGGAGCCACTCACTGCGCGCAACCTCGGACGGCGTGCGGTCAGTTGGGTCTTGCGTCGGCTGCGCTGCCGCTGATCCGCCAGCTGCTTGGGCACCAAGAACAGGGAGCGCACGATCTGCCGCTGGACAGAGTCCAGCATCGTCTGATACATATCGTACGCCTCACGCTGGTACGATACCAGGGGCTTCTGCTGGCCGATGGCGCGCAGTCCGATGCCCTCGCGCAACACGTCGAGGTCGGTAAGGTGCCGCACCCAGTGATCGTCGAGTGCCCGCAACATCAGCCGGCGGTCACGGAATAACCGGTGCAGATCCATAACGATGTCCTCGATCTGGCGTTCTTGTGCGGAAGGCAAACGGCGTATGGGGAGCTCTTTCCATTCCGCCCAGGCCTGCGCGCCCAATGCCTCCTCCGCTTCGGCTGCGATGTGCTGCAGGAGGGGATTACGGCTCTCCGCCATTTGCGTCAGGGTGACCTCGTCCTGGCGCAGATGGCGATAGGTGAGGTGGCCCAGTTGCTCGTTCATCTGCTCGTACGTCTGTTCGGACCAGGACATGAGCTGCGTAATCATCTGATCCGGGTTTAGCTCTTTCAGGTCTTCCACGGAATAGGAGCGGGGAACGGGCGCGAACCGTCGCAGTTCGGCCAGCAAGCCCTTGTGATCCCAGTCCTCCGGGTATTCGGAGCCGGTGTGAGCCTCCACGACCTGGCGGATCTCCGCTTCCACCATCTCCATCACGTCGTCGTGGAGGTCATCGCGGGAGAGGATCTTGCGCCGTTCGGCGTAGACGACCTCTCGCTGCTTGTTGACGACGTTGTCGTATTCGAGCACGTGTTTGCGGATGTCGAAGTTGTACCCCTCCACGCGCTCCTGGATGGAGCCAATGACGCGGCTCAACACGTTGAACTCCAGCGGGGCCTCGTCCAGGCCGGCGCGATCCATCCAGGGCTGGAGCCGCTCGCCGCCGAAGCGCCGCATCAGCTCGTCCTCCAGCGAGATGTAGAAGCGGCTGGAGCCGGGATCGCCTTGCCGTCCGGCGCGCCCGCGCAACTGGTTGTCGATGCGACGGGCCTCGTGGCGTTCCGTGCCGATGACGTGCAGGCCACCCATCTCATAGACGCGCCGGCGGTCCGCCTGGCACTCGCGCACCTTGTCTCGCAGCACCTCGGCCCAGTGCTCTTCGTAAGTCGCGGTGGGATCTTCCCCCCGGCGGGCCATCTTTAACGCGGCTTCCCAGTCGGTGGAGCTGATCTCCGTGAGCTCGACGTCTTCCTTGCGTAATTGGTCGCGTGCCAGGCCCTCGGGATTGCCGCCCAGTAGAATATCGACGCCGCGCCCGGCCATGTTGGTGGCGAGGGTCACCGCGCCCGGTCGTCCTGCCTGGGCGATGATAATGGCCTCACGCTCGTGATGCTTCGCGTTCAGGATATTATGGGGAACGCGGTGGCGTTTCAGCACCCGCGAGAGCTGCTCGGACGTCTCAATCGCCGTCGTGCCGACCAGCACCGGGTGCCCTTCCCGGTGCGCCGCCTCGATCTCCCGGGCGACGGCTTTGAACTTCCCACGCTCTGTCTTGTAGATCTGATCGGGCATGTCCAGCCGGCGATAGTACCGTTCGCCGTTGGAGCCATCGTACACCGTGACGTCCACGTCCTCCCGGCGCAGCTGCTCGTACGGCCCCGCCGCGTTGGAGTTGATGATGCCGGCAAATTCCACACCCGATTCTGGAAGAGGAACCTCGTCTTCTTCTAGATTGCCGAAACGCGCGCGGTATTCGACGTTGGTCGGCAGCACCGTCACGTCCAGGCCGTAGATCCTGCGGAGCTCTTCCTCTTCCGTCGCGGCCGTGCCCGTCATGCCGGCTAACTTGTCATACATGCGGAAGAAGTTCTGGAACGTGATTGTGGCGTAAGTGAGGGATTCCCGACGGATATCCACACGCTCTTTGGCCTCAATGGCCTGGTGCAAGCCCTCGGAGTATCGCCGTCCAAACATCATGCGTCCTGTGAATTGGTCGATGATGATGATTTCACCGTTGCGCACCACGTATTCCTTGTCGCGATGGAAGAACTCTTTGGCGCGCAGGGCGTTATCGAGATAGGGGAGCATGTGCGCGTGCTCGGCGTCGTAGATGCTGGCATCTTCCGGGAGCCCCACGATGGACTCGATCTTGGCGACGCCCTCTTCGGTGAGCATGGTGATGCGCGAGCGCTCGTCGACCTCGTAATCGGTCTCGCGCTGGAGCCGCGGTACGATGCCGGCGAAACGTTGGTAGAGATCCGACGGCTCCTCGGCCGGGCCGGAGATGATCAGCGGCGTGCGGGCCTCGTCGATGAGGATGCTATCGACCTCGTCGATGATGGCGTAATGCAGATCGCTCTGGCTGCGTTGGGTGAGGTCATCGACCATATTGTCGCGCAGATAGTCGAAGCCAAACTCGTTATTGGTGCCATAAGTGATGTCGGTCCGATACGCCTCCCGGCGCGTGATGGGTTGCAGATACTGGAAACGATCATCCGCCGAGACGTATCCGGGATCGTAAAGAAAGGAGGCTTCGTCAGGACGGCCACCGGCGGATTGGATAACGCTCACGCTGACGCCGAGTGCGTGGTAAATCGGCCCCATCCATTGGGTGCCGAATTTGGCCAAGTAGTCGTTGGGCGTGACCAGATGCACGCTGTTTCCCGTCAGCGCATTGAGATACAGGGGAAGGGTGGCGACCAGGGTTTTGCCCTCGCCGGTGCGCATCTCTGCGACCTTGCCCTGGTGGAGAATCATGCCGCCGATCAGCTGTACGTCGTAGTGGCGCAGGCCAATGGTGCGCCGACTAGCCTCGCGCACGACGGCGAAGGCCTCGGCCAACAGATCGTCCTGGGTCTCGCCCTGAGCCAGTCGCTGTCGAAATTCGTTCGTTTTGGCGCGCAGCTCTGCATCACTCGACGCCTTGCAGCTCGGTTCCAGGTTGTTGATGACCTCAACCGTTTCTTGCAAACGAGCAATTTCCCGCTGATTGCGATCTCCAAAAATCTGCTTAATGAAATCCTTGACGCCCATATACCTCCCTGTCTATCTCCGATACGACCTTCATTATACCACGCGGAAAGGTCACGACAATAGTTCTTGGCATAGGGATGGCCAGGAGATATTTTACGTAATTATCATCGGAGTCAGGGACTTTTAGCAGCGAACGCGGTTAGGTCTTATGCAGGCAAATCGAAAGAGGACTTACACCTTTCAGCAGGGCGCATCGTGAAATGTATGAGACACCCTGAAAAGCGTGGCCCCCCGGAGAGGGGGATCCCGGGGGACCAACAGCCAAGGAAAGGAGGAGAGATACTTCATCTCTCTGATTACGTTTACCTTCCACTTCCTATGATACCCAAATTATTAGCTAGGCATAGTGACGAATGACAGGTTGTAATGTGACGGACATCAACCGCGCCTTTCAAATTTCTCTAACCGCCTATCAGAAGGGCCATCTCAAGGGCAAGATTACTGCTGAGAGAACAATCGTTATGAAAGCCAAGCCAGTCCCATATCGAAGGTAGTCCTTGGCCCGATAAGCGCCTGGTTTTTGCACTAAGAGTGGGGCGGGATGGCCCATGGGCATCAAATAGGTAGCGGAGGCCCCAACGATGACGGCTACGGTCAGAGCATAAGGGGTTATCCCCATTCTGGCGGCGGTGTCTAAAGCCACCGGAGTCATGATGACTGCCACCGCTGCGCCATGCATGACCTGGGTCAGCGCCATAGCCAACGTAACCAGTCCTATCAAAACCGCCAGGGGGCCCAGCTGCCCGACTGTCTGTGTGACCAGAGTGGAGACCAGTTCAGCGGCTCCACTCTGGTGCATGGCTAAGCCTAGCGGATACATGCCGCCGATAAGGAGAACGGTATTCCATTCAACGCTTTGGTAGACCTCACGTGGACTGAGGATTCCCAATAAGAGCATGATTGCACCACCGCCTAAGGCACCTACTGCAATAGGCAATAGATCAAAAGTGGCGCAGAGAATCACGAGAAGCATCACCAGCGTTGCCCAGGGAGCTAAATGCCGTAGCTCGCGGGGAGATTCTTCCGGTTGAGGAGGATTGAGCCAGATGAATTCCGGTTTAGGATCGAAGGCCCGTACGTTTCTCCGCGATCCGTATAGCAGAAGTGCGTCGCCTCTCTGCAGAGGCTCAAAGCCGACATCCGTGCGCACCGGAGTATCTGAGTGCCAAAGCGCAACGCCTGTCAGGCCGTGTTTCTCTCGGAAGTCTATCTCCGCCAGCGTCTTGCCCACGACTGGAGAGCGGGGCGGCACCACGACTTCGACCATCTCTGCACCAGAGGCAGTGAATTCTTCTTGTTGGCGTGGATTACCCAGCAGTTCCAACCCCATATCCTCCGTTAAGCGCTCGACGCGTTCTTTTCGACCTGCTAGTAATAAAACATCTCCTGCTTCCAGGGGTAGTGCCTGTCCCCGAACCGTGTGGACTTCGTGATCTCGTAATACCAGCAAGACACTCAGTCCATAGTGTTTGCCGATATTGGTTTCTCCAAGATGGCGTCTTACCAAGGGGGAGTTGGGCTTTACCGCGAGCTCCCAGAGTCGCTCCTGGATGTTGTAAGTTTGCATTAACTGATGGGTGATGGCTTCACTGTCTTTGGGAATATCCAGTTTTCGTTTTGGAAGTAGCGTGGATGAAAAGAGTACGGCATAGAGAGCAAAAGCCAGGATTAATGTGAGACCAATGGGTAAGAGGGATAGAAACCCGAGGGAGGCGTAGCCTGAATCTCGTAATAAGCTATCCACTACCAGGTTGTGGGAGGCGCCGATGAGGGTGAGGTTTCCACCCGCTAATGCTGCCATAGCAATCGGTAAGAGCAGGCGCGAGTGAGGGACGCCTTTTTTACGTGCCAGACGCATGACAACAGGAATGAAAAGGGAGACCGTGCCGATATCACTGATAAAACCGGAGAGAAACCCGGGCACTGTGGTGGCTAGCAAGATGAGACGTTTCCCATTTTTCTTGGTCAATCGTTCGATCTGGTCGGTTATCCAGATGACGGCACCGCTGCGCACCAAACCTTTGCTGAGAACCAATAGACCGGCGGTAGCTATGACAGCTTCGCTGCTGAAACCACTTAGGGCCTCGTGGGCATCCAAAAGCCCTGCTATCACAAGTGAGACGAGTACCAGTATGGCTATCACATCAGAGCGTAGCCATCCAGTGATAAAAACTACCACAGCTGCGAGTAGAATAGCGAGCACTAGAGCGATCTCTAGGGGCATCTTACCTCCTATCATGTTTTGCGCTAAAGGATCGTGAAAGAGAGTTTACTCGTTTTGTCTGATTTTGGCAACACCCAGAGGTGCAGGACAGTCATTTACCGTATAGTGACTAACTTGACAATGTTAACTTTAAATCCCGGCGAATGAATTCGCGGCTACAGTTGCGAAATCCGCCTACGCGGATTACCTTTCAGTCGCTGAAGGGCGACTTTGCAGCCGTAGCACGTGGTTTTCGTAGACCTATGGTCTACTGACCATGGTAACCGCCGTGCAGCGGAAATTAACTCGAAGCGAGTGAGGTGATGTTAAGTCATTCAGGTTTGGATTTTATCCAACCACCACATATACTACTGCTTTGTCAAGTTTCAATTGATGAATAGCACCGCGACTGCCCTGGCCCAGTGGCCATGGGAAGTCACTAACGGAGTCGCTGGCGCGCCGGGCGTCGACTTACGTCGACGCGTTTTCCGTCCACGAAGGTGGACGTTCAGCCGGAAGGCTTCGGTAGTGACTTCAATGCTGTTGTTTAAGATTTTTCTCTTTTTTTATTCTGTGTTACACTGCGAAATAAGAAGTGCTGTTTCTTGAGAAGCGGAATGCCGGAGGAGGCGATATGAACGCGGAAAACAAGGACGTCTTGGGTGAGGTTGAAGTTGTGGAAGAGGTTAAGGCCGAAGACGTGACGATCCAGCAGGGTGCGGTCCAGCACGTCGAAGCCGACAAGGTTCGCGTGGAGCAGGGCGGCGTGGGCCGTGCCGACGCGCGTTTCATCGACGTGGTGGAAGGCGGCGTGGGCATTGCTTTGGGCGAAAACATCACGTTGAAAGATGGCGGCGTGGGCGTTGCGGCAGCTACCAACATCAAGATGGAAAACGGGAGCGCCTTCCTGGCCGCGGCTCGGTCCATCGAAGGCGAGGACTTCACCGTCCTCTTTGATTTTCGGGCGGCTGTGCTCTTTGGCGTCATCGTCGGCGTGATCGTGGGTATCTTCAAAGCGGCCGGAGGGCGAAAGAACGCCTAGTACGAGGAAGCTTTCAGTTTAGGGCACAGACGAACACGGGTCACGCTCAACGGCTTTGCTTTTTCTGCGTTCGCCCGGGCCCAACGTATGGATACGAAAAAGGGCGACCCTGAGGTCGCCCTTCGCTCGTGTCGCTGAAAGTGCAGTAACATTACTGCATCGCTACGTTGACCACTTCCTTGAATGCATCTGGATCGCGTACGGCCAGATCGGAAAGCATCTTTCGATTGAGCTCGATATCGGTCTCTTTGAGACCATGGATCAGCCGGCTGTACGTGGTCCCGTTCTGACGGGCCGCCGCGTTAATCCGCGTGATCCACAGGCGGCGAAAATCGCGCTTGCGATTGCGGCGATCCCGATAGGCGTAGCACATGGCATTGATCAAACCCTCATTCGCGCGGCGGAACAGCCGGTGACGGGTTCCGTAAAAGCCCTTGGTCCGGCGAATGACCTTCTTATGACGACGACGTGTTACAACTCCACCTTTTACTCTCACGATTCCAACTCCTAATCCTTCTCATGCAGATAGGGCGCCAGACGCTTGACGCGCTTCTTGATCGATGGTTCGGTGACGACGTGCATCTCAGCGTACTCTCGCTTGACATCCTTGGACTTTTTGCGACGTAAGTGGCTCTTGCCCTGTCGCGTGCGCATCAGCTTGCCCTTGCCACCCTTGGAGCGGCGGAAACGTTTTGCAGTTGCTTGATGCGTTTTAATCTTCGGCATTTAAAAACTCCTTTCTCTACTTGTGGGGCGCCAACACCATCAGCATGGTACGGCCATCCATCTTGGGCTTCTGCTCAATCTGCGCGATGTCGTCCAGCTCATCGACGACTTTCTGCATCTGCTCAAGCGCGACCTCTGGATACGTGATCTCTCGACCTCGGAATCGCACGCGCACCTTGACTTTATTGCCTTGTTCTAACCAGCGACGCGCATCTCGAATTTTGAAAGATAAGTGATGCTCCGTCGTCTTAGGCCTCAGACGGATTTCTTTGATCTCGATTTGTTTCTGCGATTTGCGTGCTTTACGTTCCTTCTTCGATTGCTCGTACAGGAACTTTCCATAATCCATGATCCGGGTTACAGGTGGGTTGGCGTTGGGCGCGACTTCGACCAAATCAAGCCCTTTGTCTATTGCTGCTTGATAGGCATCTTGAATAGCGACGACGCCATGATTATTACCTTCTTCGTCAATTAAGCGAACCTCGCGAGCCCGGATCTGCCGATTCACGCGGTACCTTGATGTGCTGATGGCGGCCCCCTTTTGTAACTTGGCTTTACAATACCTTATGGACGTGGCTATGATAACATGGCTCGAAGCAATGTCAACTCTACAGCACGTTATCCTTATGACTTTCAGGGCTGGGCAGTGGAAGCGAGTCGCTGCTCCAGAGCCAGGACCTCGCCCAGGGTGGTGACCTTGCCGATATGTTGCGCAAATTCTTGGGGTGAGTCACTCAGCGCCCAGAGACGGCGGACTGCCGGTCCGGTAGGATCGTCGCCCGCGGCGCCCGATCCTCCGAGACTGGCATAGGCGCCGTGAAAAGCGAAGTAGGCTTGATTCAGCCGCCGAATGCGGTAGCCGTGGTCCACGAACATACACCGCCGTTCCTCCATGTAGGCTTCGGCTTCTTCGATCTTGCCTTCCTCAAGCATTTGATCCACCGTGACGCGGGTCTCCCGCATCTCTGCCCGGAAGTCGAAGGCCGGTGGCGCGGACGCCGGTTGTTCTTCCTTCACGAGCGGATCGGGTGGTCGTTTGTCGCGTTCGAGTAAGGGAGCGTAGAATCGGCGCACTACTTCCTGGCCGGCCCATTCGCCCACCAGCGAAGCCACTGTCTCGTTGATGGTACGGGTTTCGGTTGATTCGAAATACTGCCATCCCAGTGGTCTCGGCAGCAGATAGTGGTGGGTCCACTCGTGCGCCATCACGTCGGCCAGCCAATCAATGGAGGTGCTCTCCAGCAACATCGCAGGATACGTGGAAAGCCCGCCGATCGCCGTGACGTAGGTCGAGAGATCGGGCTGATCCGCTTCGATGCGCTGCTCCAGCACGGCTTGTTGAGCCGAGGTCATGCCGGCGCTCAGTTCTTTCTGATAGGCGCGCTCAATGCGGTCGCGCGGCGAGACGATCAACAGGTGGGGCAAGGGCGTGATCGACGCCTTGACCGGCGGCAGGATCTGGTGCAAGGTTCCGAATCCGCCATAATTGAGCACGCGGCTGACCTGTTCTTCGAGGATAGCCTCGGCGATGGCGCCCTGCGGTTCCATCAAGCTGCGCAGCTCGGCCAGCTGGGCTCGCTGTGCTTCGGTTGCTACGTAGGGATTGTCCACACCTGGATCAACGTAGACGTGGTCGATCTCCCTGGACAATGTGCGCGCTTGGTCCACGTTGTCCAAATAGTCCAGCACGTAGCGCGAACGCGCCTCCTCGCTCATGAAACGCTGGGGCGCGAGCAGGCCATACGCGAGCTTACTGAACAGCGCCTCCGTTTCCCACGTGGCAAATTGGAAGGCATAGGTGTTGCTCAGCACCGACAGGCGGAAATCCTGATCCTGGGGTGGGGGGCCTTCCCCGGTTAGGATCAAGAGCAACAGCACCAGGCTGACGCCGCGTCGCATCCATGTTTTTATCACATTTAAATAGGCTTTCATCATGTAAACCAGTGTAACGCAAAATTGGAGGACGTCAACCTCGTTCTAATGCATGCGAAGAACACATCTTTGCTGACGTTTGCGGCCCATCTTCTTTTTGGGCTTGCGAAAAGTGCGTTCCTCACGTATAGTTAGCACGGATGTTTGGGAAGGAGTGAAGAATGGAAATTGGAGTTGTCCGTACGGTTGATATTGATAGCGAGGTAAGGCGCGCTTACCTGGATTACGCCATGAGCGTCATCGTAGCGCGGGCCATCCCCGACGCGCGGGATGGTCTGAAGCCGGTGCAGCGTCGTATCCTCTACGCCATGTACGATATGGGCATTCGCCCCGATAAGCCACACAAGAAATCCGCCCGCATTGTGGGTGAGGTGCTGGGTAAATACCACCCGCACGGCGATGCCGCCGTCTACGATGCCATGGTGCGCCTGGCGCAGGATTTCTCGATGCGCTCGCTTTTGGTGGATGGTCAGGGAAACTTTGGGTCCATTGATGGGGACTCGGCCGCGGCCATGCGCTATACCGAGGCCCGGTTGGCGTCCATCTCCATGGAGATTCTCAAGGATTTGGAGAAAGAGACCGTCGATTGGACCGAGAACTTCGACGGCTCATTGATGGAGCCCAAGGTGTTGCCCTCGAACGTGCCCAATCTACTGGTCAACGGCGCGTCGGGCATCGCGGTGGGCATGTCTACCAGCATTCCGCCTCACAACTTGGCCGAGGTCATCGACGGAACGGTGCACCTTCTGGACAAATGGGAGGATCGGGACGACGTGGGGCTGGATGAGCTGATGGAGTTGATCCCCGGCCCGGATTTCCCCACCGGCGGGCTGCTCTACCGCCGCGAGAGCGCCGACGGTCAGGATGGCCTCCGCAAGGCCTACGCCACCGGACGTGGGCGGATCACGCTGCGGGCGCGGGCGCACACCGAGGATATTCGTGGTGGACGTGAGCGCATCGTCATCACCGAGATTCCGTATCAGGTGACCAAGGTCTCTATCGTCGAGAAGATTGCGAAGCTCGTCCGTGAGGGAAAGCTGGAAGGCATCTCTGATTTGAGAGACGAATCCGACCGTAATGGCCTCCGTCTCGTCATCGATCTGGGACGCGGCGTGGATTCAGAAAAGATGCTCCAGGCGCTCTATGACAACACCCGCCTGGAGACACGGTTCAGCGTCATCAACGTGGCGCTGGTCAACGGGGAGCCACGGTCCCTGGCGCTGAAGAAATCGCTGACCGTCTTTATCGAGCACCGGCTGGAGGTACTCCAGCGGCGCTCCACCTACGAACTGGAGCACGCGCGCGAACGTGCCCACATCCTCGAAGGGCTGCTTATCGCCATCGACAATCTGGACGAGGTCATCGACACGATCCGGCGCTCTCGCTACGTGCGGACGGCGCGCAACAATTTACGACGCAAGTTCAAGTTGACGGAAGCTCAGGCGCAGGCGATTTTGGATATGCCGCTCAAGCGACTGGCTGCTCTAGAGCAGAAGAAGATTCAAGAGGAATACGACGAGCTCCGCACATTGATCGACGAGCTCGAGTCTATTCTACGGACGCCGGAAAAGCAGCGGCAGATCATCCGCAAGGAGCTGCTGGCGGTGAAGAATAACTACACCGACGACCGCCGCACGCACATTCTGGACGTCAAAGGCGACGAGGTCGACGTGGACGCGCTGATTCCCGACGAGCGTGTGTGGGTCATCGTGACGCGAGAGGGACGCATTGGGTACGTGGCTGACGAGGACGAGAAAGCGCCCTACGTGCTTTCGCGCCCTGAAGACGTGCCGGTGGCGATGGTGCAGGCTTCCACCCGAGACACGCTCTACCTTTTCTCGGCCCAGGGGACCGCTGTAGGGCTCCCGGTCCACCAACTGCCGGAAGGTCAGGCATGGGAGGGCGGGGGGGATGAGGTCTCGGCCGTCAGCCACTTCGGTCCTGACGTAGAGATCGTCTCCGCGCTGGCGCTGCCGCCGTCTCCGCCGCCGGGCGCGGTCTTCTTCATCACGTCCCAGGGCCAGGCGAAGCGCCTGCTGCCAGAGGATTTGCCCGGCGTGGGCATGGAGCCTGCCACCGTGATCCGGCTGGATAAGACGGACTGGCTCGTTGATGCGGTCTGGGTCCAGGATGACGCCGAAGTTATTGTTGGTTCGGCCGCGGGTCAGGGGATTCGCTTTGCCGTCACTGACGTGCGCGCCATGGGTGCGCGCGCCGGCGGCGTCATCGGCATCCGGCTGGAAGAAGAGGACGTGGCGATTGGCGTCGTCGTGGCCCGGCCCTGGGTCAAGCTGGCGACCCTCACGGACCAGGGCTTCGCCAAGCGGTCGGAACTGGATGAAATCTCCAGCCAGCGACGCGGTGGCAAGGGCGTGCAGATTGCCAAGTTGGACAAAGGCGAGCGTCTGATGGGCATCGGGTTGGTTTTGACCAGCACGTATTTCATCCCTGTCACGCAGCGAGGCGCGGCCAAGACGACCACGGGACGCTCAATTCCCGAGCAGGGACGTGCGACACGCGGTGAATCCATCATTGCCCTACGGGGAAGAGACAGGGTCGCCGGAGTTGTGGTGCCGCAAGAACGGATAGAGATCGAGCAAGCATAAAGACAGATATTTTCAGGATGGCCGATATAGTTTTGGCTTACTTGTTGAAGTTTACGTGAGTTGACATATCAATGTTATGGAGGGTTTTATATGCCGTACAAAGATGAGATGAGAGTCTGTGACTCCTGTGGGAAGAAGTTTGTCTACACCGTCGAAGAACAGCGTTTGCAGGATACGATGGATTTGGAGCGAGAAGTGCCGGATATCTGCCCAGATTGCCGCGAAGGAAAAACTGTCGAGCCGAAAGCAGGGCTACACCCCGGCGTCGTCAAGTGGTTCAGTGGAGAGAAAGGGTTTGGTTTTATTGTGCAAGCCGATGGCTCGGAGGTCTTCTTCCACAAGAGTAACATCGTCGGAGATGTCAGCAAGATTGGACAGGATGGCGCTCACGTCTGGTACGAATTACGCCAGACGGACCGTGGGCCGGAGGCGTACAACGTCCATCTGCGGGAATAGCATCCGAGCTTAAAAGTAATGTCCTGAAGTGTCATGCACATCGCTCTGAGTGGCTGGTTCTGGGACCGACCTGATACCGGAAGCGGTCAATACTTGAGACAGCTACTGACGCGCCTGGTCGCGCTTCAGGACGCTCCCGAGATCTCACTTCTGGCGCCGCCTGATCATCTGAGAGACCAGGCGGCGCCTTTTGGTGTGCACTGTGTTCCGCTGCCGGCGCCTCCTGGCGCATCGGGCAAGGTCTGGTGGGAGCAGGTGACTTTGCCCCGCGCGGCACGGCGTCTGCGGGCTGATTTGTTGCACGTGCCTTACTGGGCGCCTCCGTTCGTGTCTGCCTGTCCTATCGTGGCAACGGTCCACGATCTGATCCCGCTGCTACGTCCGGCGTATCGCGGTGGGACGGCGGTGCGCCTCTACACGGCCCTGGTCAGCGCCGCCTCGCGTCGCTCGGCGCTGCTGCTTACCGATTCCGATGCGTCTCGCGCCGATATCATCCAACATCTCCGTGTGCCTCCCGAGCATGTACGCGCCGTGCCGCTCGCCGTCGGGGCGCAGTACACGCCGGAAGTATCTCCTGATGATCTCCGCTTGCTGCGTGAGTTGGATCTACAACCGGGTTACGCGCTCTATCTCGGCGGTTTTGACATGCGCAAGAACCTTCGCGCGGTGTTCGCCGCTTTTGCGCTGGCGTTGGAGAGCGTGCCAGACGCCACGTTGGTGATCGCCGGCAAGCTGCCGGAGCGCGATACGGCCTTTGCGCCCGATCCCCGGCGCTTGATGCGGGAGGCCGGCCTCATCGAGGCACACGTTCAGTTCACGGGCTTTATCCCTGAGCGACATAAGCCCGCCGTCTACCGGGGCGCGCGGGTCTTTTTGTTCCCCTCATGGTACGAGGGCTTCGGGCTCCCACCGTTGGAGGCGCTGTCCTGCGGCGTGCCCGTCGTGGCGAGTGGTGCGGCGAGTCTCCCTGAGATCGTCGGTGAGGGTGGGGTACTTGCAGCCCCCGACGACATCGAGGCGCTGAGACGCGCGCTGGCGCAGTTACTCTCCGACGACGTGCTTCACGCAGAACTCTCTCGCCGCGCACTACGTCAGGCGGCGCGGTTCTCCTGGGACGCGACGGTCAAGAAGACGCTGAAGGCCTATAAAGCGTTAGTATAGCCTGGAACCGGGTGCTTGCCTGTATCCATGCGACGATCTCCTCCCCGCGTGATTATGCCTAAAAGCCTAAATTCAATTAAATCCGATCTCTTCAATTCTAACTTACAAATATGGCTCTGACGAAGAAAGGATTAGCCTCACGCCAAGACGCAAAGTGCGCCAAGATTTTTAAGTTGCTTAAAAGTATTATGAATAGAAAACCCAATTGAATTCAAGAATATTAAATCAAAAGTTAATCTCCTTTGCGTGAGGTTGATGGGGCTCTCTTGGAATTCGCCGGAAATGGCCACATCTAGTGGTAGCCGTTGGACAAACTGCTGGTAACCCTACAAATCCAGATACAAGTAGCCGCGAAATCCATTTCGCGCTTCAGAGTGCGCGATTTAGAAATCGCGGCTACATTTCCCCAATAATGGCTCTCTTGGAATTCGCCAGAAATGGCCACATCTAGTGGTAGCCGTTGGACAAACTGCTGGTAACCCGGCAAATCCAGATACAAGACGCTAAACGCGCGCACCCAGGCGTCCGGCGTTGCGGTCTTCGCATTCCGACCGGGAAGCCAGCCCTGCAGCTGCTCACCGAGCGCCCGCTGCGCAGCCCCCTGGAGCAACGCGGTGCGCAACTGCGCGATGATCTCCCACCGTGCCGCTGTCAGCTCTTCTTCATCACACTTAATCACCATGCGAAACGGAAATTTCACCACGTCCTCCTTGGGTTAGGTTTGCAATTTCAGGTCCCTCATGAACTCACGTTCTCGCTCTCCGCTACCTCCACCAGGCGGTCGCCGTGCACCGCGTACGTGACGCCCTCATAGACCACGCGCATGCCGTCGGGCCAGACGCCCAGCAACGTCCGAAAGTCGCTCCAGGTAAAGATCCGCCCGCTGAACAAGCCCTCCAGGCAGTGGATAACCCGTACGCGATGCGCAGCCGTGGCCTGGGACGCCGCCCGGCGTTTTCTCCGCAGGCGGTAGGCTTTGGATCGGCAAGCTGACGAGCAATACCGGCGCCGCCGCCCCCGTGGTTTCTGTTCCAATGGGCGACCACAGATCAGACAGTGCGTGGGCTGCATAGATTGCTCCTCCTTCTCCTACATCTGGGTCACTGCGTCCGGCCGCGTCTCGGCGGCGCTGAAGCGGACGTCCAGTCCCTCGCGGCCCGCCACCTGCCGGAGCACCCGCCGGATCAAGGGCGCCAGTTGCTCTGCCAGCCGCTCCGCGACATAGACGCTGCTGACCTGGACCACCAGGACGGTCCCCTCCGCTGTCCAACCTCGCGCTTCCGAGGCGCACAGCCAGCCGTCGAAGGTGGCCCGCTCAATCTGCATCTCCAACTCCGTTAGGGTCGCCTGCCACCACGTCGCAGCTTGTTCCGCCTGATAGCGGGTGTCCTCGGCGACAGGTGGCGTGAGGTGCACCGCTGCCGCTGACGACCCCCAGGGATACGGGGGCGTGTCGTCAGCGACACGGGGCGCGCTCCCCCGTTTCTGCAGGCGCACACAGGGGTGACGCCTGCGACACGTCCACCCAGACCGAGCGCGCGGGCGCGGTGAGCAGCAGCCAGCGCGCCCCGCGCAGTCCCCGCGCGGCCTGCTCGGCCGCGATGAGCCGCTTTACCAGGCCTGCCTCCTCCAGGTGATTGAGCACTTTGATTGACTGCCGCCGGGAAAGCCCCGTCTCCCAGGTCAACAGGCGGTTGGTGACGTCCGTCGGCGCGGGGCTAAAGGCGCCAGGCTCGGTATCCGGCGCGTGCAGCCGTAACACGGTCCAGACGACAAAAACGGTGAAATTGATGTCGCCGCTCTCCAACGCCCCAAAAATGAAGGTGGGCAGGAGGATGAAATAGGGCGCGTGGGTGTGTATGTCCATTTTGTACGCTCTCCTTGCTGGCTTGTCTTCAGGATTAGCGCTGCCGTCGTTGTAACCAGGTGGGACGCGCAAAGGCGAACATCCGCTGCCCGATGACGCATTTCCGTCCGTGAATCGCCAGGTGACAGCGCTGGCAGAGCGCCACCAGGTTGGCGGGCGCATTGTTGAAGGTGTCGCCGTCGATGTGGTGCACCGTCAGCGTGTAGCCCTGCGCCGGAGCGTGCGGATGGTCGCACTGCTCGCAACGCCAGCCCGCGGCGTCCTTCACTCGTCGGGCGATGGCGCGCCAGTCTTCCGGGTAGCGTGTCGGATCAAAGGGCATCATCTCACCTGCGTCGTATCGCCAATGCTCAGAACAGGTTGTCCAATCGGGCGGCGGCTTCGGGATCGACGTCCTCGGTGGGTTCGTCGTGGGTCTCAGCTGGCTGCGCCGCGATCTCCACCTGCGCCAGTTCCACACGCACCGCCCGGCGCACGTCCGCCGCGGTGAGCGGGGGCGGAGTGGGTTCCAGCGCCGCCCGAATGGCCGCCCGTACCGCCGCGCTTTTGTTCTCCTGCTGCTGCCACCAGGCCCAGACACCTGCATGTTTCTCATCGTCAATGATGATGCTTAACCGATTTGGGAAATGAGCTGGTGATCGGGCGCGATATCCTGAACCGCTTGCGCCTGACCCTGGACGGGCCGGCGTCACAACTACATCTTTTGGCGTGACAATGCCCCGCTACATCGAAGACGTCCTCCCCCTCTCCAAACTCAACACGGTCACCCAGAAGGGCGGCGGGATCGGGTCGCTCAACGCGATGCACCCGTACTTCGCCCGCCGTCCGCTGACCGCGTCTCGCGCCATGACGTTAGCCGCGCTGGTCGACGCGCCGCAGACAGAGACCGAGCGCCAGGCGCTGGAACAGCTGCTCGTCGAGCTGAGCAGCGAGGAGTGGCCCGAGATGCCCCGCCGCCTGGAGCGCGCACGGCGGTCGCGCACCTCGCGTGCTCGATCCCTTTGCTGGCGGCGGCTCGATGCCGCTGGAGGCGCTGCGCCTGGGCTGTGACGCCACGGCCCTCAATCTCAACCCGGTGGCCTACCTGGCGCTGATCGCGTCGCTCGTCTACCCACAGCGTTATGGACAGCGAGAGATCTTGAAAGCACACGCGGACGAG
>DAOTUH010000128.1:0-3915 GCA_034437255.1 Anaerolineae bacterium
TGTTAACCTTACAAATCATATACCCCCAGTACCTTACAAAAGACATACCCCCTGGAAGTTAAGTGGAGCCCAGGTCAAGATCGGTTATGTGAGCTACGGCAAGATGATCAGGTAGAAGGCGCTTGGTAATTTGCCCATTCTCATTGGAGATCTTGACGCCAAAGCGGGTAACATTGTGGTAACGGCGTCACCAAGACCGAACGCACCTGAAAAACCAACCGTTTACTTCGGCAATGGCTGCAAGCGTGCGTCTTCGTAATTGTAAATTGATATAATGATAGTTATCAACAATCTTTGCCTGTTACATATTCATTAAATCACTTTCCTCCTCATTATAGGGGGGAAGCCTTGTGACTCGGCTTATCAGCTCGCAAGGGGTATATGATTTGTAAGGTGCAAGGGGTATGAGTTTTGTAAGGTTGACAAGCCACCACTGCATCAGATGGTAGTGTAGCCGGATAATCGTAGTACTTGGGTTCGAGGCATAGCTTTCCATCGACACCGGCAAGCTATAAGTAAGTCCGTATAATTTTCTTAACAAAATGCGAGCCTCTGTTATGCTAGTAACGTTCAAGGTAAAGACACACGGAGGTGCGATGCGTTTTGTACGTGATCCTACGTCTCAGGAACAGGCTGAATTAGAACGGATGACTCGCCAAGAGATCGGACGCGTGGCTATGCGCGCCCAGATGATCCGGCTTTCAGCGCGAAAGTATTCGGCGCCTGACATCGCCGACATCCTCAATACCAGTCGGGTCACCGTCTATACCTGGCTAGATCGCTTCGACGCTGAAGGGCCCGCCGGGCTGTATGATCGACCGCGATCTGGTCGCCCCCCGGATGTCGATGAAACGGCCCAACGGTGCTTGGAGACCGCCTTGGATCAGACGCCGGAAGACTATGGATATACGGCAACCATCTGGACGACACAGTTATTGCAGGATCTCTTACACCGCCGCTGTGCTGTTTCACGTGTGCCGATACCGTCCGGCGCGCGCTGCATGCCCTGGGCTACCGCTGGCGGTGCCCTCGCTGGGCCATTGAGCGCACGGATCCCGAGGCTTCTTATCGGTTAGGGCGGATCATCCACGCTTTAGCAACCGCGACCCGGGAGACGGTGATTCTGGTCCACGACGAAACCAAGTTCAAAACCTTGCCCCCGCTACGGCGCATGTGGATGCGCAAGGGAGAACAGGTGCGCATTCCCACACCCAAGGATAATCGGCACATCTACAGTTATAGCGCGTTGAACCTCGTCACCGGCGACTGGCATGATCAATTCTCGCCTAAAACCAATTCCGAGGCCACGTTGTCCTTTCTGGAAGATGTTTTGGCACACTATCCCGAGCGCCGCATTATTCTGATTTGGGATCAAGCAACTTACCATACGTCGAAGAAAGTTCAGACCTGGCTCCGCCAGCACCCTCGCTTCACCGCCCTACTGCTGCCCAAATATGCGCCGGATCTCAATCCCGTCGAACATGTGTGGCGCGTCGTCAAGCAACGCGTCGCGGCTAATTTGACCCGAACCTTAACGGCCATCAAAACGACTTATCGAGATTTCTTTGCTCAACAATCACCTACCTCTCTGCTACAAACTGCCAGTGTTCCCAGTTAAGATATTTTTTCGGACTTACTTAGTAAGCATACAGCACGATGGAAGAACGAAGTCGCTTTTTCCGGCTCAAGATCCGATAGAACAAGGCCGTCATAGGACTTGATCTGTGCTGTCTCGACAATGTTTCCGGTAACCGTTCAGGGGGTAGACACCGTCGGCAGCAAAGACGGCGCTGACCGCCCCCAATTGGTCGCCTTGCAGGCTTCAGTGAGGTAATCCAGCACATTGCGCTGCTGTTGTTTCAAGGAGGCAACGACGGTCATGATCCGTTCAGCAAAACGACTGCCTGATTTACTCTGGGTTCCAAAACACATCTTGCGCCAGAGCACACCGTGGCGAACCTGCCGCTCGCCCAGATTGTTGGTGGGTGCTACGCCTTCGACGTGCATGAAGGTTCACAGGGCCTCCTCGCGTTTGAGGATGTCACGGCAGGTCCCCTCCGTCTTGTCGTGGGCGCAGGCGGCTCCCTGGCGAAGCAGTTCGCCCACTTTCTGCTGGACAGATTCCATGTTCACCTGGAAGGCAGCACGTGTCATCGTTCCATTTCGTATCCGGTGCCACCAGTCGAACATGCGATCACTTGGGGCCAGGATGGCTTCGCCGATGCGTTGCGATTCTCCGCCCCGCTCGACGAAGGCCTGAAAATCACGCAGGAGGTGAGACCAACACAATTGACGTAAGGAGACGGGCACCCAATTGTAGGCCGACCAGCGGTCAGAGCTCAAAACGCCGTTGAAGGTCTCACCTGGTATCTCCCTGGCGACTTTCCCCCCTCGACTACACCGAATGAGAAACACCGTCACGAGGGGCATGGCCGCTACCCATAACCAGGCCTTAGCGTTGCTTTCTCGCCAACCCGTCTCATCCGTGTGGACCACGGGGGACTCTTTAACATACGCGCGCGCTTCCTCCACCGGCTCACGGAGGGCCTCGCTGGTGCGTTGCTCTAACGCACCAGCGAGGCGACGCTGATGTCAGCCTGGAAGAAGTCACCCATAACCTCTGCTATATCTCGCTTGCTCAGACGATAACGACCGCTCAGCAGAGACACCATGGCTTGCAAGCGTGGGCCAAAGGCTCCTTGAGGAACACCAGCTGGTAACTCCGCATAGGTCTCGGTACCACATTCCGGGCAAGACAAGGCGTGCAGGCGGTATTCGACTATCTCAGCAACCACCGGGGGAATCTCCGTGACCTGATGCCGATAGGGTTCTGGATCCTGTCCTTCCAAAGCACACTCACACTTGCGGCAAGTCTCGGGTTTGACGTCGTGGCTCTCTTCGACCTGCTCTATCGGTACCAGCTTCCGCGTCGTGCCTTTGTGACCTGGTTGTCCACCTGGCTTGCGCTTACTCTTGGAACGCTGGCGTTGTTTTGGAGAAACACCCGGCCCGTCACTGGAAGGCGGCTGGGAGGAATTGCGCGAGTTACGATTGACCTGCTCACGCAAGGCAGCCACCTCTGCTTCTAATTCCTGTGTGCGAGTGATTAATGCCAGAACGAACTCCTGAACCGCTGGCGGAGTTTGTGCCCACTCTTCCTCGGAAAAGGCCGTCTGTTCTGGCTGAGCGTTCTGAATCATAGTGCTACTATACCACACTTAGTTGAATATCGCTAGAGGAACGCTGGAAATTGTCTAGAATTTGCCAGGGAGTCATAGACCCCTGAACGCTTACTGTTTCCGTTTTGATCAAGAATATCGAGATCTTCCATACCCTCCGGTTGAAATATTCTTGCTTTGTCCATATCTTGAACCAAGACACGCGTAAGGGTATAGAGCGCCTGCAGGCGATAGCCCTGCAGAGCTGCTGATGCACCGGATTGTGTCATCTTTTACATCTTACCTTTCGCACAGTGGGTTAATGCTTGTACGCTGCATTTTTTACTCATTACACTCTATTGGCCTCTCCTAAACCAAAACATGTCAAGAAAAGAAGCTATGCGAATCAACCGTGATCCACATTCAGACTTTGATGGTTTCGGAACATTTCTGTCTCGCTCACGACGGATCTGAGCTGCGGCCTGAATAATACATGTTTGAAGTGCTGCATGATATGTTATACCATTTGTCCACCGAAGTGTCCGGTATGCTTTTGCTCCCAAAGAGGCAGAATAGATCATGCTGCTTCATCAGACAATTGGTATTATAAAGAACACGCCAAATACGATGGGTACGACCACACTTAACCGTGGTCGGCCCAAAAGTGGGTAGTCTGGCCCTTTTTTGCGCGATAATAGCCGCCAAAGTGGGGAATCTCAAGCGTATAAGCGCCAGAAATTGTTCGCATTTGGGGCAA
>DAOTUH010000129.1:0-4143 GCA_034437255.1 Anaerolineae bacterium
AGTCCGATCACCAGCGCGAGGAGGATGCCGACGCCGCCCAGCACGGCGACCGGCGGCGCCACCAGCCCGGCAGCGGCGATGACGAGGCTGACGATGAAGATGCCCAGGGCCACCAGCGCGAGGATCAGGGACGTGCGCTGCGCGCGGTGCATCGACGCCCGACGCGCGCCGTGTAGCCGGCCCGTCTGCCCGTGGATGAGCACGGGCTGCGGTGCGCCCTCGTCGTCGATGTAGTACGTGGTGTAGATGGGTGCCAGCAGCAGCGTCCAGTTGCGCTCCGGGTAGGTCGGTGTCCAGCGGAACTGCCGGACGTGGTCAGCGCCGGCGGCGCGACGGCACTCCTTGGCCGCTTGCTGGCGGACCGTCGGCTCGGCGGCGGGCCAGGCGTCTTGGGGCGTGCGGTTGGGCAGGCGGATCCACGCCTCACGTGTGCGGGCACGGTCAGGAGCATGGGCTAGAGGCCCAAAGCCAGGGACCGGCCCGAGCAAGAGCCCGTCGTATGCTTGAGCCTTCGTCCAGTCCCACTCGCCCAATCGCTGGCGCAGCGCTGTGTCCTCTTCCAGCGCCGGCGCCGCGACGTTGGGATAGGTGCGGTGCAGCTCGCCGACGCGCGGCTCCCAGCGCACGCGCGTCTCCTCGACCTCGCGCGTCGCCCAGCCGCCCTGGTGATCGGCGTAGCGCTCCTGGTGGCTGACCACCTGGTAGTCGAAGCCGACCTCGGCTTCCCAGCGCGCCTCCGCTTCCGCGTCGACGAGCCACATCGGCAGGTAGAGCGGCTTCAGCCTCTGTTGCAGCGCGGCGGCGTTGAGGTCTTGGGGCGCAAAGGGGATGCCCTGCGCAAAGGCTTCCACGCGCCGAGCCAGCAGCTCCTGCGAAAGCGAGAAGGGGATGATGAGTTCCGGCGGGCGCACGTAGGGCAGTGCTTCTTGGGCGTCCGGCAGCGGGGCGAGCGCGGGGTGAAAGCAATGGGGGCAGCGTGCCTCGGTCTCATCGACCCCCACCAGGTAACCCCAATCGCACCTGTTGCAGATAACGGCCCGCAGCGGGCGCCCCCATCCATCCGCCAAATGAGGTGACGTCGGGGTAGATCTTGGACCGGATTGCGTGTCAGACATCGTCCATCCCCTCTGCTTTCTGGAATAGGATGAAGGCGATGATGCCGCCGATGACCAGCAGCACCAGGCCGACGATGGCGATGGGCACGCCGATGCCCAGCAGCACCGTGATCATGCCGACGAGCGTGAGCAGCGCGCCCGGCGTCAGTGCGGCTGCGATGGCGAGGCCGACCTTGGTCCAATCCACGGGCCGCTGCCCGGCGATGGCGCTTGTCTGCCCGTTGATCATCACCTGGTAGGTGGCGTCGCCGTAGTCGTAGGCCGCCACGTAGGCCGGCGCCAGGATGTAGCGCCAGCTCTCGTCGCTGAAGTCCAGCGCCATGCTGAAGTTGCGGATCTTGGACGTGCTGGCCTGGCCCCGGCAGGCGGCGCGCGTCTCCTCGCGCATCTGGCGGCGGGCTTGATCCCAGGCCTCTTCCAGCAGCACGTCGTAGGCCTGCGCGTGCAGTCCGGCGAGATAGGCGGGATCGTAGGGCACCAGCGCGTTGAGATCGTAGGTCTTGATCTTGTTCAGCAAGACGGCGCTGAGGTGGCTAGTGCCCGGACGCGGCACGTCGTCAAAGTTGAGGCGGACGTTACCTGACTCCCAGCGCCAGACGGTCTTGGTGCGCGTCTTCCACTCGCCGTCGGAGTAGTAGCGCTCTGTCTTGGTGTGGCCGACCTGGGCCTTCCACGTGGCGCGGGCGACGGCGTCAAAGGTCCAGAAGGGCAGGTACATGGGGGTGAAGTCGGCGACGTTGGCCAGTTTCTGCAGATCGCCGGGCACCATCCAGCTGCTGCCCAGCCACTCCCGTGCGATGCGCCGGCAGGCCTCTTTGGTGACCTGGAAGGGCAGCAGGAAGCGCGGGCGGAGTGTGTCTTGACGGGCGGTCTGCTGGATGACTTTGTTGGAGCCGCAGAAGGGGCAGGTGTGGGTCAGCGCTTCGGGCGGGACGGACGTGCGCGCGCCGCAGTTCTGGCAGGCGATTTCTTTGCGCGCCGTGCCCCAGCCGTGGGCCGCGCGCGCCAGCGTCTCCACCTTGAACTCGAACTCGCGGGCGCCCTTGCCGACGATCTCGCGCTCCGGCGGCTCGTAGTAGCCGCAGTAGTCGCAGCGGATGCCGCCGTCGGTGACGCTGTAGGCCGTCGTCGCGCCGCAGCGCGGGCACTTGAAGTCGAGCAGCGCTTCTTTGGGCGCCTCTGTCTCCGGCGCGGGCTTGTAGACCGCGATGCCCTCGACCTGCGACGGTGTCGGCTCGTAGTTTGGGGGCGGGAATGCCTGTGGTTGCATGTTTACCTCTCGTTGGTGATTAGCGACGCTGGCAGTATAGTCGAGATGTGGGAGAGGTCAATTAGTGTAGACCTCGGAGATTTAGGGCGAACTTGTTCGCACAATCTCCGAGGTCTTTGATTTACTCTAGCGTCAACTCTCTCAGTCGCTCCGTCTGCCACGCGGCGTAGTCCTGGAGATAGGCGCGGTACGTGGTTCCCGGCGGCAGGTGGGCCAGGACTTGACAGAGGCTCCTTGTTTTGGGTCAAACCTCGGAGTTCTTCAAGAACTCCGAGGTTTCAGGATTTACGACGCTGTATCCCCCGGTTCGTCACCGCCGACCAGCGCCTCAAAGCGCGGATGCCCGTGGAGCGGTTCGAAATCGGGGTCGCGGGCGGCCCAATCACGGTTGCCGGGTGCTTGCGTCAGCGCCCGCTCCAGGTGCGCCAGTGCCGCCTCGACGTTGCCGGCGATGGCCTCGATGCAGGCTTGGTTGTAATGGTCTTCCTTAGATACTAACTCACGAGCGTTGTATAGGTTTTCTTGGGCTTTTTTTTCCTGTCCTAATTTGTGCAATACTGCAGCAAGGGAACTGTAAGCGGTAGTATACTTTGGGTCTAACTTGATGGCTTGTCGAAAGGTATCCCTGGCTTTTTTATAATGCTTCTGAATGCGATGAACAATACCCAAATTATTCCAAGGCTGAGCATAGTCTGGATCATGATTAATGGCTTTGTGATAGGTAACTTTGGCTTCCTCATAACGCTCTTGGTCAGTGTAGATGTTACCTAAACCATTCCATGGATAAGCGTTATTTGGATCACGGTCAATTGCCAATTTGTAAGCAGATTCAGCTTCCTCGTAACGACCCTGTTGATAGTATAAGTTACCTAAACCGTTCCAAGGAGTAGGATATTCTGGATCGATTTCAGTGGCTCTGCGGTAAGCGACCTCGGCGGCGTCGTAGCGGCCCTGCGCGCGGTAGACGTTGCCCAGGCCGTTGTAGGGAGTGGCATCGTCCGCTAGGTCGATGGCCCGGCGGTAGGCGGCCTCGGCCTCTTCGTAGCGGCCCTGCGCGCGGTAGACGTTGCCCAGGCCGTTCCAGGACCAGGATTGTCTCTCGGTATCCCCCAAGCGTTTGAAGATCGCTAAAGCCTGGTTGAAGTGTTTCAATGCCTTGTCGTGTTCTCGCTTCGCATGGTATAAAGTGCCCAGCGTGTAGATTAGATCCGCGCGGGCCGCCAGGGTCTCGTCGCTCTCCGGTAGATCACGCAGCAGTCCTTCTCGCAGGGCAATTTTGGCCTCGATATCCTGTGCAAGCGTGCGGTCTGCCCAATCTGTCCATGCTAATACCCGCGCCACCGGGGCGATTTGCTCCGGCCTCGGCGCTTCCACGAACTCCACCGCCCGGTGGCGGAAGGCCCAGAAGTCCGGCGCGGCGTGGGGCAACCTCGCGGCTTCAGATTCGGTCAGCCAGAAGACGGCGCGGATGCGGTATTCGACGAAGTACTCGCGCCGCAGGTTGAGGGCGCGGTAGGCGTTGCGCCCGTCCTTCCCCCCGCCCCAGCGTAAGCCAGAGACAAAGAATACGGACTCTTCACGGTCGGGGTGCTGTGCCAATGCGCGGGGAATATCGGCGTCTTCCTCGCCAGAAACCGTGTACACGTTTACCTTTGCACCGAATTCTTGCAAGCGTTTTGCTAGCGCTTGCTGCGCCTCCATACGCACGAATTCGGAGGCGTAGATGGCGAGCAGGATGGAGGGTCGATCCCACTTGAG
>DAOTUH010000130.1:0-22803 GCA_034437255.1 Anaerolineae bacterium
GGAATCCCAGCAGGCCGAGCGAGAGAACGACAAGCAGCACAATACGAACACACGTAAGACTGATGCTTCGTGTCCACATCATCACACCTCCTCATCAATGCACGAACAAATCTCCACACTCCAGAGGCACAGAGAGAAAACAGACGTTTTCAGGCCTGCGTATCCTTGTGATGAAACGCATCAGAGGTGTCCAGATTGAGAAAGAGGCAAGATGAAAAAGGTTAAAGAAGTCTCAAGATCGCCTGGGGCACAACCGTCGTCACAGGTCTAGCTTCAGTATAGCGACAAACCACGAAGATTTCAAGGGAAATGAGGCCGGTGATTACCCACAAGGCTGCTGTCGTTTACGGAGTCCATCGTTTTCTTACCACAGAGAGCGCTGAGCATGCAGAGAGAAAACCTGTTTTTTTCCTCTCTCTGCCCGCCGTGGGCTCTGTGGTGAGATGTGGATCATGACCAAAAATGAGGATGAGGTATTTGAGTCCGACTTTGGGGAGCTAAGGGCCCGTAAAATATAAGTTCCCGTCGCTGTCAAACCGATGCGGCAGAGAATCAAGGAAACTGACGTTTGAGGCTTGTGACAAGGGCCTTCAAACGCGAATTCTCTGGATGACATCTCTAGAGTTGTTTTAGGGGTCGGGAAGTTATTCTTTACCAACCCCTAAGGATGTGATCAGGCCGCCGGCAGCGTGAACCAGAAGGTGCTGCCGGTGCCGGGCTCGCTGTTGACGCCCACGTCGCCGCCCAGCTTCTTGACGATACGCTGCACGATGGAGAGCCCCAGCCCGTGTCCTTCGGCGCGAACTTGGTGCAGCCGCGCGAACTCCGCAAAAAGCTGGGCCTGCTCCTCAGAACTCAGGCCCGGCCCGTTATCCCGCACCCAGAAGCGGACGTGACCGTCGGGATGCGGCGAAGCGCCCAACGTGATCTTTGGCGGAGACCCACCGTACTTGACGGCGTTGCTCAGGTAGTTGGTCCAGACCTCTTCGACCCAGGGCGCGTAGCCCAGCGCCTTGGGCCAGCGCTCTGGGACGCGGATCTGCGCCTCGTGCTCCGCCACAAGGTCGACCAACCGCTGCCGGGCCTCTTCGACCACCGCGCCCATCTCCAGCGGGACGAGATCGACGCTGTCCATCTTGCGCACGCTGGCGAGGAGCAGCAACTCGTCGATGATGTTGGTCATCTTGTAGCCGTTGCGCACGATAGCGCGCACGCTGGCCCGCAGCTGATCTGGTGGTAGATGCCCGGCACGCGCATCAAGGAGCGTCCCGAAGCCGATAAGCACCGAGAGCGGCGTCTTCAGGTCATGCGCCACCGTATGGGCAAAGGCATCGAGCTCCGCGTTGCGCGCCTCCAACTCTTGCGCGTGCCGACGCCGTTCGGTCACGTCATGTAAGGTCAGCAGATAGCCGGCCAGCGTCTGCTGCCGATCACGGAGCGGCGTGATATGGATTTCGTAGTGCTGCAGCTCGTCCGCCTGCTCCAGCTGCACATCCATCTCCGTGGCTTGATCCGCGCGCCTACGGGCGCGCAGATCGGGCCATACGGGCAAGACGGCGCCGATGCGCCGCCCGGCCAGGCGGGTTGTGCACAGAATCTGCTCAGCCGCCGCGTTGTGATCGACGATACGCGCCTGCAGATCGATGACCAGGACACCGTTCTGCATGCCTTCCACCAGCGCCTCCCGGGCCAGCGGCGTCAGGTCAAAGAGACGCTGCCGGTACATCGTCCAGGCGAAGGCAAGACCGGTAAAGACAAAGGCGATGGGCGTCAGCTCCACGACGTAGGGAATGATACGGAAGGTGTGCAGGATATTGAAGACCAGAGGCAGAGAGATGCCCACGAGGAGCAGTCCCGCCTGCCAGCGGCGCAAGTTGGACGCGCGCAGGATATAGGCAGCCATCAGGGCCAGCGCGATAAAGACCAACACAAATGAATAGGCGGAATGCAGCCAGAACCAGAGACCGGGAAAGTCCGCTTCCAGCGTCACCCACAGCCCGTGATATGGATTGGTCCAGATCATCAGCTGGGTGATGAGGGGAATGATATTCAGCAGCAGCACCCTGCGAGCGGTGACCCAGGCCTTGTTCCCCGTGTACTGCAGCACGAAGATCAACAGCGTGACGGGCACCCCGGCCAGACTGACGTACTTCAGCTGGCGCACAAACGTCTGCTGGCGGGTCGAAGGCAACAGCCCCTCTAAACCGGCCAGGATCGACCAGTAGGTTACCAGCCCCATCATCACCGTGAAAGCCGTCGCCCCCTGGGCCTCACGATGGCGCCAGGCATAGAGCGCCAGCAGCAGCATGATGGATGCACTCACAAAACACGTCGTCGCGTAGACTGTCAGTTGCCAGCTCATGCGCCCGCCTTTGTTGGCCTCGTCCTCATTCGATCAGCCAGGTCATTGTACTGGCAGGGACACAAATGGTCAATGAGCGGAAGCCCGGTAGTGACCACCCAGGAATCACCAGATACGGCTGCTAAACGCAATCTTCCGGGATGCTCAGAGCATCCCGGAAGATCAACTCGCTCTCACCCGTAGAAACGGCGCAGGTCGTGCCCCCTGCGTTTAGCGAGCAGCTGGTACGAGACATCCGGCTTCTCCCCCAACTGTTCGTAGATCCAGGCGCGATGCGGCGAAAACCTCAGATCAGACCGAGCAAGGTCCCGCAACTTGAGGGCGGCGGCCGGCTTGCCGATCTCGTCGGCGCGCCCCAGTTGGAAGAGCGCGATCTCGCCGAGGATGCCGCAGGGGTACGCCGTGGTGTAGGCGTTGATCTCCCGTGCTTTCTTGAAGCTGATCTCCAGCGGGCGGCTGACCTCGCCTTGCACCAGGTGCGTCCTCCCCTGCTTATGGATCAGGGCCTCGGGAAAGGCCACCGTCGCCGGATCGACCGCCCGGTGTCCGATGACGCGCCAACTCCCGCTTTCGAAGCATCCCTGGGAGACAAAGATCCCCGGAATCAGGATGTCCGCTTCGGCACCGGCGATGGCCGCAGCAACCGCCGCAGCCGCGTCCGCCGTGGCAAATACGGGACGGTAGACCTCGATGAGGAGCGCCTTGGGGAAGGCGTACAGCGGACTGCCCAGCTCGATTCGCTTTGGCTGGACGCACTGCCGCTCGATATCTAACATCAGCCGCGCGCCCATCCACTCGCCCGTGGGACGCAGGGGGAAGATAAAGAGATCACCTGCTGTGTAGTCGTTCATGCTATCACCCTATGACCTTGTCTGCCATGCCATCTCCGCAGCGTGAAGACGCGAATTCCAACACGGCCTCTCACTTCACACCTGTTCACGCCCCAGGTCCGTCCCTTCCATTTGTACGATGACGAGCACGGCGACCGCCAGAAAACCGATCATGAATCCGGCGGTGAGCGCGTCCACCTGCATATTCGGCATAACGACCCAGATCGACCAGTTCATAGCGGTGTGCATGAGCATGGCGGACAGCACGCTTCCACCGGTGCGATTGTAGATCCAGGTGAAGAGGACAGACGTCAGCGCGATGACCCCCAGCAACATCAGAAAGATCAGGGGATCGTTGGTCATAAATTTGCCGGGGATGAAGATGGCGGGCAGATGCCACAGCCACCAGAAAAAGCCCAGGATCAGACTCGAGGCCAGCGCACTGAAGCGCGCCTGCAGACGCGGCAGCGCATACCCGCGCCAGCCAAACTCCTCCTGGAGCGGGCCGCCCGTGAAGAGGATAACGACGAACGCCACCACGGCATAGGGCGGATTGGCGAGCACCGACGTATCCAGCGGCTTCGGCCCGACCAGGCGCGCCGCCAGAATCGCCCCGCCGAAGACGAGCACCGGCAGGAAGACAATGGCCGCCAGCCAGCGTTTGTTGAACCGGAGATCGACGCCCCGCTTGAGCAGCCGGAGCGCGCCCTTGCCACCCTGTTGGCGCAGCGTCAGCAGGAAGGCGGCGACCGTGGGGCCAAAGGCGGCGGGATTGAACGGACCGGCTAAAAAGCGGGCCAACCCTGGGGGCAGCGCGACGCCCTGGGCTGCCAGCGCGTTCGGGATCCAGAAGAGCCACGAGAAGGCGAAGGTCACGGCGAAGAACAGTCCCAGCTCTCGGGTCTCGTCACGGTCAATAGTCATGATGTCCTCCTGGGAATGGTGCAATCGTGTTCAGTTTGACTCCTGCTCGTCCTGCGGTGGTCATGCTAACGGCGACGGTCCTGGCCCAATGGCCCAGTGGCCATGAGAAGTAGCCTGCTGAAGCCTTGCGGCTGACCGTCCGCCTGCGCGGACGGGAAAACGCTTCGACTCGCACGCTGTGGCCGGCCTCTGGCCGTGCCACCCCCTCCAAATCAAGTAGTGCCGCGAGCACAGCACCGCCCCCGCTTCCAGCCGCAGCCTCCAGGCCTGCGCGGATGACAAGGTGTGTCGACGCAGGTGGACACACGGCGCGCCAGCGCCTCAGAAAGCGACTTCAGTCGTGTCCTCTCGGCCGCCCATGCCGTGCATTGATGCATGCACATCGGTTATCTGCAAACAAAGGGAAGATAGACGAATTCCGTGAAAGCGAAGGTCACGACGATGACGAGACCCAACTGTCGGGTCTCGTCATGTTTCATAGCAATTGTGGGACAATCAGTTTCCCAAGTACGAGATGATAGACTCGGCAATTGCTCGGCCCAGGATCATTCCTTCATTAGTTACAGTTTTGGCTTGATCTTTGGATTTCCTAAATTTGGGAGTAGCTTCCAAGTGTAAGGCTGCAATACCCTGTTTCTCAGCCTCAATGAGGGATTCTGTTCCTATTGCAGGATTCTTGAGACAGCCAGAGATTTCTCCGTTGGAGTCAAAAACTAGGGCCTGATCACATCCGGCCTTCTTCTGAACGCCAAGTGGGAATTCCCTGTTGAGCTGCCTCGCCAGCAGTCGCCCAAAACATTTAGGGTTTGAGAGATGATTGCGACCTGCACTTAACTCCAAATCACGTCGATCAGCAGCAGCTCCATGACATTCAAACAATAATTTGGTGTCATCAGAGAAGATCTCTTTGCAATATGGGCTATCAATATGTTTGTTGGGATCATGACTCGTAGCATGGGCCATCACTACGAATTTGCATGGTATTCCCTGATCTACTAGATTGGAGAAAGCTGCCAAAGCATAAAAGGCTGCTGCTTCATCAGAAACACGATCCTTGTCAGCCTTCTCGGCGATTCTTCCGACGCCTATAGCTGCTTGGTGAGGCACACCGAGGACAACCCTATAGGGGGGCTCACCCGATTTCATCACAATCAACCTATCTTTCTCATTAAATAGTGCATGAAGATCATCACTTATTCTTTGCTGCGAAGCCCAGATTTCACCTTTGAATTCAAGACGTTCTACTTGGTGATAGTTCACAATACATCTCCTGTTTATTCTCCAATACGTAACTGCCCCTAACTCCTCCACCGTCAACCCGTACAGCCGCTAAACCACCAGATCGATCAGCCGATCCGTTGCGACGATGCGCTGCACCCGCGCCAGCGCCTCAGAGAGCGACTTCAGTCGTGCACCTAGGAGTAGGCAATCAAGTGGGAGGAATACGCCCGCTAACCGTGAACTCGTATAACTCTCGTTTTGAATTTCGCTTCCTAACTGTCTCTATCTCCGTTTCAGAGAGACCTACCAAGTCCATAATCTCTTTATAAAGACGTTCTACAGGAACTAGAACATCATAAAACGTCGAATTGCCTACGACATAATATATATGCGCACCTGGACTCAGAACCCTAACAAGGCTTTTAAAATGCTGTAAAACATCTTCGAAATACCGTGCAACATAGTTAGCCATCTTTCTGCCATTCTTGTTGCTCTCATCGGCGATTTGATTAAGTATCTCTTCGAAGTATGAAGGATAATAACCATTTACCGTGTCACGTTTCCAACCTGACAATCGACTTGTCGCTGCCCCCCACGTTCCGCCGATAGCTTTCCAATCGAGCTCGCCTGCTTCGCTTGCTTCCTCCAGGTAACCCAACCAATACATATAAGGTCGCAATTCACGAATATAAGACATACGATTTGGATAAGGCGGAGATGTAATGACCAAATCGACCTCAAGCGGCAAATGTTCTTTAACATTTCGTGCATCACCTTGGATGATCCGAGGAACCACAAGAGGATTATGAATCGCAGAGTTTGCTACAAATCGGGTATCCGCAGAGAAGACGGCCTTGTATCTATTTGTTTCATCAAACAGGCGCAACTGGTTATTATCATTAAAAGACACCGATTGATGATTGAACGCGGCATTTGATATCTTTATCAACGTGCGACAGAAACAGACATATAGCAAATCAATCACATCTCTTGATGAAGTTTGTGATCGATAGGACTCAATTCCTCCCTTGACAGCTCTTAGAAAAGCCAAAGCGGGCTCGGACCACCATCTATTGATATTCCTAATCGGGGGAGGGTCTGCCAAATGCACCTGCCCTTCATCAATCTGTGATAGAATCGAAGCGCTAGCCGCACTCAGTTCAGCAATGACATGTTCGTCATACACATCCGTTTTGATTCTAGCAAACCATACAAGAAAAGGATTCAGCTCCAGAGCATAAGATTCAAGGCCTTGATAACCAACGTAGAGTGGTGTTGTACCTGTACCACAAAATGGATCGAATACTATACCCGGATTTTGTGTGCTGGGTAGATAACGTCGAACCATTTTGAGAGAATAAGCTGGGGTAAGTCGTAACCATCCGTACCGGCCTTTCTTGCGATTATGTTTGAACGTAAGTTCAGGCTTTCTCTTCATTCTGGAGCCAGCAGCTTTCCTATAATTTTCTCTATAGTTGTACTCAATGTCTCAGAATTTCGCCTAAAAAATCCAGCCAGATCATAACCAATTATTTGCTCGCAAAATGCATATGTCGAATGAAAGGGAGAATCCGATAAGGAGCCGATCAAAACTGGACATTTGCTATTCCTGTACCGTACAGCAATATCGTTATCAATTTGTCCTGATAGGAGTGTAAAAACTGGAAGATATCCACGTGCATAGGAGCCTGTAATATTGGCAATATCAGCATTCTGTCTTTTTGAATCTTTGCTTTTGTATCCTTGCCTTACTTCAAAAACAGCACCATCAAGCGCATCAGCAACCTTAGGGGCGACCTCTAGACGCGAAGTGACATCTTGTACCCAGGTTTTTATCTTTCGCCGGCTTTCGGCATTTGAAACATGCTCATATGCAATACGCCCATCTTAGAGAGAGCCTACGCCTTCTGCCCGTTGAGGTTGTAATTTCATAAGACCATTCGACTTGTTCATCAGACATGCCAAGTTGATCTTTGAGCATTTGACGAAATACCTCTTCACTCCCCAAACCAATCTGTCGATAAACTGAGGTAATGCCCCCAGCTGCCTTATGTGCTGCATACATTGCAACATTATCCAATCCAAACCAACTATAGAATGGATCTTCACCATACATCTGTTTGAAGTCTTCTATTGTAACAGCATGACCAGTGCCAAATTTAGGGCGATAAGTTTTGCATGTTTCGAGGCGATCAAGGATGATTTTCAGATATCGATCATCCCGAGAATTTGTGGCATCCTGATTCGACCTGATAGCCAAGACTATACTCCTTTACAACATATAAAACATTGACTCCACTGAAATAACTATCAACCTCACGCAAAGGCGCCAAGAACGCTAAGAAAATTCATAAGATGATAAATTTTATTGATCCAGGTTGGCCTTATTATTGATAAAAGTAATAATAAACTTAAAATTCTTGGCGACTGTCCGACCTTTGGTCGGCGGCGTCTTTGCGTGAGGCACAACCTTTTTTCAGGTGAGTCAACGCTTCTGTTCTTTGGCAGCTATCATGCTCGTCAGGGTCTTGGGCGTAGCGGGGTTGGTTCTAGGCCTTGGTATTGCAGGGGCCAGGTTGTTCATCCTCGGTGTGGCAAATCGGCGGCGCAGACACTGAACGCGCCGGTTTTGGCAGTTGCGCCCCTTTCCCGACGTGCTATAGTCGAGGAGACGATCCAGTGAGCATCCCAGGAGGAAACATGAACGAAGCGACGAAGCGGGCGCTGGTACTATCCGGTGGCGGCGGGCGTGGCGCCTATCACATCGGCGTGCTGACCTATCTGGACGACATCGGCTGGCGTCCTGACACCTTACTCGGGACATCCATTGGGGCGGTGAACGCGGCGAGCCTAGGCTCCGGGCTTCCACTTGCGGCGGTGCGCGACCGTTGGCTTCACCTGGAGACCGGGGATGTGCAGAAGATGCGGGCCGACGATGTCTTCATTGACAATCTGGTGCGGGGCGGCAAGCACGTTTTTGACACGTCGCCGCTGCTGGAGACACTCAAGGGCCACAGCGAAAAGTGGCTGGGGCGGCCCTGGGTGATCCCGGAGATCCTCAACAGCGAAGAGGCCCGCTACGATGTCTGGATCACGGCAGTGGAAGCCGCATCACGCCGCCTAGTCTACTTCCACAATCATGAGGAGCCCGGTATCACGGCGGAGCACGTCCAGGCGAGTTGCAGTATCCCCCTGTGGTACGAGCCCACCAAGATCGAGGGAACGACGTATCTCGACGGCGGTACCATCGCGAACACGCCGTTCCGCAAAGCGGTAGACCTGGGCGCAACGGAGATTGTGATCGTTCTTATGGCGCCATGGCCCGGCCGAGAGGTGCGCACGTGGAAAGCACGGAAGCTGCCCTCGCTCCAAGACGAGCTATTGGCAATCCCCCAGCGCCTGTGGGCCTCCTTCGAACCGGCCCTGGATATGATGCTCACGGAGATTGTCTGGCACGACTACCAATTACTGAAGGCAGAGCGTCGGAACGGCCAACATAAGAATCTGAAATGGATTCGGTTCGTGGCGCCAGATCGTCCATTGCCCATCGGCCTGATGACGACTTACGAGCGGCGGAACCACATCCAGCTCTTCCGGCAAGGGGAAGAGGATGCGCGCGAGATGCTCCACGATCTGTTGGCTGAGAACGTCAGCAGGTAGCTCAGGGATCTTTTCGCACGAGCGCGATGGCCGGTTCTGGGATCAGAAAATAGTGCGGATGAGGGCGACCACCAACATCTGAACCACCGCCAGAAACAGGACAGCGACCACGGGGGAGAAGTCCAGCCCGGCGAAGGTCGGCAGCCGGCGGCGGATGGGCCGCAGCAGCGGCTCGGTGACATTCCACAGGAAGCGCAGTACTGGCTGGGTGTAAGACACGCGCAGCCACTCCAACAGAATACGCACCAGAAGCATAAACGTGTAGAGCTGTATCAGCAAGCCGATCACGCCGACCAGCCACCGTTCCAAATTCTGGGTCGGTTGGAAGAGCCAGAGCGGCGGCACAGCAATCCACAACAACAACCGCGTGATGATGGCCTGGGCCAGCCAGAGAATGAAAAAGGTCACGACGGGCGCCAGATCGATGGATCCGCCGCGCGTCCGGCGAAAGCCGCCGTGGCCCAAGAAGCCTCGTACTGGCCGGACAATAGGCTCCGTGACGGTGATCAGCAGCTGCATCACCGGATGACCCCGAGAGACGCGTAGCCAGGGCAGCACCACCCGCAGGATCAACGCAAGCCCCAGCACAGCCACCAGGACATTGAGAATCTGGATCATCAAGTTAATTAACATGTTCGACATTATACCACACACCTAAACCAGGGCTTTATCATTCTCGCTACACGTATACTCTTGCTTGAAGTGGATTGCCAAATCCACGTTCGCGAAGTGTTTCGGTCCCCAACGAATCTGGGGATACCCTCGAAGCGAGAATGATAAGCCCCCTACGCTTAAACCGGACGCGGACCGAAGATCGCCCGGCCGATGCGCACCATCGTGGCGCCCTCCTCCACGGCGACCTCGAAATCGTCCGTCATACCCATGGAGAGGTGCGTCCACGACGCTTGAGGGAAGCGTTCTCGCAGCGCCTCGCGCAGCCGTCGCAGCGATGCGAAGACCGGGCGGACCGTCTCGGGATCCTCGACGAAAGGCGCCAGGGTCATCAAGCCCTCGATGCGCAGTGCGGGCAGCGCCAGCAATGCTTCGATCTCTTCGAAGAAATGCGTGCGGACCGTCTCGTCCTCTTCCCAGCCCGCCACGTCGTAGCCGAATTTACTCGCTTCGCCGGAGACGTTACACTCCAGCAATACGGGCACTTCGCGCTCTGCCTCGGACGCCAGGCGGTTCAATTTCTCCGCCACCGAGGCGCGATCCACCGAATGCATCCAATCGTAATACTCCACGACCCAGCGCACCTTGCGGCTCTGCACGTGCCCGATTATATGCCAGGTGGGCTCCTCGCCCGCTAGCTCATCCGCCACCCAGCGGATCTTGCCAATGGCCTGGCGCGCGCGATTCTCGCCAAACTCTCGCTGCCCGCACGTCCAGGCGGTCAGGACGGCCTCGGCCGGAAAGGTTTTGGTCACGGCGATCAGGCGCACGTCCTTGGGTTGTCGCCTTGCACGCAGGGCCGCCTCTCCAATACGTGCTCTGATCTCGTCAAGGTTTTCTCGGATTGTCTGCTCAGTCCAGGTCAAGGTTCTCAACTCCTTCGCTGCTACTTTGTTGGATATAATGGCGTACGCGCTCAGTGTATGGCAACACTTCAGACGGTGCTTCTTCGAGATCGGGCCAGATGAGGGCGACAGTGAACATACCCACCATGAAACCGCCGAGGTGTGCCCACCATCCCGTCCCACCCTGGTAGAGTGTCTCTTCGTAGCTCTGCAGTAAGGCGCTGATGTATTGCTGGACAAACCACCAGATCAGCGAGAGCCACGCCGGTATACGGAGGATAGGAAAGAAAATTAGCACCGGCACGAAGGTGAGGATCCGCACCCTGGGGTAATGCAACAGATAGGCTCCCAGTAAAGCCGCAATCGCGCCACTGGCTCCGACGGCCGGCAGTGGGGACTTCAGCATGACCAGGCCAGAGAGAGCATGCGCGCCAAGTCCGCCCAGAAAATAGAGCAGCAACAAACGACGCCTGCCCAACCAACGCTCCAGGCTGCTACCAAAGATAGACAAATAGAGCATGTTACCGATGAGATGACCCCAATTGCCGTGAAGGAACATCGATGAAAGTACGGAGAGCCACGTCACGGGATGGGTGGGCATCTCCAGAAATCGCAACGGAACGAAGCCCAGGACGAAGATAACGTGTCCACGCCCAATCCAGAGCTCCAGCAGAAACACGACAAGGTTGATGGCGATAAGCCAGAACGTCACCTGAGGGAAGGTCGTCAATCGGACGTCATCGCCAATGGGAATCATGCCCACCTCTGCCCATCGTCCTCGTCAAGCCACGTATAGGACGGTCGTTGGCGCCGCTGACGGAAAATCGGCATCAGCACCATGCCGGTGATGAACCCGCCGATGTGAGCCCACCACGCGACGCCGCCAGTCTGTACGACAACCTCCAGCGATGCGAGTCCGTTGAAGAATTGGATAATGAACCAGCCAATCAATACCACAGGCGCGGGGAGAGCGATGATCGAAAGCCAGAAGGGCAACGGAACCAACGTCCGAATTCGTGCGCGAGGAAAGAGCAGCAGATAGGCGCCCAGGACGCCGGCGATGGCGCCACTGGCACCGATACTCGGAAGGCGTGCCGTGGGTGCCGCTGCCACCTGCGCCAATCCGGCCACAATGCCGCTCAACAGGTAGAAGAGAAGGAAGCGCCCGTGCCCCATCCGATCCTCGACGTTGTCGCCGAAAATCCTGAGATAGAGCATGTTTCCGAGAAGATGTGCCCACCCGCCGTGTAGAAACATGGACGAGATCAGCGGCAGCCAGGCTGCCACACTCATCCAGTTCTGCGTCAACCGGGCCGGGATGACGCCAAAGGTATAGATCCAGCGTTCGGCAGCCGGTCCCAATAGTGTCTCAAAGAGAAAGATCGTCGCATTGGCGAGGATTAAGGTTACGGTCACCAGCGGAAACCGCTCACCGGGCACATCATCACTCAGTGGAATCATCGGATATCTCCTCTATGCGCGCTACAGCCTCATTGTAATCCCGAATCGGTCACCAGGCAAAAAAGTACGGCACGCAATGCAGCGGTTGACCCGCATCACGTGCCGTACGCTTGGAATCGAAAACTAGATGACTACAACGCGCGTTCCCTCTCCTGATGCGACCCGCTGAGTGAACGTCCCGTAGGCAAGGTGAGGCTCGGACCAACGGAAGATCCACATTGCATTCTTGCTGGGCACGTTAACGCAGCCGTGACTCTTCGAGCGACCGTAGTCGTTGTGCCAGTAGGTACCGTGAATTGCCACGCCGCTCCAGGTGAAATAGACCGGGAAAGGCACGCCTGGCAGATCGTAGTGATCATCACCCTCACCGCCGATCATGCGGCTGGTATGCCGCTTGAGGATCAGCCGGAACTCACCTCGAGGCGTGTTGGTGCCTGGCAAGCCAGAAGCAAAGGGGGTATGGAAAACCGCGCGTTCGCCCTCAAAACACGTGAGAATGTGGGTGCTCAGGTCTATTTGAATCCACTTGTCAGTTCGACCGGGGGAGATCGGTGCCAACTCCTCAGGCGGGATGGGGCGCAACGTCTCCGCCGGCACGTAGGGCCCCGGTGAATACGTAATTCCTGCTTCCAGACGATACCACCACTTTTCATCGTCGTCTTGGATAGCATCGACGATGCGATAGACGGTCTCGTAGTAAAGGCGTCGGCTGACATAAGCGCTGCCGGGCCGCCACCGGGCCTCCGCAATGGGCACGGTGACCTCACTCCAAAGCCCTGTCTCTGGAATCGACGTTGCCACTGCTTGGTGAGGTCGATTTTCCACCGGCTGCACGTAAGCACTATGAATAAATCCCTCATCCGTCTTGTACCAGATGGGATTGGAGGGCCAGGGCGGTTCTCCTTCGACTTGTCTATACAGAGGAATCACATCGTTATATCGTCTAGAACCCACACGTTCGGAACGAGCGGAGGGCTCTGCGCGCACGGCTTGCCACCAGGTCGTCAATCGTCCCAGCGGGGTTGGAGGGGCAATCAATGCCTTTTGCTTTTGAATCACGAGATCCAAGGGCCACGGCTGAACAGGGATCATCATTCCAACGGTAGAAAGTAACCCGAACTTTAAGAACTCACGACGCGATACTGGATGCATGCTGACCACCTTAGTTGGAAAATATGATATCGACGTTACAGTATTGGATAATCGGGAACAACCATCCTGTCCCTATTGTACTTATATTGCCCGACGAATCAAGACGAATCAAGAAGAAAGCCGCCGGAGAAATTCGGCGGCACTTCTCTTCTCTTCCATTCCATTACGTCAAGTTCCCTGGGGCGTGTTTATCCCGCTCCAACCTGGTCTTATTTGGTTTCCTTCTGAGCCTGCTCCGCGACATCCAAAGCGGCTTCGCCAGGCCCGTCATCTTTGAGGATGATGCGGGCATCCACAACGATGACGCCTTTGCCCTCCGCATAGACTAATACCGGGTTGGCATCCGATTCCGAAATCTCATCGCTGAGATCATAAATCATCTGGGAATAGCGACTCAATACCTCGGCCAATGCCTGGCGATCTCGGGGTTCTTCACCTCGCGCGCCTTTGAGAATGGGTGCGCCATTGATATCATCCAGCATCTTGAGTGCTCGGTCCGGTGAGACCGGTGCCACGCGAAAGGTAACGTCCTTGAGAATTTCCACGAAAATACCACCCAGCCCGAACATCACCGTGGGCCCAAACGTCGGATCGTTGACTGATCCCAGGATGACTTCGGTGCCCCACGGCGCCATCTCCTGCACCGCAACGCCGTCAATCTCGGCATCGGCCTTGTACGCCTTGGCGTTGGCGATAATCTCGCGGAACGCTTTACGCGCCTCTTCTTCGCCCTTGATATCGACTTTGACGCCGCCCGCATCAGATTTGTGAAGGATGTCTGGGGACATAATTTTCATCACGATAGGATAACCGATCTCCTCGGCCAGTTCGACAGCATGATCCTCGTCGCCGGCCAACTCGGTCTTGGCGACGGGCAATCCGTACGATCGGAAGATGGCTTTGGCCTCCACCTCGGTCATGTTGCGGTCGGCATCCTTACGCGCCTCGGCGATCACGGCGCGGGCCGCGTCTTCGTCCACGTCGTCATATCGCTCGAAGGGTTCGTTCACGGCCTTGCGGGTCTTGGCATATTCACGCAAGGCGGCCAGCGCGTCGATGGCTACATCTGGCGCGTCGTAGGCTGGAATGCCCCGCTCCAGCAACCACTGCATGGCAGCCTCAGAATCCTCGCCACCCACGAAGGAAACGGACACGGGCTTGTTGGTGACACCCGATGCATTGATGGCACCCTTGATACCTTTGGCGATCTCCATCGGATCGGTCATGGCCGTTTCGCAGTATAAAACCGCCACCGCATCCACCCACTCGTGGGCAATGGCATACTGAATGGACTCCTCGTACCACGCTTTGCCCGCCATGCCGGTCAGGTCAATGGGGTTCTTGGCCGAACCAAATTCGGGCATGTGCTTCTTCAGCTCTTTCTGCACCTCTTCCGGCGCGAAGCGCAGCGGCACGCCAGAGCGCTCCGCCGCATCCGTGGCAAGCACCCCCACCCCACCGCCATTGGTGATAATCAAGAGATTGTCGCCCGTCATGGGCGGCTGCAGAGAGAGCGCCTGTGTCCGGTCAAAGAGATTGTTCAGATCAGCCGCGCGCACGACACCCGCTTGCTCAAAGGCCGAATCATAGACCTTGCCGGACCCCGCCAGTGAACCGGTATGAGAAGCTGCCGCTGCCGCACCGTGGGCTGAGACACCGGACTTCAGCGCGACAATGGGCTTCGTGGCACCACGAGCGGCATCCAGAAAGTGACGTCCATCCTGTAAGCCCTCAATGTAGAAGGAGATACAGGCCGTATTTTCATCTTCATCCAGCCACTCGATCATGTCACCAAAGTTCACGTCGGACATATTACCGATGGATATCATCTTGTCAAACCCGACGCGGCGGGTATACGTGGAGGTGTCCATGGCGATGAGAAGCGCACCGCTCTGGGATACCAAGGCCGCCTTGCCTGGCAGCGGGAGCACCGGCGCGAAGGAGGCGTTACAATCGTGAGAGTTGGAAAGAATGCCCACGATGTTGGGACCGAGCACACGCATACCGTACTCATGTGCGATGTCCACCACCTGCTGCTCCAAGTCCTTGCGACCGACTTCGCTGAATCCAGACGCGATGATGATCAGCCCCTTGACGCCTTTCTCACCGCACTCCTCAGCAATTTTCGGCACGATCTTGGCCGGCACAATCACCACGGCAGCATCAATGGAACCGGGGACGTCCAAAACCGAAGGATAGGCCTTGAGTCCTTGCACCGCCTCTTCGCCAGGATTGATAGGATATACCCGTCCGGCGTATCCACTCTGGATCAAATTGTCGACGACCGTATAGCCGATCTTGCCCTCTTTGTTGGAAGCACCAATCACGGCTATAGACTGAGGCCTCAATAGTCCGTTCAACACTTCGTAATCCACGTCTTTTCCTCCTAGGCTCGTGCTATCTCTTCAAATAAGTCAGCCGGTGATCCGTCCGGCTCATCACTTCTTCACGTACTCTCATTTTACTATAAGGAAGTGTACTGCACAAAACGAACGAGAGGAAAGGAGGACAGACAAGTCGCTTCACAATCCCAAAGGGCACTCGCTGGAGACGAGTGCCCTTTGGGTGTGCATCAAGTGACGCACGGTGCACCATGCTCGAAGGCGTTACAGAGCATTGCTTCGATATGTTGATTCACTCTATCCTCTCGTGCAAAGATCACGACGCGTCCTCAAAGTTGGCAGTCAGTACGCGATCCACAATGCCGTGCTCGACAGCCTCAGAGGCCGTCATGTAGTAGTCACGATCCGTCAGGTCCTTGATCTTTTCCTTGTCCAGCCCGGTGTGTCGCACCAGAATATCGTTGATCAGATCCCGCATGCGGAGAATCTCCTGCGCGGCGATCTCAATATCGGTCGCCTGTCCCTGGACTCCGCCCAACGGTTGGTGCAAGTGAACGGTAGCGTGCGGTAGTGCATAACGCCGATCGGTTGTGCCGGACGCCAACAGCACAGTCGCCATACTGGCCGTCATGCCCACCGCGATGGTTGAGACGGGCGCGTGCACCAGCTGGAGCGTGTCGTAGATCGCCAAACCGGCTGCAATTTCGCCACCCGGCGAGTTAATGTAGAAAGAAATCTCGCGTTCTGGATCCTCACGGTCCAAGAAAAGCAGTTGGGCAATAATAAGATTTGCAATTTGCGTGTTGATCGGTGTGCCCAAGAAAACGAGTCGTTCCTTGAGCAGTAACGAAAAGATATCATAGGCGCGTTCCCCGCGCCCTGTACTTTCAATCACCATGGGTATGGCACCCATATTATCTCCTTTCTGTCGCGATAAACGCAACCGCTTCAGGTAGTGTCAGTGTCTGCTTCAGTAGCGTCTACGCCAGATTTAACCGCGTCTGTGTCGATCTCAGTAATGTCGGTTTCGGACTCGGCTTCGGGTGAGGATTCAGTCTCGGCAGCTAGATCAACTTCGGACTTTGTTTCCTCCTCTGATTCTGGTTCTTCCATCGGCAGTCCTTGAGCCAGGTGCTCCAGACGCTGCAGGGTTTTGCGCCCCATCAGGCGAGCGCGGGTGTCTTGCCCGGCTTCCGAATCCACCTTGAACGCACTTAGCAGATTGGGGTCATCAACTCCCATCTGATGAAGCGTATCTTCCATCTCAATTCGTACTTCTGCATCGCTGACTTCGACACCTGTGGCCTTGGCAAATTCGGCAAGGATCAGACCGCGCTCAATCCGTTCGACGGCCCGAGAACGCAGATCTTCCCGAAGTTTTTCCTCGGTGATCCTCTGTTGATTGAGGTAATCTTCCCATTCAAGATCGTGGCTGCGCTCTACGTTCGCTTGGATATCCTCAATCATGTCGTCCAGTTGTTTCTCAACCATGAGAGGAGGATAGTGCAATTCTGCATCTGCGATGAGCGCATCGACCAAAGCATCATGGTAATCTTCTTTCGCCGTTCGCTCTTTGTGCTGTCGAATCTGCTGTCGCAGCTCGTCTTTGAGCTCGTCCAGCGTCTCGAAGTGCCCCACGGTACTGGCCAGCGCGTCATCAATCCCAGGCAACTCCCGTTCGTAGACCTGGTCAACGTCCACAAAAAATTGGACCTCCTCACCGGCCAAACGTCCCTCATCAAAATCCTCAGGCAGGGTAACCATAAAGGACTTTTCGTCATCATTACTGAGACCGTAGAGCTCTTCTACTACGCCGGGGGCGATGATCTCTTCTTCTGGATTCAGTATAACTTCGAGATCGTGCTCCTGCACGATCAGATCGCCGTCAACCTCACCCTCGAATAGAGAAAGCAGAAGGGCATCCCCTTCCTCAGAGGCTCGATCCACCGGCTCCAAAATTGCATGCTCCGCCTGGATATTTTTGAGGACTGACATCAGATCTTCTTCGGTGACTTCAACAGGTTCGGGGTCCATGCGCAGACTTTCGTAATCGCCCAACTCGACTTCCGGCATGAGGGGCACACGGAAGGTAAGCTGCATGGGGGATAGGGAAATGTCTTCAATCTGACCAGGCCCATAGGGCTCGATCCCGGCTTCTTCGATGGCTTTGGCGTAGAAATCGCCCTCCAGAAGATACTTCGCCAATGCTCGCAGTACGTTTTCTTCCCCATATCTTCGCAAGATAACGCCTAGCGGCGCTTTCCCCTTACGGAATCCAGGAAAGTTGACCTCGCGTGAAATTTGGCCCGTCACTTTCTGAATCGCTCGCCGTTCTGTCTTCTTGTCAATGTCTAACGTAAGAATTGCTTCGTGGCTTCCCAGGATTTCTTTCTTCAACTCAAACACTTGTTCTTTACCTCCCCTTACATATCAGCGTGATTATAGCATATCCCTGGTTAAAGGCCAATAAGAAACGGACCACGCTACGCGTCTATTCTTGCTTCAAGCAGATTGCCAAATCCACGGATGTGAAGTGGCTTTTGGCAGCTAACGGGGATCTGACGATCCCCCTCGAAGCGAGACCGATAAGACCCTAACCCCGAAGTCTGTATCCACAACCGCTACGTAGCCAGATCCGGCTTCTGAAAATGCCCCCGCACCTTTTGTCAACGTCGCCCGTCCACAAAGAAAACAAAACAAGCATTTGACAAAAGATTATAGGGGTGTTACAATCATACCAGAGAATTCAATCTGAATAATAAACTTATTTACTCATCCACTGTATTTTAGATAAGTAAAGGAACTATGCAAGACACACGGCAGCAAATCCTAGAGATTTTGGAGCGTCGGGGTGAAGTCACGGTTCAAGAACTGAGTGAGGAACTTGGGCTAACCAGTGTGACCGTCCGTCATCACCTGGAGATCCTTCGTTCTGAGGGATATATCACCGATCCAGAGGTTCAGCATTCCAACCGACCTGGTCGTCCGCGGTACGTCTATCGCATGACAGCCATGGCTGCCGATCTCTTTCCCAGTAATTACAGCGGTCTCGCCGTCGCGATTCTGGACGCGGTAGAAAACATTACGCCAAAACAACGGGAACAGATTTTAGAGGAGACGGCTCACCAGCTGGCCGCCAAAGCCGGGAATATGCCTCGGGAACCTGAGCAGCGACTGGAAGCTATATCCCGGTTCCTGAAACGCCTCGGTTTTGTCTCACGCTGGGAACAAGATGTGGAAGAGGAAACCAAGTACTACCTTCACATCTGCAATTGTCCCTATCACTACGTCGCCCAGAGCCATCCGGAGACTTGTGAAATCGATAAGGCCATGTTACGGGATCTCACAGGCACCCATGTTGAGCGTGTGAAAGGCAAAGCGGGCACCAACTCTCTCTGCACGTATGAGATTGAATGGACTCCCAGATAACTCAGTCAAATCGTCCGTTTTGAGATAAACAAGCCAGCGTTACTATCAAAAAAGACCCGACTCTGAAGGCCGGGTCTTTTTAGTTGCTATCAAGCGGGATCAGATCAGCCAGACCTCTTCTTGGGGCGTACTGATGTACTCGGCTCCGGTTTCCGTGATCACGACATTCTCTTCGCGCCCCACGTAGCCGCGTCCAGGCACAGTGACCCCCAGCTCAATGGCGAAGACATTTCCCACCTTGATCTCTCGTTTCACGGAATCACCGTAACGTTCCCAACGTGGTCCCAGCACCGTGGCGCCGTCGTGCGCCGTCCGTCCAATGTGATGTCCAAACGCGTGTAAATATTCCTCATATCCCGCGTCGACTAGGGTACTGCGCGCTATCGCATCGACCTCCCAGCCTTTCACTCCTGGTTTCAACACCGCGCGCCCGGCCTCTAACGCCGCCGTGACCACGTCCCAGGCTTGTTGCACCTCCGGAGGCACCTCGGTCTCATCGTCCGCCAACAAATACCACGTACGTTGGAGATCGGAAACGAAGCCGGATCGGGAGACGCCAAAATCGACTTGAACCAGATGTCCTTTCTGGGACGTATACGCCCCCGGTGTCCGGTGGCCCGCCGTGGCCTCGGGTGATGCATTGACGATGGGACAGTATTCCCACTCCCACGAGGTACCCATCCGGCGCTGCACAACGTAGTCGTGCAGAAAATCAGCAATCTCCTGCTCCGTAAGCCCCGGTCGTAACCAGGCTGTCAAGTTCGCAAACGCTGTTTCGGTCGCTCTTACCGCCTCTCGAATTAGCGTCAGCTCCGTCGGTGACTTACAGCCGCGCAGTTGCCCGATGATCCCCTCGGCCGAGGTCAGCCGCGAGCAGTAGGGCGTCGAGGCCAGCATCCTAGAGAGCTTGCGGAACATCCCATAGGTCAAGCCATCGGCGGCCGGATCACTCTCTGAATAGTTGACAGCGATCTGACGCGGTTTAAAAGCCTTAATCGTTTCCACCAACGATGACTGGATAGATTGATCGTAACCGATCACCTTTGTATACGCATCCATACCCCTCACATTTGGAACATCGAAGCGTCCAACAATGGCCACACGTTCTCCACTCCGGTGTATCAACAGAGCCGAGAGCCAGGTGAGGTTTAAACCCACGAGCAGATCCAGTGTAGGATCCTTCACCTGGGTCGTCTCGCGCACAAACGTAATCCAGAGATCAACATCCTCATCCTGAAGAATCCGAACCGCTTGTTCAGTCTTCTCACGGACGATGTCGGCGATTTCAAATGACGATGAGTTCATACTCTTCGCTCCTGATTATAGATGCCTAGGATAACACGGGCACAAAATAAACCTAGCCCACAGAATCACATTTTATCACAATGCTGGAAGAATACAGAGGAACATCGGCGACAAGAGCTGAGGAGTTGGACACCTCACAATACTTCATCAGCGAGCGTTTCGCCCGTCAGTGTCTGAAAGACCTCCTCGACCTCTTCGTCGGAAGAGCAGTAGAGCACCAGGCGCCAACCGCGTCTATCCTTGTGGACCTTCACCGGGCGGGTGTAGGTATTATCGAAGCGCCGCTGGACAAAATTGCGTTCCGATAGGTCAATCTCGACCTCGACAGATTCTTGGCGAACCAGCCATCGCTCCACAGCCGCTTCGGTCTCTTCAACGGTCATCTCTTGTTCCACAACCTGATGTAGCACCTTGACCTGATCCTCTAAATCCAGGTTCAGAAGCACGTGGGCGTGCTCCTCACGAATACTACCGTTCAAAAGCGCCAGCTGGACCACCTGCGCAGCCCCCAGTCGCTGCAACTCATCCGCCACCGGCTTCATGCGGACCCAGGTTTCGGTCTCCCGGACGGTCATGCGCTCGTGAATCACGACGCGCAAGACCTCCACCTGTTCCTCGTCGCTTTTCAGCCCCTGCAGCGCGCGCGCGTGGCCCTCGGTGATCTTCTCCTGCAACAGCGCCTCCTGCACAGCGTCGGCCGCGCGCAGCAGGCGGAGTGTGTTCGTCACCGCCGAGCGGCTCTTGCCGACGCGGCGGGCCACTTCCTCCTGAGTCAGGCCGAACTCATCAATCAACTGCTGGTAGGCCGAGGCTTCTTCGAGGGAATTCAGATCCTCGCGCTGTACATTCTCCACCAACGCGAGCTCCAACATCTCACGCGGCACTACGTCCTTGATGACCACCGGGACGTTCGTGAGGCCCGCAAGGCCCGCGGCTCGCCAGCGCCGTTCCCCGGCGATGATCTGATACCGTCCTCCAGGCCCTTCCGTCACCACCAACGGCTGGATAATGCCGTGCTCCTCAATGGACGCAGCCAGCTCCACCAATTCCTGATCACGAAAAGGATGGCGTGGCTGGTGTGGATTGGGCACCAATTGATCATGCGGCACGTGCTGGAGGCCTGAAGTTGAGGCTTCATCTCCTGCAGGAATCAGTGACTCTAGTCCCCGCCCTAGTCCGCGTCTTGGACTCATACGTAGCTCTCTTCCTCTAAACGATGAACATCATGCGTGAGTATAGCACCACATGCTCAGAAGCCAAGATTTTCCCCCCCCTCATTTCTTAGAAAAGGGTATGACTTATTGGAAATACGCATGCACTGTGCTATAATGTGGACGTAAACAGTAAAGGAGGCAAAGATGAACAGCGAGACCAAGAAGATCAAATCTGCCCTACGAGACGTTATCGATTTCGAACTGGGGCTTGATGTCGTTTCTATGGGTTTGATTCGCAATGTTGAGATGGATGATGACAACGTCACCATCACCATGATTCTCACTTCTCCCATGTGCCCCATGGCATCCATGCTGATGGGACAGGTCCGAGAACGTGCCAAAGAAGTGACGGACAAAAACGTCGAGGTCGTGATGGGCAAGGAGCGCTGGAATCCAGACATGATGGAGGAAGAGGCCCGGGAATCTCTGGGTATCTGATCCTTGACAAAAGCGTTCGTTCAAAGATAATCAGACCTAGCTTGGCAATGTTAACTTTAAATCCCGGCGAATGAATTCGCGGCTACAGTTGCGAAATCCGCCTACGCGGATTACCTTTCAGTCGCCGAAGGGCGACTTTGCAGCCGTAGCACGTGGTTTTAACCGCCGTGCAGCGCTGGAAGCCCTGCACGGTGAATACTTAGCGAAGTTCATCTCTGAGCCGACCGTTGAACGGTTCTCACGGATCAAGTGATGGGCAAGGAGCGCTGGAATCCAGACATGATGGAAGAAGAGGCCCGGGAATCTCTGGGTATCTGATCCTTGACAAAAGTTCAAAGATAATCAGACCTAGCTTGACAATGTTAACTTTAAATCCCGGCGAATGAATTCGCGGCTACAGTTGCGAAATTCGCCTACGCGGATTACCTTTCAGTCGCCGAAGGGCGACTTTGCAGCCGTAGCACGTGGTTTTAACCGCCGTGCACCGTTGACTGGAAGCCCTGCCCGGTGAATGCTTAGCGAAGTTCATCTCTGAGCCGACCGTTGAACGGTTCTCACGGATCAAGTGATGGGCAAGGAGCTGGAATCCAGACATGATGGAGGAAGAGGCTCGGGAATCTCTGGGTATCTGATCCTTGGCAATGTTAAATTTAAATCCCGGCGAATGAATTCGCGGCTACAGTTGCGAAATCCGCCTACGCGGATTACCTTTCAGTCACCGAAGGGCGACTTTGCAGCCGTAGCACGTGGTTTTAACCGCCGTGCACCGCTTAGCGAAGTTCATCTCTGAGCCAACCGTTGAACGGTTCTCACGGATCAAGTGATGGGCAAGGAGCGCTGGAATCCAGACATGATGGAGGAAGAGGCCCGGGAATCTCTGGGTATCTGATCCTTGACAAAAGCGTTCGTTCAAAGATAATCAGACCTAGCTTGGCAATGTTAACTTTA
>DAOTUH010000131.1:0-13875 GCA_034437255.1 Anaerolineae bacterium
GGCGTCACGTTCAGAGACGACGCGCAGCGGCTCGTAACTTGCGTTAAGCAATAAGATCGCCATCTTAAATCCCGTTTTTCTTCCACTACCTTTTGAAGGAAAGCTTAGCACGCTTGTGCCAAAATGCAAGTTCTCCCGAGTATGGGCAAACGAAGCAGTTGCCGGGTGGCTCAAACGCTATAGGCGGCTTCCCATCATGTTTCCCTCCCGCATCAACCCCGGCTTCGTTTGCCTTGCGTTCGTCTACACAGTTTCTACGGTACGGAGGGCGTTTTCACCAGCGGACTCGCTTCGAAATCCCGGGTTTGCCGAGATCTATTTCCACGACCCGCTTCGCGTCGGGCATACTGGGCAGCGAAAAGGAGTTGCTGGCAGACAGCAGTGTCCCACCGTGCTCGCGATAGACAAGCCAGCGGAAGAGTCCCGTCCCCAGGTCGTCGGGCGCGACCCACCACGTCTTTAAGCCGAAATAGCGCTCACCCTCTGGTAAGACGTGGTCAAAACTACCCTGCCACCCCACGACCGGATGCCAGTCGCCCGCCGCATCTTGCCACTCGATCACAGTCCACGGGGTCTGCCAGTGGTCCACATCATAATCCCAATCCTGCGGAAAGGTCGCATGGAGCGCAAGCGTTCCCCCTTTCAGCGCAGATGCAGGCAACAACGTTTGTGTGGGAGCGGCTGTGGGACGCGGCGGCAGATTGGCCGAGGCGGCCGCGCCTCGTGTCCCAAACCAGAGCAGAGTGACGATAAGGCCCAGTAGCAGAGTCGAAAAAAGCCAGCGTAACCTCATGATGTTCCTCCTTCATCCAATCAAGGACGGACGGGTAAGCGCTCAAGATAATCCTCAACAGATAACCCTATCTCGCCAGTAAGAGGAAGTGTGCCATCGACCACAACCGTTGTCAAGGCGATGTTGTTGTACGGCTCGCCTACCAGCTCATGATACTCTACGACGCCGCCGTACAGCGTCCCGGCATCCGCCGAATCCACCTGGGCATAGACGGTTGTCCCCGCCGCGAGCGGCCAGTTCAGTTCACTGTATTCCGGCCAGAAGTAGGGACCGCCCACGGTGAGCGTCAACCTGTCGCCGGTGCGCAGCGGCAGAACTGCCTCGGTGACGCCCCAGACGCCGCCCTGCACCGCCAGATCTTCCCAGATCTGGTTGACCTGGACAGGTTCTGGATCAGGATCGACGTAGAGATCAACCCAGAAGGGATCCGTCACCTGCCCCTCGCCCACGTTTGCAATGACGATCTGCGCCGCGTCCTGTGTCACCACAAAGTCGGTGATGACCAAATCCGGTCCATCAAGATCCGGCAAATCGATCTGAAGTAGGTTATTCTCCTCATCTGATTCCGCAACAGCGTGCAACGTATCTACGTGGACATAAGCGCGCGACATACCGATGAAGTCGGGCGGATACTGCACCTGTTCAGCATCGGCAAGACGCAACACGAGCGTCTCCCCCACCCCCGGCAATTGTGCCGCCGGGAGGATCCAGTGCGCGCCATACGTACCCAGCGTATCCCAGGTTTCGCCTTCACTGGGCACGTGCGGCGGATCGAAGGCAAGATCAACGCGGATCGCTTCTGTCGCAGCGGCGTTGCCCGCGTTCTCCAGCACAAGCATGACGTCCATGCCGAGTAGCATATCCTCCGTGCGCTGCACCAGGAAATCCGGCGCCTGTGCGCGATAGCCCTGGCTGATCAACGGCAGATAGAGACTTTGCGGCGACGACGTAACAGACGGCACGGTGACCTCGACCGTGATCGGCCCCGTGGTGACGCTGTTGCCGGCCAGATCGAGCGCCGTGAGCCAGATACGGTGTTTGCCAGGCAGCGCCAGCGCCAGATCGTCGGCCAGGGTGAGAGACCATGCTGTGCCATCACGGTCAGCCATGTCATCGTAGCGGCGTCCAGACGGCGTCTCAACCGTAGCGCGAACAGCGCGTACGTCGCCGCCGTCGGTGACGAGACCGCGCAGCGCCACGTCCCCGCGTCCGGCGAGCACCTGAGTCATGGTCTCGGTCACGGTGAGAACGGGTGGCACTGTATCGATCCAGACGGTAAGGCTCGGAGGCTGCGTTGTGCGATTGCCAACGCTGTCGGTTGCGCGGAAGCTCAACGTGCGGCTGACGTAATCCAGTGCCCTGGCCTCGCTGTGTTCATAAGACCAGCGCGCCGAGATCGACGCCGTCGTCTCCGGGATAAAGACGAGACGGCTGCTCAGATAGGCGCCGTCGTTACTCCCAGGATCGGCATCACAGATGGACAGCGTCCACGTACCCCGCCCCTGTTCACCACGGAAAACGTCCAGAGGAACAAGAGGACGCGCGGCCCGATCATAACGCGGCACCGTCACCTCTCCGGCGACCGGTGCGGCGTAGGATGCTGACGCAGCATCATTCAAGAGCAAGTCGTAATCGGCGAGCGCCGTCCCGGAGAGACCGTCGTCATCGAGCAGCGTAACCCTGGTTCCGGCAGGCGACGTCAGCGTGACGCGGAGATCGTCCCGGTGGGTGTGACGCGCGGCGAAGCCCAGACGCACGGCGCCCAAGATAATCTCATCATCAACGGTGAAGGTGCGCGCCAGACCCGCACCACCACAAAATGTCGTTGCGCCCAGAACCAGCGGCGTATCGGGCACATCATCGTAACGAAGCGTGACCGGCGCATCCTCTGGCTGCAGCGCCAGACGCTCACAGAGACCGTCAACGCAGAGTTCTGTGCTTTCCACACCGGCTTCATCGGTGACACGTCCATTCAGTGTAAAACCAGACTCGGCCAGCAAATCCCCGTCTTGCATATCGCTGCTCAACGTCAGGGTCGGCGGCAGATTGTCAACGATAAACGTGTAGGGCGCTGACCACGTCCCAACCTGATCGAAGAGATCCGTCGCCTGGAGATAGAGGGAGAAAAGATCGCCGTGAGCAGGCGGGGCGCCGCCGTTACTGGCGACAACGTCCCAGGCGCAATCCCACGCGCCCTGCCACGGTGCGCCCTCGTCACAAACCAGGGAGGTCGATCCGCCGGCGGATGACTCCACGCCCACCTTCACATCGGCAATACCGGCCTCATCGAAGGCGTAGCCCTGGAGTTGCGTCTCCCGCGCGCCAATATACCGCTGCGGCGCGTTGAGACCGTAGAACGTGGGTACAGCGCGATCGACCGCATGGTGCGCCCACAGCCACTCCAGCGGAGCGCCTGTCGCAAGATGATCGTCATCATAGAGACGGGCTTCCAGGGCGGCCCAAGGCTCGGAGCTGACCGTCGTATCCACGACACCCTGCACTATGGCAGTTCTTCGTTCACTGGGGGCGACGTCGCCCAGCGCAATTGTCGTGCCGCCGGGCAGACGCAGCGCATAACGCGCCGTCAGTTCGGCGATAACTCCGGTCGCCGTCACCGTGCCGCGGTTCTCGAAGCGCAACGTGTAAGAGACGGGCCGATTGTGGCCCAACGGCTGGTGCGCCGTCGCCAAAAAGTCCAGGTGCGAGGTCACGTCGGCGGGCGAGCTCTCCAACAGGTCGCGCAGCCAGAAAAGACCGTCGTCCAGCAAGCCATAGCTTGTGCCCGCCGGTTCGACGTCGAGCGAAAAGCGCAGATCCGTGTCGCAGTAACGGATGGGCAGCGAGCCGTCGCTGCCGTTAGGGCAGACACCGTCGCTCAAGGCATCCCAATGATAGGCATGATCGAGATGCAGCGATGCCGTGCTGTCTGCGAAGGTCGCTGTCTCAACAGCGTTGGTGCTGTTGACGCCGTTGGCTGCCGGCAAGATAGCCCAGAGCGCCAATGATGCCTCTTCACTGGCAAAAGCCAACAGATCCAGCGGCGTCGTCGCCGGATCGGTGATACCAAGCAGGTCGAAGGGCACATAGAGATCGGTGCGATCGCCGGTGGCGGTGACGTGATCGGACGTGAGATCTGCCGCAAAGACCCAGGCAGCGCCGTCCCACTGCCAGAGCTCGGCAGTAGTCGCGTCCTGCACCCAGATGACAGTGTCGGCGTCCATGCCGCCGGGCAAGGTGATCTCGGCGGTGTCCGTGTAGGGGTTGAAGGCCGTGATCGTGCCACCAGAAGCAGTATCGAGGGTGACGAAGAGGTCGCCATCGGCGTTCCAGCTGGCGCCGGTCCAGGACAGGCGCAGGGCCTGGCTGCCCCAGGTGGCATAGAGACGCTGTTCGCCCTGCCACGGAGCGCGGCGATCCACGCCGAGAAGCGTGCAACCGCTCGACCGCCAGTGATCGGCGCTCAAGGGGATATAGTCCGGCGTCGTCGGCCCATCGACGAGACGGGCTCCCACTGTCTCGCGCCGGGCGTTACCGTGCACGTCGCGCGCCACCAGCTCAGCCGTGACCCGTTGCGCTTCTCCGGCGGTGAAGATCGTCTGCCGGGGATCAGTCGCTGCGAAGGCCTGTCTCGTCGCCGTCGTTGTCAAAGCATCGGCGGCCTTCCAGACAACGTCGTAGCCAGAGACATCACTGCCATCTGTGGCAGCGCTCCACGTGAGCGTCAAGGGTGCGCCAGATGTGCGGATGACGGGATCAGCAGGTGAGAGCACCGTATCCAACTCCGAAGGCGGCACGAGATCAACCAATACGGTCTCGGTGACCGTGGTCTGATGTCCTACGACGTCGGTGGCACGGGCAGCAAGCGTAAACGTCTCGCCATCGGGCAACGCGTCCGGTCCAAGATACCACGGCGTGCGCCAGCTGTCCGTATGCACGGTAGCGTTGATAGGAGTGTCGGCATCAGCGAAAATGCGTACGGTCTCTACACCGCCGGTGTCGCTGAGCGGACCGGTGAGCAGCACACTGCGCGGCGAACGGTAATGGGTGCGGGTCAGCACCGTCGAGGCGAAGGTCAGTGTTGGTGGTTGCGTGTCAACAAGAACGGTGAGGCTGTCCTCGGCCGAGTTCCCGGCCCAGTCGACTGCCTCGGCGTGCAAGGCGTAACGCCCCTCGCCGGGCGGCGTCCACGTCATGCTCCACAAGGTCTCACTGAGCGCTCCTGTGGCCCAACTCTCCGTGTGGACCGCCACACCGTCCACGGTCACGTCCAGAGAACGCAGAGTCGCAGAGAGCGCCCGCGTCTGCCCGCTGATAGAAACGGCATCTGTGGATGCCAGGATAGGATCAGGTGACAAGATGGTCGTCTCCAGAGCGGGAACACTCAGCGGCTGCAGTGCGCTTGCCAGGATCTGTTGCTGGGCAAGCTCTACCGTCCGACAGTTGCCCGCCGTATCGCAGGCCGTCGCCTCTTCCTCAGCGATGCCATCAGTGTTGATAATGCGCAACCCCTTGCTGAAGTCGGCCACGCAGGCCAGCGTCTGGGGCGTGCCGTTCAGATCCGCGACGAAGGTATCGGCGGAACGGGCGCTTCCGGGCGTTTGGAAGCGCCGCGTCAGCGTGGGGTTCAGCGGATCGAGCACGTCCACGAGGGCGAGCCCATCACCGTTGGCAACATAGGCCGCGCCGCCGACCAGGGTGATGCCGCGCGCGCCGCTCAAGCGCAGGAAGGCGATCTCTTGAGGATTAGCGGGCGCCGTCACGTCGAGCACGCGCAGCCCACACATATCCACGAGGAAGGCGTGGTCACCGTGTACCGTCACGTCGAAGGGACGGCAAGCAGTGCTATAGGAACCAAGCACGAGAGGCTCGGCCGGATTGCTCACGTCCATGGTCCACAGGCGATCTCTTCCCTCATCAACGAGGTAGAGGGTATTCTCAGAAAGCGCCACAGCCACGGCCTGCGAACCTTCGACCTTTGCCAGATACCGAGGAGCCGTCGGATCAACAACATCCATCACCCACAGGCCACTATAAATATCGGCAACGTAAGCGTAGCCCCCACGCGCCACAACATCCCTGGCTTTGACGCCGTAAATGTACGTATGTCCCGAAATATATTCTCGCACCTGGGTAATCGCCCCGGTGAAACGCAGTTCCGATGGACTGGTCATCTCGTAAATACGCAAGCCGCCGTAGTTCGCAGCCACATAGAGATAGGGCTCTACGCCGACGGGAAGCACAGTGACACCAAACTCCCGCGCAAACGCGTCCACTCCGTCCGTGACGGTGACGACAAGCGTGACGCGACCCCGATCGAGCGGTTCGAAGGTGAGCGTGCCGGTAGGAGACGGACTCGCGTAGCTCACCACCGGATCTGGGATAAAGCCAACGTTGCTGGAACGCGCCGTTATGGTAAGGGGCTGTGTTTCATTGGGCGCACCGGTGCTGATGCCGCTCAGCGCCACCTGCTGTGGCCCGGCGCCCGCATCCACCACGAGATCGGGCAGCGAATCGAGGGTCGGCAGATCGTTGACCGGATCAACCGTCACCGTGAAAGCCTCCGTGGCTTCCGCGCCGCTGGGATCACTGACGGTCACGTTGATGCGCGCCTCGCCCCATTGATCCGTCTCGGGCGTGAAGTGCAGCCAGGCATGCCACCAGCTGCCGGGATAATATTCAACCGTTGGATGCGGAATAAGCGCCGTGTTGGTGGAAACCGCCTTCACTGTGAGAGAACCGTTATTCTCAGGATCGTCGATGCCGCCAACGTAAACCGTCTGGGCAGGGGCGTCCTCGCCTATGACGCGGTCATCAACGGGATCGAACGTCGGAGGATCGTTGATCTGCGACACGATGACGGTGAATGTCTCCGCCGTCTCCGAGATGCCATCGGAAACGCGCACGGTGATGTTGGATGATCCGGCCGCGTCAGGCTCTGAGCGGAAGGCCAGCGTGCCCGTCGTATCCGGGCTGGTGTAGGTGATGGCAGGATCGGGAACGATGTCCGGATGCAGCGTGGTCTGCGCCGTGACGGTAAGGGTCTGGTTCTCATTAAAAGCACCACTGGTGATGTTGCTCATCGTCAGTGTATGGGTGGGACTGTCCTCGGGCACGGTGACCGTGCCGAAGGACGTCAGCCCCTCGATAACAAGAGTCGGTGCGTCGTTGACGGAGGCAATGTCCACCTGGAAGGTGCGCAACGTCTCCGAGAGGCCATCAGAGACCGTCACAGAGATTACGGTGGAACCGTAGGCATTCGCCGCCGGGACGAAATCAACCGTCCCCATGGCCTCGGGGCTGACGTAACTCACCGTCGGTGTCGGAACAATCGTAGGATCACCGGATACAGCACTGACGCTTATCGTCTGCCCCTCGTTGGACGCGCCCATGCCAATACCCGTGAGAAACACCGTCTGCTGACCGGCATCCTCATTAAGAGCCATATCATAGGGCTCATCGAGCGTCGGCGCGTCGTTGACAGGCGTCACGGTGACCTGGAAACTGTGTACGGTGGCGGAGATGCCGTCGGTGACGGTGACAAAGACCGTCACATCCCCAAAAGCGTTGTACACAGGCGTGAACAAAAGGCTGCCTGTGGTATTGGGGCTGGTGTAGGAGACCGTAGGATCTGGGATGATGGTGGTGTCCGTCGAGGCGGCTGTCACCGCCAGGACCTGCGCCTCATTGGCAGCGCCCGTACCAATGCCTGTGAGACCGACGGTATAAAGCCCGCTGTCCTCAGCGAGGGACACGTCGCCCGGCGCATCCAGCGTGGGCAGATCGTTGATCGAGTTGATGGTTACTGTGACCGTCGCCGTGTCGGTGAGCGCGCCGTCGCTGACCGTGTAGGTGAAGACATCGATGCCGTAAAAGTCCAACGTAGGCGTGTAGTGCACCTGGTTACTGACGCCGGCGGTCTCGCCATTCGTCGCTGCGCCGACGGCTGCAAGGGTCAAGATCTGCCCCTGGGGATCGGTATCGTTGGCGAGCACGTCGATGACCAAGGCCGAGTCCTCAGCGGTCGCAACACTATCGTCGATGGCGTCGGGTGGATCGTTGGCGCCGCCCACGGTCACCGTAATAATCGCCGTATCCGTCAGCCCGCCGGGATCGCGCACGGTGTAGGTGAAGGCGTCGGTGCCGATGAAACCAAACGTAGGCGTATAGGTTGTGGACGTCCCATCCGTAGACGCCGTGCCGTTGGTGGGCGTGCTCACGGTTCTGATGGTGAGGGGGTCGCCATCCACGTCGCTGACGTAGGTCGGAACCAGGACAAGGTTCAGCGGTGCATTCATCGCTGTGGATCGCGCCACGTCCTGCGCCACCGGCGCGTCGTTGACAGGCGTCACGGTGATGGTGAAAGCACGCGCTGCCATGTCAAGGCCGCCCTCAACCGTGCCCCCGCTGTCCTGCAACGTGGCAGTGACCACGGCGCTACCGTGCGCGTCCGCCGACGACGTGAAACTGAGGACGCCGCTGGTGTTCAGCACCGGCTGCTGGACAAAGAGCGCGGCGTTGTCATTGGTCAGGGTGAAGGTAAGCGCCTGACTTACTTCGTCAACTGCCGTCACCGGTCCGGGCCGGATGTCCGTGGCCCAGCCGGCGAGCACCTGCGCTCCGGCGTCTTCCACCACAGCAGGATCAGCGCCCAGCGTGAAGTGCGGCGGATCGTTGACGGGAGAGACGGTCACGGTGACTGCCGCCGTCCCCGTCTGACTGCCGCTGGCGGTGACCGTGTAGGTAAATGCGTCGGTTCCGTTGAAGTCCACAGCGGGGGTGTAGCTGACGACAGTGGTGCCGCTGAGGGCCGTGGAGCCGTTTGCGGCAGGACTCACGGCGACGACAGAGAGCGCCTCTGTGTTGAAGGCGGCGTCATTGACGCGCACATCGAAGCTATTGGCACTGTCTTCCAACACAGCGTAACTGTCATCTTGAGGCATAAGCAAATCGGCCGAGTTCAGCCAGAAGTGGGGCGGCTCGCCGTCGTCGGAGGCGGGGCTGCTCACCAGAGCGTCGAGGGCGCCGTCGCCGTCCACGTCGCCCAGCGTCACGGCCGTGGAGCGGTCGCCGGAGAACGTCGCTGTGGGCGGCGGATTGTAGCCTAACCGCTGACCAGTGTCGGTGAAGACGCCGGTCCCGTCGTTGACGAAGACGAGATCCGGTTCGTCGTAGTTGGCGACGAAGAGATCCAGATCGCCGTCGGCGTCCAGGTCACCCAGATCGATGCCGAAGGTGGTGGATACGGCGAGGGTCTGTCCCGTCTCGCTGAAGGCGCCAGTAGCGCCGCCTTGCGTTCCGCCCTGGTTGAGCCAGACGGTGTTAGGATCGTTCACACCCGTGCCTACGACGAGATCCAGGTCGAGATCGCCGTCCAGATCCGCCAGGGCGAGATCGCGGGCTTCCCAGGTGAATTCCTCAAGGCTCGTGGTCTCCACAAATTGACCGATGCCGTCGTTAAGCCACAGTTTGAGCGAAGAGCCCACCTGCCAGCCGTAGTTACCGGTCACGGCGTCAAGGTCACCGTCGTTGTCCACGTCGCCCAGCGCCACGGCGAAGGTCTGCCCCTCGTAAAGCAAGCCGACCGTTTGCGTGAAGACGCCGTTGCCCTGGTTTAACCAGATCTCATTGTCGGTGGCGCCGGCCAGGCAACCTCTGGCTACGAAGGCGTCAAGATCGCCGTCACCGTCGAGATCGCCCAGCGCCACGTCACAGGTATCCGACTCGCTGAGGCTCTGCCCGGTGTCGGTGAAGACGCCGCCATCATTGAACCAGATCTGATCGCGGGTGACAACCCAGGGGTCGGTACTAGCGCGCCCGATATAAGCATCGAGGTCGCCGTCGCCATCCAGATCGCCCAGTGCCACAGCCTGGGTCTGGGTGACGCCAATGGTGTGTCCACTGTCGGTGAAATTGCCCGGCGTGCCCCCCTGCAGGCCGCCATCATTGATCCAGATATGACTTGGCTGGTTGTTGTCAACGATGACGGCGTCAAGATCACCGTCACCGTCCAGATCACCCATGGCTACGTCTATGGGCCAGGGTGCCGCGCCGGCCGGGGAGAGCACCTGACCCGCCGTCAAAAACGCTGTCCCGGCAGGAGTTTCGGCCCGCGCCTGCCAGGCGTAGGATTGCAGAATCCCGCCATCGGTGGCGCGCAGCCCGTCGCTCAAGCTGAAACGCAACCGCTCGCCGGGCCTGAAATCCTGCGCAGCGTCAAAGGTTATCGAGCCGGACGTGTAGGTGCCGGTGTAGAAGCCGGTCCCTTCACCGTAGACGGCGAAGGTGCGGGACGTGACCGTGGAGATATCCAGCGCGCGGCTGAACGTCGCGGAGATCACGTCATTGCGGGCGATGAATGCGCCATTGCCCGTCGGGCCCGTGGTAGTCACCGTGAAGACGTCGCCCGTCGTGATGGTCACGGGGCCGTAAAGATCATTGGATGCGTCGGCATCATCGTCGTTGCACAGGGGATCGAGATAGGCGTAGAGATCACGCATGCGCGCCGTGGCGAAGCCCGGATGTGTGAAGGTGATCGTCTGAGAGCTGCCGGGAAAATCCAGATAGATCCCCGGCTCGCACATCCATGATCCTGTCCATCCTGAACACGTATCTGGTTCTCGATCAAAGTAGAGACAGAGATCGAGACCGCCATCGGAACCAGTCGTGCTGGAGTTGGCGACGGTGACGGTGATGCTAAACGGCGTGTTAAGTTGCGAGGCCGCCGGGTCAACATCTACCGCTGTGACCATGTTATCCCAGGTAGCCTGTAGATCGGGAGCCAGAATCGGGGCATCTGCCGGCACCCGGTACGGCTGGAAAACCGGAGATTGGAATGCAGACGCGGGCCAGATCGAAGCAGAACGACGAATCAGTTGTGCCGAGACTGGAGCAGCGCCTTCGGGCTCCGCTGCTGTGGCTGCTTCCGCCTTTCGCGCCGGTTTCTCAATAGCTCGAGCGGTATGTGCGGGAGCGGGCTGCGCAAAAGATATACCTCGCGCGGTTCCCGGCATATCATAGCTCGCCACACGTCTTGGAGCCAACGTGTCGCTGATGTCGAGGACAAGCAGGCCTGCCTCACCGTCGCTGACGTAAGCGTGCGTACCGGAGAGAATAACGTCTTGCGCCAACCCGCGCGTGTCGTAGGCGCTCACCTCGCCGCTGGTAGCCCAGGCCGGAAGTTCGCAGGCTGCGGAGAACCCAAAGAGACGGTCATAGGGGCCGGTAAGCGTACGATACCAGGGCGCGTCGAAGGTGGTCTGGGTCGTGGTGAGCGGCACGCCGCAGGGCAAGACCAATCCCTCTTCGGTGAGGTTGAAATCCTGCGCCGTGGCGGTATAGCGGTAGATATCGCCCGCAAGCGTGCGGCTGAGCGTGAGGCGCGGGGCAAGCGTGTCTACCTCTCCCTGCCAGACGTTCTCGCCCAAAACGCTACTGTAGCCACTGAGGTCGCGCGCCTGCAGATCCAGCTGATAGATGCCCTCAAGACCAGAAGGCACGGGCAGCGACCAGGGAGCCAGGTCCGCGCCGACGTCGGTGGACGCCGTGCGCCAGCGGCTGCGGTGAAGCGCCCGGACTTCCGTCGTGGAAAGCGCTCGCGGATAGACGCGGACATCATCTATGCGACCGGCAAAAGGCAGCAGCGCATTCGACGAGCTGCCACCGCCAATTCTAAGCGGTTCATTGTTCCAGCAGGGCGCGATGGCGACGTCCACGCCGTGATCCAGAACACCGTTGATGTAGAGGCGAAGCTCGGAGCCGTCATAGGTCGCCATCACGTGGTTCCAATGTCGCCAGTTGAGCGTGCCCAAGCTGTCGAAGGTACGGCGCGTCGTGCAATCCCCGAAAGCAAATCGCACGTAACCATCGCCATACGGGGAATCTGGATAGTTGATGTACAGCCCATAGTTCTCGCCGTCGCTGCCTCGCTTAGTCAGCAGCGGCTGCGGTTTCGAGGACTTCCAGTAGGGCATGACCCAGCCGCCCACGCTAAAGGTATCAAGATCCAGCGCGGGGCTATCCGCCACGCTGATAAAGCGGTCGCCGCCAACCAGGTTGAGGCCATGGGGGCCGACGATGCCCGGCACGGCACGGCTTGACGTAGCGCCGGGAGCGTAGAAGATACCATCTTGCCGCCAGCCGGAGAGATCGACCATAGTGCTGCCGTGGAAAGCATAGGCTTCGTCCAGCGGCAGGTGCAGCACGGGTCTGGCACCGAGATAGAGCGTGCGCAGCTCGGCTGTGGAAAGAGCGCGGTCGAAGAGACGCGCTCCATCTAGGCGACCGGTGAAGCCACTGCCCATCGTGACAGCGTCGGTGCAGGCAAAGGGCGCACCGGTGATGGCCTTCTGAGCGATCTCCGCGCCATCGCGGAACATGTGCAGGGTCGTACCGTCGTAGGTAGCCGCCAGGTGAACCCACTTATGCTGAGGCAAATTCTGCACCACATCAAGCGTCCCGTTACTCGTTACTGCCTGGATTGTGTAATTCGTGCCCGATTCAGGGGATAAGTTGAGATCAAGCCCACAACTCTCAACCAGGTTGGCGCGACCTTGGGACCCACCATCGGGATAGACCCAGGCGGCAACGGTGATGTCGCCATCAAAAGCGACGTCGCTCACCATCACCGTATCGTCCACGCCGTCGAAGCGCGCCGCGCGCCCCAGATGCCCGTCCACCGAAGCCATGGGACAGCTGGCGCCATCACAAGCACCGTAATAATCGTTACCAGAGATATCAGCAAAGGACAAGAGGTTGTTCTCATCAGCGATGTCATCAAAAGGCAGATGGAGCACCTGTCCCACCGGGGGCGGATTGTTGTGGAAGGACGAACCCGGCAAAACAGGTGTGAAGGCAACCTGCGCCTGAGCCACGCCGGACGTCCTTGTCTGAGCAAGCGCGCGGATTTCGTCGAGCGTGAGGGCGCGATCAAAGAATGCAACCTCGTCCAGTCGGCCCGGGAACGCGTTGAAGGGTATGCCGCTTGAGTTGCGACGGTTACTGCCCAGCCAGATTTTGGAGCCCGCGTCGATGGCATCGAGGTCGGCGGTGGTTGTGCCAGAACCACTCGCTACGCCATCGAGGTAACTCACGAGCGTATCGCCGGTGCGGACGATAGCGAGATGGTGCCAGGCACCGAGGCTGGCAGTACCGCCATCCGATATGACGAGGCCACCGCTGCCATCAACCATCAGGTAGGCGCGCACGGTCCCGCTCGGAGACAAGAAGACGTTGAAAACGTCGGTGCCGACATTGTTTTTCCACGTCAGCAGATCGCCACGGACGGCATCTTCCTGTCGGACCCAGAGGCTAAGAGCGAAGGGACCATCTCCGAGATCAAAGTCCGGTGAATCGGCAATGGTGACGTAGTCATTCACACCATCAAAGCCGAGCGCCGCGCCGTATTGACCGATCTCGCCGGCCTGCGGGCAGGTATCAGCAGTGACACATTCACCGTCGTGCCCGCGGTGCGTGGCGTCGTAGAAGCTTCCGGCGCCCGCCTCCTCCTCGAAGTGTAGGCGTAGCAAGGCGTTGGGAGGCAGCGTCTGCTCGCTGACCCATCCCTGCAGCCGGTTGACGCCGTTGAGCGTGCCGGTGGGGACATCTCGTGCGTCCAACTCCATGTCCGGCGGGGAGCCATCAACGGAAAAGGTCGCCACGTCGGTGGTGCTGGCGTTGCCAATGAGGTCCTCAGCGGTGACGCGCAAGGTGTAACGACCCGTGGGCGCATCCGTCAGCAGATAGTCGACGCTCCAACTGTCGCCTATGCTTTCCACCGGCGCCGGCCCCTGACCGGCGGGCGCTCCGTCCGGACCTACCAGTGTCACGCGGATGGACTCCCGGTTCACGCCGCTGCCCGGATCGTCGCTACTCAGATCGGGATCGGTGACCGTACCCGTCAGCGACACGAGCCAGGTATGTTGTTTCGCAGGATGCGGTTTCGCAGCTAGGATAGCGCCGTCGGCAATCGAAGTGGTTGCGTTGGGCGGCGTCGCATCGACGTAGAGCGTGTAAACCGTGGACGGCGACTCGCGATGGCCCACGCTGTCAATAGCACGGGTCTTGAGCGTGTACGTCCCCTCACC